>SLCH01000023.1 GCA_007125915.1 Syntrophobacteraceae bacterium
CTGTTTCCCTGGATGGGCCGAACCCCGTCCCTCAAGCACCTTTCGGGCCGGAAACTCAGCCACTGAACATTTGCCTGTCAATTCTAGGGTCCACTGAGAAATAAAGCAAGCCTCCCCGCAATCCTTTCCATAAGGGGGGCCCTCGAGCGCAACGGCCACCCCCCGGTTGCCGCTCATGAGGTTGACTTGGGCTGCCCCAATCAGTGCAACAGCACCTTTACGTCATTCCCGCGAAGGGGGAAATCCAGCTTTTTCAGGAGCTTCAGGCTCCCTGCCTTCGCGGGGATGACGTGGCAGGACAACACAAAAATCCTTAAATGAACAGCATTGCTGGTTGCCGCGGGTGCACACGGACTGCCGCCGGTGAAAATCCAGTCCCGGAACAAATCCGTCCACAAGGGCCTCCACTTTGGTGGAAACACTCTCTTTTTACTTTGACCCCATGACCCCGAAACACCTATATTACCCATTGCGGCATCTCAACACGTTATGATCTGAAATCCAAATCTGAAATCCAATGCGAAATCACGCTTCATAAAAAGAGGAGCCAACATGTCCCAAGAAAAACCCCAAACCAATGTGATGACGGCCATTTATGAGCGACGGTCCATTCGCCACTTCCTGGAATCCCCTGTGGACAGAAAGGCGGTCCAGGAAGCGTTGCGTGCGGCTTCCTGGGCGCCCAGCGGACTCAACAATCAACCTTGGCGGTTTTCCATCATTTGGGACAAGGAGTTGAAAGACAGGCTGGCAGGACTCACCCGTTACTCCAAAACGCTGCAGGGAGCCGGCGTGCTCATCGCGGTTTTTCTGGACAGGGACAGCTCCTACGATTACGTGAAAGACTGCCAGGCCATAGGTGCCGCCATTCAAAACATGCTCCTGAGCTTTGAGCACCAGGGCCTTGGGGCAGTGTGGATTGGTGAAATTCTTAAAAACAAGGAGAAGGTGGCCGCAATGCTCGATCTGCCCGAGAGGCTTGAGCTCATGGCCATCGTCGCAGTTGGGGAACCCGCTCACAGGGAACAGACTTCTCACCGAAGGCCCGTTGAAGAGCTCATCATTTTTGAAAAGTAATGATTTTTAAAAGTAATAATGAATAATAATCTGAATAAATGGATGAGGTGATAGGACATGATATTTGAACAATTTGCAGTGGGCATGCTGCAAACCAACTGTTACATCATCGGGGACCCAAAATCCCAAAGGGCAGTGGTGATCGACCCCGGGGGCGATGGGGACAAAATCGTTCGCCGGATCAAGGCCCTTGGCCTGGAGCTTTCCGCCATTCTCAATACTCACGCTCATTTTGACCATGTCATGGACGCATGGCGTGTCAAGGAAGAACTGGGGGGAGAGATTTACCTGAGCAAGGGGGATGAAGTTCTTTTGAATGACAGAATGGTGGGCATGGGAGCCATGGGAAAATCCTCCACGGACAACTCCAACAAAATCGATCGCTTCCTTTCCGAGGGAGAAACGCTCCAGTTCGGCGGCATTCACCTCCAGGTGCTGTCCACGCCGGGACACACCCCGGGACACATGTCTTTCTACTCCAGCGAGAGCGGAAGGATTTTTGTGGGGGACACTCTCTTTGCGGGCTCCATCGGCAGAACGGACTTTCCCGGGGGATCCTACAACCAGCTCATCCAGTCTGTACGGGAAAAAATATTCACCCTTCCGGGAGAAACACGCGTTCTTCCTGGCCACGGCCCCCACACCACGGTGAACCGGGAAAAGCGAAGCAATCCTTTTTTTCGCTGATCTTTCGTTCCGCTTCGCCCAATGAGGTTGCATGCTCTCCTGCGCACCCTCCCTGCTTCACCTGACCCACGTGAACCTCTCACTTCAGCAGGAGACACGTCTGAAACCCTTTTCACCATAAGGATCGAGAAATGGAATCAAAGAAAATCAAAAGGCTTGCAGCTACGGCTCTGCTCCTGGGTCTCAGCGTGGTCCTTGTGGGATGCGCCACATGGGGAGGGTCTTCGGGGCCTCCACCCAGTCCCATCGCCAGTTCCCCTGCAGCCATGCCTTCCACGGCGGCCCCTCTGACGCCAAGACCCATTTTCTATGACTTTCCCGACATTCCTTTTCCACAGGAACTGTCCGTGGTTCAAAGGGATTCCTATATCTTTCAATCGGGTCCCAGCAAGGCCGGCCTGCTGACTCTTCGGGGAAGAGTGGACACCAATTCGGTCATCAATTTCTTTCAGGCCGCCATGGTTCGTGAGAACTGGGAGCAGCGGGGAGGATTCCGCTATCGAAGGTCGGTGCTCATCTTTCAAAAGCCGGAAAAGGTCTGTGTGATCAAAATTTACGACAAACTCTACTACACTTACGTGGAAGTTTATGTGGCACCCTCTTCAGGCCCCATTTGAGGCGGGGGCGCTCTCTTCATGGTCACGGGGCGGCAGGCCCCCGATGCCCGCTCTGTGCCATTGGCAGGGGCACCAAATCAGGGCGATGGACCCTGTGAGGCTCCACGTCCTCATATGGACCAGACATTGGGGGGCGGGAGAAAAAATCATCCCTTATGAGGATAACAAGAGGCATTGCTTCCAATGGGCATGAGTGGCAAATCGTTGCTGGTGGGAGTGAGCGGCGGAATCGCTGCCTATAAATCGGCGGAACTGGTGAGAAGCCTGGTCAAGTGCGGGGCATCGGTGCAAGTGGTCATGACCCGCAATGCGACCCACTTCATAACCCCCCTGACGCTCCAGGTTTTGTCGGAACAACCCGTGTGCCTCGACCTGTTCGACCTGGAGGCGGAATCTCAAATCGGCCACATTCAGGCGGCCAGGGCCGCTGAGCTTATCGTGGTGGCTCCCGCCACAGCCAACATCATCGCAAAGATGGCCGCGGGAATTGCGGACGATTACCTCACCACCGCCATTCTGGCCGCAACAGCACCCGTTCTGGTCTGCCCGGCCATGAACGTGAAGATGTTCGAGCATCCCGCCACTCAGAGAAATCTCGGTACGCTCAAAGACCTGGGCTATCATGTGCTGGATCCGGATGTGGGGTCCATGGCATGCAAAGAGGAAGGGGCTGGACGGCTGGCGGACCTTTCCAAAATCATGGAGAAAATCCAAACACTCCTGACCACCCCTTCCCTCGCTGGGCTGAAAGTTCTCATCAGCGCCGGCCCCACCTGGGAACCCTTTGACCCCGTACGGTTCATCACCAATCCCTCCAGCGGCAAAATGGGTTTCGCCCTGGCAAGAGTGGCTGCCCGGCGTGCCGCAGAGGTGCACCTCGTTACGGGACCCGTCTCCCTTGCCCCCCCTTCGGAAGTGACCCTTCACCGGGTGGTCACCGCCCGGGAGATGCAGCACCAAATTGAAGAGCTTGCTGCGCACATGGACGTCATCATCATGTCCGCGGCTGTGGGCGATTATCGCCCTTCTCAGACCGCTCCCCAGAAGGTGAAAAAGATCGAAGGCCGCCAGGAGGTTGTCTTGGAGAAAAATCCCGATATTCTCCTCTCCCTGGGCCGGGCCAGAAAGGACAGCAAATGCCGGGTTCTGGTGGGCTTTGCAGCGGAAACGGAAAACCTTCTGGAAAACGCCCGGGAAAAGCTTGAAAAGAAAAACCTCGACTTCATCGTGGCCAACAACCTGACGCAAAGGGGTTCAGGCTTTGCTACGGACACCAACCAGGTGAAAATCCTGGAGCGGTCGGGAAAAATTCTGGAGCTTCCTTTCATGACCAAAGAGGAGGTCGCCGAGAGGATCTGGGACCATGTGGAACTGTTCCTTGAGGCCAAAACCCCATGAAACCACCCCACCCGGTCTTGAAGGAAATTCCTGATGTTCTGCGCCAGCTTCGCTGCCTTCTGGAAGGATACTCCATGGCGGGCATGGCCCGTTATCCCGCAAAACCCCCTTATCCCGCAAAACCATGGAGCGCGGACAGCGCTCGGGGTGGTCAGCCCGGGCCTGTGAGGGCCATTCCCAGGTGCAGGGGGAAAGACTTGAGGGCCATTGAGGAAGAACTGGCAGGATGCACCCGCTGCCGGCTCCATGAGCAGCGGAAAAATCTTGTTTTTGGAGAGGGAGCTCAATGTCCATCCCTTGTTTTTGTGGGAGAGGGGCCGGGATTTGAAGAGGATGTTCAGGGAAGGCCTTTTGTAGGAAAAGCGGGAAGACTCCTGGATAAAATGATACAATCCATTGGTTTGGAGAGAAACGGCGTCTACATCTGCAACGTGGTCAAGTGCCGTCCTCCCAAAAACCGTACACCACAGCAGGAGGAGATGGAAACGTGCTTCCCGTATCTGGCCCGCCAATTGGCTGCTTTATCGCCCAAGGTCATCTGTGCTCTGGGAGCCTGCGCGGCCCAAACCCTCCTGGGCAAGGGAAGCGCCGTTTCCCGATTGAGAGGCAAGGTTCATTCCTGGCGGGGGACACCTCTCATCTGCACCTTTCACCCGGCATACCTTCTCAGGAACCCCGCCCAAAAGAGTGCATCATGGCAGGATCTTCTGCACATACGCACCTTGCTTGAGAAGGATACGGAAAACCACTGAAGGAAACGTCCATGTTCAAGTGGCACATGAGCACATACAAGAGACCCATATGGCTGATGGTCCTTATTCTGGCAGGGGCATTCTGGCTTTTGAGCGGAACGACCTCTTCTCAGAACAGGCACATGAATATCATCGAGATCAAGGACAGCATCAACCCCGGGGTGGAGGAGTACATCCGCCATGTCATCGACCGGTCGGAAAAAGAGGGGGCGGAAGGGCTGATCATTCTGCTGGACACCCCCGGGGGGCTCGTCACTTCCATGAGGGGCATCACCCAGGCGATTCTCAACAGCAGGGTGCCCATCATTGTTTTTGTTCACCCCAGCGGCGCCCAGGCGGCATCGGCGGGAGTTTTCATAACGGCTGCGGCCGACATCGCCGCCATGGCGCCGGGAACCAACATAGGCGCCGCAAGCCCCGTTTTGGGCAGGGGAGAAGACATTCCCGACACCATGAGTGAAAAGGTGATTCAAGACATGCTCGCCTTTGCCCGAAGCATCGCCAGCGAAAAAGGGAGAAATGCCGAGTGGCTGCAAAGGGCCATCACCGAAAGTGTTTCCATCACGGCCGAGGAGGCTTTCGAAAAAAACGTCATCGACCTGGTGGCGGACGATGTTCAAGCCCTCCTGGACCGCCTCGATGGATGGGAGATTCGCAAGAAGGGTGAAACCATCACCTTCAATACGGTGGGAATTGAACAGCGGTTCATCGAGCCCGGCTGGCAGCACAAGATCCTTCGAGCCATCAGCAACCCCAACATTGCCTACATACTCCTCATGCTTGGACTGGCGGGCCTTTACTTTGAACTGTCTCAGCCAGGGGCCATATTCCCGGGAGTCATTGGGGGCATTTCTCTGGTGCTGAGCCTCTATGCCATGCAAACCCTTCCTGTCAATTACGCGGGCTTCCTGCTCATCCTTCTGGCCGCTATCTTTTTCATCCTGGAAGTCACCGTGCCCTCCTATGGCCTGCTCAGTGTCGCGGGAATCGTCTCCCTGGTGCTGGGATCTCTCATGCTCTTCCGCACACCGGACACGACCATACAGCTGGCCATGTATGTGTTCCTTCCCACAGTGATGGCCGCTTCCGCCTTTTTCGCCACTGTGGCGGCATTTGCCGCCAGGGCGCAAGTGAGCACACCTCGGACAGGCACGGAGGCCATGGTGGGCATGGTGGGTGAAGTGACCCTGGACCTCGCGCCACAGGGAAAAGTCTTCGTCAATGGAGAAACCTGGAATGCCGAATCGGAAGAACCTGTTTTGTCCGGGGAAAAGGTGGTGGTTTTGGCCGTTGTCAATTTAAAGTTGAAAGTCCAAAAGATCGGTGCTAGATAGGACAAATCATTTTTCTAAATAATCACATTGGAGGAGTGTTGTTTTGGGAGACTTCGGCATGTCTATTTACGGGATACTTGCGATCGTCATCTTTCTGGTGATGATATTGGCAAACGCCATTCGCGTTTTGAACGAATATGAGAGGGGCGTTATTTTCAGGCTGGGACGGGTGATCAATGCAAAGGGCCCCGGCCTCATTTTTCTCATCCCCATCATCGATAAGATGCAGAAGGTGAGCCTTCGCCTCATCGCTGCCGATGTGCCGCCTCAGGACGTGATCACCCGGGACAATGTGTCCGTCCAAGTGAATGCGGTTATCTACTTCCGGGTGGTGGACCCCGTCAAATCCATCGTTTCCGTGGAGAACTTCGTTTATGCCACCAGTCAGCTGGCCCAGACCACCATGAGAAGCATCTGCGGTCAGGCGGACCTGGACGACCTGCTTTCCGAACGGGAAAAGATCAATACGCAGATACAGGAGATTCTTGATCGCCACACGGATCCCTGGGGCATCAAGGTCAGCGTGGTGGAACTCAAACACATCGACCTTCCCGAGGTGATGCAGAGGGCCATGGCCCGGCAGGCGGAGGCGGAACGAGAGCGCCGGGCCAAAGTCATCGCAGCGGAGGGCGAATTCCAGGCAGCAACGCGCCTCGCCGACGCTGCGCAAATCATCCAGGAGCATCCCATCGCCCTTCAGCTGCGCTACATGCAGACGCTTCGAGAAGTGGCCTCCGATCAGAACTCAACGACCATATTCCCCATACCCATAGACTTATTCAAACCTTTCATATCCATGGCCGAGATGGTGGTACAGCAGAACCAGAAGAAGGAGTAGTATTGTGGGCAAAAAGAAAGAAAAGCAGGTCAAGGAAAAACCTCTCGAAAAAATGACAGCCAAAGAACTCAGGGAGATGGCTCTTTCCCTGGAGGGCATTGTGGGCGTGCATGCCATGAACAAGGCCGAACTCATCTCCAACATCAAAGAGGCGCGTGGCATCGAAGACAGCGGGGAAAAGAAACGTGCCGTGGATGTTCGATCTGTCAAGAGCAAGATCCAGGAACTTCGAGCCAAACAGCTTCAGGCGAAGGAAGAAAAGAACAACAAGCTCGTGGATGCTTTCAGGAGAAGAATCAGCAACCTGAAGAAGAAAACAAGGCGCTCAGCCTGAAAAGCCCGACTGCGGCCGCTCACGGCAGGGGATAATTTCCTCATTGTTGTTCATGAAGCTTTTCGTGTCATCATTCATCTTGCATTTTGGAGCACTGAACCCGCAAATGAAAGATGTTTCCAATAGCTGAAATACCATCGGGCGAGTGCTCCGGCAGTGTGCCGCGCCTTTTCCGGTGTTCAGCTGCTTTTTTAGAGGGTTGAGAAGAGGGCGAAACTAACCACTATTCCACAAGGAGGGTATCATGCCGGCCAACAAGAAGGTGCTCGCAGCCGTTTCCGCAGCCGTGAACGCATACATTCAGGATGATGAGGCGGCACTTCAACAGAAAACTCTTGCAGAAAGACCGTCACAGCCCTATAGTTCGTGGGTGATGGCTGGCAGGACGTCCAGCATGGATGTCCGCCGCGTGTGGCAAATGAGGCTGGTGCGCTGATCATCATTTTATTATTTATTTTTCCCCTTTACCAGTGTGTGCTCAGAGTGCTAGTGTGCCGGGTTGACAGGTGCAGGGCCAATCTTGAGATCAGAGGGTGCCGTGTGCAGGGCGATTGCTGATGTCTTTTTCCAATGATGGTCAGGTTCCCGGCCTTTTCGCAATATTCAAGGTTCACCATTCCCTGTAAGAAAAATATGAATTCTGACGCTGGAGTAAGTTCTGGAGAGCATCTCGAACGGATTGCAAAAGGAGAAGGAGAGTTAGATGGAGAAGGTGCAACATGGAAAGCTGATATCCGGACTTCTGGATGATGAAAAAGTTCCCGTGACCAACCCCGTGAAAATTCAGGATCTGACCTTTCGTGACGGCCATCAGTCCCTCTTCGCCACCCGTGGGCGCAATGAGGACTTCATGGAAATCGCTGAAGAAATGGACAAATGCGGTTTCTATTCCATGGAAGTATGGGGTGGCGCCACGTTTGACACCATGCACCGCTTTCTGGGCGAAGATCCATGGCAGTCACTGCGCAACCTCAAGGAGAAAATCAAAAATACTCCCTTCTCCATGCTCTTGCGCGGGCAGAACCTGGTCGGATATCGCAACTATGCGGACGACGTGGCAGAAGCTTTCGTGGATCGTGCCGCAGAAAATGGCATGGACATTTTCCGCGTTTTCGACGCACTCAACGACTACAGAAACTTCGAAACGGTCGTCAAGATCATCAAGAAAAAGGGCAAGCATTTCCAGGGCAGCATGTGCTACTCCCTGACCGAAGACCGGATGGGCGGCCCCGTTTACAACCTGGAATACTACCTCCAGAAGGCCAAAGACCTGGAAAACATGGGCGCCGACACCATCTGCATCAAAGATATGGCCGGTCTCATCAATCCCTACGATGCCTATGTGCTGGTGAAGGCTCTCAAAGAAACGGTGAAGGCCCCCATTCATCTGCACAGCCATTTCACTTCGGGCATGGCAGACATGGCCCTTTTGAAGGCCATCGAAGCAGGTGTCGACATCGTGGACACCTGTCTCTCTCCCTGGGCTTACCGCACCTCTCACCCCGGCATTGAGCCTCTCGTGGCCACACTGCGCGGAACAGACCGAGACACGGGCCTCGACCTCAAGCAGCTGGCCGTGTGCAGTGAATACTTTGAAAAAGTTTCCGCCAAGTACAAGCACCTGCTGGACACCCGCATGTCCATCATCGACATCAACGTGCTCCTCCACCAGACACCCGGCGGCATGCTGTCCAACCTGTACAACCAGCTCCGTGACATGAACGCCCTCGACAAGATGGACGAAGTGTTCCGCCAGCTTCCCATCGTTCGCCGCGAACTGGGCCAGGTGCCTCTCGTCACCCCCACTTCCCAGATTGTGGGAATCCAGACCGTCAACAACGTTCTCTTTGACACGCCTCAAGAGCGTTACAAGATGACCACCGCGCAGGTCAAAGACCTCTGCTATGGTCTTTACGGAAAAACCGCTGTCCCCATCGATCCCGAAGTTCAAAAGAAGGCTCTCAAGGGTTACGCCCGCGGCGAAACTCCCATCACTGTCCGCCCCGCAGATGTTCTTGAGCCAGAACTTCCCAAGGCAGAAAAAGATGTGGAAGGACTCGCCAAGGATTTGGACGACATTCTGATTTATGCGCTCTATCCGACCACCGGAAAGCGGTTCCTCAAGTGGAAATACGGCCTGGAAGAGATTCCCGCAGAAGTAAAACCCAAGACTATGGAGGATGTGATGAGAGAGGAAGAATTGGTCAAAAAAGCAAAAGCCGGCCTTCTCGTTGAAAAATCTGCCAAAGCCGCCCCTGAAAAGGGTCCCGGCACGCGTATCTTCAACGTTTTCGTCGATGGTGAATATTTTGAAGTGGAAGTTGAGCAGGTTGGCGGCGCAGCTCCTGCCGTTGCTGCAGCTCCGGCTCCCCGCACCGCCCCCACCGTAACCCCCAAGGCCGCCGCCCCCGCTCCTGCGGCAGCTCCCGCACCGGCTCCCAAGGCAGCTCCCGCACCCGTTGCCGGTGGCACCGCTGTTCAGGCTCCCATGCCCGGCATGATCATTCGCTACGAAGTGAAAGAAGGCGACGAAGTGAAGGAAGGCGACACCCTTCTTATTCTTGAAGCCATGAAAATGGAAAACTCCATCGCGTCTCCCTGCGCCGGCACCGTGAAGCAGGTCAACTTCAAAGACGGTCAAAATGTCCAAAAGGACGATGTACTTATCGTAGTGGGATAAGAGATACAATCTGCAAGCGAGAGAGGAGTCATTAGAAATGGCAAAAACCCCCGTTCGTGTCACCGTGACCGGTGCTGCCGGCCAAATCGGCTACGCCATGCTGTACCGCATAGCCAGCGGCGAAATGCTTGGCAAGGACCAGCCGGTCATTCTCCAAATGCTTGAGCTGCCCATGGAAAAACCCCAGCAGGCACTCAAGGGCTGCATGATGGAATTGGAAGACTGTGCCTTTCCCCTTCTGGCCGGCATGGTGGGCACGGGAGATCCCAAGGTTGCTTTCAAAGACGCAGACTACGCTCTTCTTGTGGGAGCAAGGCCTCGCGGGCCCGGAATGGAGCGGAAAGACCTCCTTTCCGCCAACGCTCAGATTTTCACGGAGCAAGGCAAGGCCATCAACGAAGTGGCTGCCAGAGACATCCGCGTCATCGTCGTGGGAAATCCCGCCAACACCAACTGCTACATCGCCATGAAGTCTGCTCCCGACATTCCCAAGCAGAACTTCACCTCCATGATGCGTCTTGACCACAACCGGGCCGTCTATCACATCGCTGCCAAGGTTGGCAAAACGGTGAATGACGTGGAAAAAATGATCGTTTGGGGCAACCATTCCCCCACCATGTTCCCCGACATCCGCTTTGCCACCATCGCCGGTGAGCCTGCACCCAAGCTGGTTGACGAGGCATGGTATCGCAATGAATATATCCCCATGATCGGCAAACGGGGCGCTGCAGTCATCGAAGCGCGAGGACTCTCTTCCGCCGCTTCCGCAGCCAACGCTGCTATCACCCACATGCGCGACTGGGCTCTCGGAAGCGATGGCAAATGGGTGACCATGGGCATTCCCTCCGACGGTTCCTACGGCATTCCCGAAGAGGTTCTGTACGGTGTTCCCGTCATTTGCACTCCCGGGAAATATGAGCGGGTCGCCGGTCTTGAAATCGATTCCTTCGCACGGGAAAAAATGGACCTCACTCTCAAGGAACTTCTCGAAGAACAATCAGCAGTGAAGGGCCTTCTGGGTTGATTTCCTCCATAGCTTGTCCGGAAGAGCAGAACACTTGAAGTTCATTGTGTGTTCTGCTCTTCCGATAGTTCCATAAATAAAAAAGGCGGTGAAACACCGCCTTTTTTATTTTTTCAAGATTCTTCAAGATTCTTTCGAAAATGGTGCCCCCGGCAAAGAGACCCTTTTCACTGCGAATCCGTCTTGCCCTCCCTCGAGCTTCCGAATTCACTGATGTTCCTTTCACCCATGTGGACGATGGCCTCCTGAAAGGCTTGAAGATCAAGGCACTTTTCGCTGCACTGCCCTTTGTTCAGATGAATATTGCGGCATTTTCTGCATGGACTTTCAATGGTGCGCGTGAATGGCATGTGCATGATCTGCTCCCTCGCTGTGCAGGTTTCCCCCTGAAGTGGGGCTTTCCCAAAGCCGCGAGTGTATAAAATGGCCCCTCCTTTCTGTCAAGAACATTTCCCGATCTTTTGGACACCGCACTGAGTTCTTTGGAACCGCACACTCTCACCGGAGTTTCAGAAAGGGAAATGGGCGCCCCGCTACTGAAGAAGCCATTCCCGCTTGGACACGCCCTCTTTCTTGAGCCGGTTCACCGTCTCCTCCAGGGCAGGGAAAACATTCTCCCGTATGTCTCCGCCGACCACCACGACCATCACATTCTGTCCCACATCCCGCCTTCCCGTGAAAAGATGGGCTTCCACACCCACTATACCGGTCCTTTTACGGGCATCTTCCAAAATCCTGTCCCAGGATTCGTCGTTTTTCATGACATCCAGGTGGCTGACCTTCGCCCCTTCCCGGCTCTTGCCTCGCACCACCCCGTTATGGCACACAATCATGCCCAAAAGATCACGGTCTGCGCGGGTTTTGATTCTCGCGACCAACTCCTCAATCATGCTCATGGAACCGTCCTTTTCAGCTTGTGAAAATTGTAAGAAGTTCAGCAGCTAAAACCTTGTATAAGTCCATATCTTTTTCCATTTCAAATTACAATCCGTATATGAATTGCTGTTGATTCTTGCAGCCCTTGCTGCTATAGACGTCTAGGAAGGGATTTTTGCTCACCTGGTACTCAAACCATTTGAGGGAAAGGTAAATACCAAGTGTGCCTATTACAACAGTTCACCCCGTCCCGGTCATTTTTCAAAGGTGGCCTCTCCCGCTCTTTTTTTCACACCAGGAATCAAGGCGAGTGTGCAGGCCCGGAAGTACCCGAACTCGCAATTTCGTGCGGAGTTTTGTTCGTGTCCGTTCCTTGTAGAGCGGACAATGTCATGTGGCAATCGTGTTGAGGAGGGAAAGCATGTTTGAAGAAAAAGCAATACAGCAAATCAAGGCGAGCAAGGAAAAGTGGGATGAAACAGTAGAAAAGTCCTTCGCCAAAGCTCCCGAGCGCCGCAAAGAATTCACCACCATCTCCGGTACACCAGTCAACCGAGTCTACACTCCCCTGGACATCGCCAGCATGGATTACGAGCGGGATCTTGCCCTTCCCGGCCAGTATCCCTTTACCCGTGCTGTGCAGCCAACTCTCTACCGGGGCCGATTCTGGACCATGCGCCAGTACGCCGGTTTTGGAAGCGCCAAGGACACCAACGAGCGTTACCGTTACCTTTTGAAGCAGGGCCAAACGGGACTGAGCGTTGCCTTCGACCTTCCCACTCAGGCAGGGTATGACAGCGATCACCCCCTTTCCATGGGTGAAGTGGGCAAAGTAGGTGTTGCCATCGACTCCATCGAAGACATGAAAGTGCTCTTTGATGGCATCCCCCTCGACAAAGTCACCACCTCCATGACCATCAACGCTCCGGCAAGCGTTCTGTTGGGCATGTACCTCGCCATTGCTGAAGAGCAGGGTGCCAGCTTCGACCAGGTCGGCGGAACCGTCCAGAACGACGTCCTCAAAGAACTCACCGTTCGCGGCCAGTACATTTATCCCCCCAAACCCACCATGCGGCTGACGGTGGACCTCATTGAATACTGCCTCAAGAACGTTCCCCGCTGGAACACCATCAGCATCAGCGGTTACCACATCCGTGAATCGGGCGCCACGGCGGCCCAGGAAATGGCCTTCACCATCGCTGACGGCATCGCCTACGTTGAAGCCTGTGTGGAGCGAGGGATGGACGTGGACAGCTTTGCACCCCGTCTGAGCTTCTTCTTCAACGCCTTCACCAACGTTTTGGAAGAAGTGGCCAAGTTCCGTGCTGCCCGCAGGGCATGGGCCAAGATCATGAAGGAGCGCTTCAAGGCCAAGAACCCCAGGTCCATGATGCTCCGCTACCACGTGCAGACGGGGGGCGTCACCCTTACGGCGCAACAGCCCCTCAACAACATCGTTCGCGTTGGCCTGCAGGCCTACGCCGCCGCTCTTGGCGGATGCCAGTCCCTGCACACCAACTCCTATGACGAAGCTCTCTGCCTGCCCACCCAGTCAGCGGTGACCGTAGCCCTCCGCACCCAGCAGATTGTGGCCGAGGAAAGCGGCGCCACGGACACCGTCGATCCTCTTGGCGGCTGCTACTATGTGGAAGCCGAGACGGACAGGATCGAAAAGGAAATCTTCGATTACCTGGAAAAGATCGATGCCCTGGGAGGCACCCTGGTGGCCATCGAACAAGGCTATATCCAGAAGGAAATCCAGAACAGTGCCTATCGCTTCCAGAAAGAAATTGAAGCCAACGAACGCATCTACGTTGGAATCAACAAGTACACCATGGAAGAACCTCCTATCACCGACCTGCTCAAAGTGGACATGTCCGTTGGTGAAGTGGAATCCCAAAAGCTCCAAAAGCTCCGTGCAGAAAGAGATCAGGCCAAGTGGAAAGCTGCCCTGGACAACCTGCGCAAGGTTTCTGAAACGGACGAGAACGTAGTGCCCGCAGTCATCGAAGCCGTCAAGGCAAAAGCCACTGTCGGTGAAATCTGCGATGTATGGCGTGAAGTTTTCGGACAGTATCGTCCTAAAGAGTATGTATAAAACCCATCTCTTTCATGGTTGGCTCAACGGATAGACAGGGGAGGTTATCTTCATGGCAGCAGAAAAGAAAATCAAGATCATAGTCGCTAAACCCGGCTTGGACGGTCATGACCGCGGTGCCAAGCTTCTTTCTCGCATTTTTGCCGAATCGGGCATGGAAGTGGTGTACACGGGCCTGCGTCAAACTCCGGAAATGATCGTGGAAACGGCCCTTCAGGAAGACGCGGACGTGGTGGGTCTCAGCAGCCTTTCGGGGGTTCACAACTACTTCTTTCCCAAGGTTGTGGAGCTTCTCAAAACTAAGGGACTGGAAGACGTCATTGTCGTTGGCGGCGGAATCATTCCTCTCGAAGACTACGATGGCCTCAAGAAAGCCGGCGTCAAAGCCCTTTTTGGACCGGGAACTCCCACCACGGAAATCGTGGATTTTATCAAGAACAACGTTCGAAAGAACTGATCTGCAATAAATTCAGCACATTCACCGCCTGGTGAAGGCTCGAACAAAACACAGGGAAAAAGAGCGACCTGCCTTGGAAGCAAGGCGGTCGCTCCGTTTCACCTGCCGTCAGGCGCATTTGCCCAGGCTGTGGATGCCCGGCAAAGTCTTCTCACCCTCCCACCGCATGGAGGGCAATCCAAGTTCATGTTCTTACATTAGACAACCAGGGCAGCGGGAAGCTTACCCTCGCGGGCTTTTTCTTCGTCACCCCTAGTTCAACAAAGCAATAGGGGCCCTTAATCAGGGACAGCCTCATTCTCCCACAGACTTTCTCCATGGAAAAGCAACCCCGCGCCTGCAGGACCTGAGAGGTGAAAGGAAGAGCAATACATGGCAATCGATTATGCTGACGAAGTCCTGCAAGGTTCACCGAGGGCAGCAGCTCGCGTCATGAGCTGGCTGGAAAATGGGGATGAAAGAGCCTATCCTTGCATGGAAAAGCTCTATCCTCACACAGGGAAATCATACCTCATCGGAATCACCGGGTCCCCCGGAGCAGGGAAAAGCACGCTCACTGACAAAGTGGCCCGAGCCATCCGCAAAGCGGGCCTCACGGTCGGCATCGTCGCCGTTGACCCTTCGAGCCCTTTCACGGGAGGGGCCGTGCTGGGCGACAGGGTTCGCATGAGCGAACTGAGCCTCGATCCTGGTGTCTACATTCGAAGCATGGCCACCCGGGGTTTTCTGGGCGGCATGGCCCAGGCCACCAATGATGTGGTGAAAGTCCTGGATGCCTTTGGAAAGGACATCATCATCATCGAGACGGTGGGCGTGGGACAGGATGAAGTGGACATCATCGATCTGGCTGACACCACCTGCCTTGTGCTCGTTCCCGGAGCGGGCGACAGCATTCAGAGCATGAAGTCCGGTGTCATGGAAATCGCCGATGTTTTTGTCATCAACAAGTGCGACCGAGCGGGTGCTGACCAGCTGGCATCGGAAGTGCTCGTCAGGGTCGAACAGGACACCCATATCAAAGAGAGAGACTGGACACCGCCGGTCGTGAGAACGGTGGCTGTCGACGACGAGGGCATTGAAGACCTCTGGAACGCCATTGAAAAACACCGCCAACTCATACAGTCGGGCGAAACCTTTATAAAGAAGCGACGGGAACGTACCAATAAGGAAACCTTGCGCATGGTTCACAATGAAATGTTTCGAATCATTCGCGAGCACCTCGAGAACAGTGGACAGTTGGATCGATTTGTATCGGATATTCTTGAACGCAAGAAAGATCCCTACAGTGTAATGCGGCAAATCCTGGACAGCTGTATTTCTCTTCCCCAATCCCAAAGCAAGGAGTGAGCACCATGAAAGTCCTGAAATTGGATCACATTGGCATCGCAGTGAAGAGCATCGATGAAACCAAGAAACTCTATTCCGACATCCTTGGATTGCTTCATGAGGGAAGCGAGACCGTCGAGGAACAAAAGGTCACCACCGCTTTCTTTCCAGTGGGCGACACGGAAATCGAACTCCTGGAATCCACTTCTCCCGATGGGCCCATCGCCAAGTACCTGGAAAAGAGAGGCGAAGGGGTGCAACACCTTGCCTTCCGCGTGGACAACATCGAAGCGGCTCTGGAAGAACTCAAAGCCAAAGGGATCAAACTCATCGATGAGAAACCACGCAAAGGTGCTGGGGGCGCCAAGATCGCTTTTCTCCATCCCAAATCCACCTTTGGCGTGCTCGTAGAAATCTCCGAAAGAGAAGATCACTAGACAGGCAACCTGACCCGCAGGGACCCGCCATCACCGCTTCACAGTTCAGGCAGGTCCAGGCGGCGATGCTGTCGAACCATGTTATTGCACCCCATGTGAAAGCCCGTTCGCGTCATTGCCCCCCAGGCGGGAATCCAGTCTTTTCAATACCTTTCGGACCCCTGCCATGGAGGGGGTGGCGGACCGGGGCAACACACACAATTCCTTAAATGAAGAGCATTGGGTCCAGGCTCCCTTGAACCTGCTGTGAGTTTTAAAAGAGAAAAGCGCGGAATGACCGCGCTTTTCTCTTTTTCAGGAAGAGTTTTCCCTCAAGGCCCATTCCACACAAAACTCCTCACCATGATCAGAAGCCAAGACTCTCAAACCAGGATCGGCTCATCCTCATGGCCAGACCTCTCCATTGGGGATCGAGAAACCGGTGTTCTGCGGTGCTCATGAGGCAGTTCCTGCGGGGCTCCTTGAGGCGCTCAAAGATTTGAAACGCGTGCTGCCAGGGAACGATTTCATCCATCTGCCCATGTAAAATGAACGCACCCGAAACGGCGGAAAGATCCTTCAGAGTGCTCGGCTCTCCCAGTTCAAAACCGCGAGGAAAAAACTTCACCAGGTGATCGAGACGTGTTTCATCGGGATGGATTTCTGTGAGGTCATAGGGAGTGGCCCAGCAGACCACTCCTTTAATGACCTCCGGCAAATCCGCTGCCGTCAAAAGGGATATGTACCCCCCCATGCTGGATCCCATGAGCCCCAGGGGACCTTTGCTCCAGGAGGCATTCAGAGTGAACCCGATCACCGCCTGAAGGTCTGCCAGGCGGGAGGGAACCAATTGCCGCAAGGGTACGGCCAAACTGTCCCCACAGCCCGCAAAATCAAAGCGAAGCACTGCCCATCCCGCAGAAGAAAACGCCTCTCCCAGAGCCACAAACTTCGACCCATTCTTCGAACTCAGTAACCCGTGGCAACAAATGATCACCGGCGCAGGGGTGCTGGGCGGCAAATGCAAAGCGGCCGCAAGCATTCCATTGGGCGAATCTATGAAAATGTTCTCAACCAGCGATTCTCCCTGCATTTTGGTCATTTCCTCACTTTCCGGGCGCACCTCCACCCCCCTTGCGCCTGATCGCATACAGAGCGATCTTTTGTTCCTCGCCGTCACTCCTGGTTTTCTGCACCTTCTCTTTGAACTCAAAGTGTTTTGTCAGTTCACTGAAAAATTTGGGCGCATCCATTTCATAGTGCTTGGCGAGAAAAATCATGCCCCCTGGCGACAAGGCACGGTTGAGAAAGTTCACGAGGAGGGGATAGCACTCCCGGTCATAAACCACCTCAGATCCAATGATCACATCAAATTGTTCCTGAAGGGCGGTGTCATTCCAGTCGATTTTTCGCACCTCTGCCTGAGTGGCATTGTTCAGAAGCACGTTCACGCGGGCAAACAGCAGAGCTTCCTCATTGATGTCGGAAATGACCACCCGGTGGCCGCACAGGGCCGCGTAGATTCCCACCACTCCAATGCCGGCCCCTATTTCCAGTATTCTTTGCCCCAGGGCAACGGGCTGCCTCCCCATAAAATAGGCGAGCAAGAAGCTTGCATCCCATATCTTCGCCCAGAAGGGCAAGTCCTTCACTTCAATATCTTCCGTATTGAGGAGGGAAACAAAATGTTCCTCGAGGTTTTTGAGCTGGGCGATCTTAAGGGTCTTCCCGCCAATGGTGAGGGGCTCGATTTCTATTTCGTACTTCTCTTGAATTTCAGACATGAGGCGATCGAGTTCGGACATTGAATAAATCTCCCATCACAAAAAATTGAGGGAAAGCGGTTAGCTGGGCAAGAGGCATCCACGTGCCGGCTGTTTTCGCACAATGGCCATTGGGGCGGGTCCCTTTGGGCGCTGACCTGGCGCCGATACAGGCGAAAGGAAAAGTCTTCGCCGCAGAAAAGGAAAAAAGTCGTTTATCTCCATGAAGGGCCCGATCTGAAAGGCCTCTCCACTCCCCGTCTGCAATTAGCATCAGGCAAGGGCGCAGGTCAAACAAATTCCAGGGAGAGCAGGGCCTGCCCCAATGCTGTTGACTTAAGCGTTCCACCCTGAATAAATTCCCCTTCACGTCATTCCCGCGGAGGCGGGAATCCAGTCTTTTCAGGTTCTTCCACCCCCAGCCCTCGCGTGGGCAGGGAGCGGGCAGCACACAATTCATTCATTCAGCAGCATTGCCCCTGGCCCCACAGCGGTTAAAATGGTGGGCAGAAAAAAGACCCTGCTCACCCTGCCATATTCGCTCTGCGCCCTCTGCGCCTCTGCGAGAACCCTCACAGGAATCATTTTGAAGGCAAACTGGCATAAAAGGCCTTCCCACGTTGGCTGGGACTGCTTGGGTCAGCAGCATTGAGGACCTGCCCTACCCTTTGTCGTTTGAAGGGGGGGCTTGACCCTTTTTGAGCAGGAGGCAAAAGATGAGACAAATGACAGCGGAAACAAAGGTCCCCCAATAGACCTTGCTCACCCCCAGGCTGACAACGGCCTGCAACGCAAAAGCCAGATCCTGGGGAAAGTGCTCCATCAGATTGCGGTGGAAAAGGACTTCCACATTCCTGGAGAGATCCAGAAAGACCTCGGGTGAAATGTCCCGGTGCGCATAGTCCACGGCCAGGTCGTTCAATGAATGAAGGAGTTGCCCCGTTGCAAAGCTTCCCGTGAGTCCTATGCCCACCGTTCCTCCGAGAGTTCTGGAAAACTGGTGTGATGAGGTGGCCACACCCAGCTCTTGGGAGTTCAGGCTGGATTGCACCAAAATGAGAGTGGAAATGGAGACGAATCCCATTCCCAGGCCGCTGAAGGCCAGAGCCGTGGAACAGAACCAAAGGGGTGTCTCATTGGAAAAAGTGAGAGTCATGATGGCGCCGCCCGCCAGAAAAGCGCTTCCCATCAGGGACATGGGCCTCTCCTGGCCCGGTCTCATGATCTGCCCACACAAGAGGGCCCCCAGGGACCAGCCGAGGCTCAAGGGAATCATTGCCACGCCAACCTCTCCCGGTGACTTTCCCAGAGCCCCCTGGATGAACATGGGACTGAACGAGGCCATGGCAAAAACCGTGAAGCTGGCAAAAAAGGCTGCCCCATTCCCCACTGTGAAGGCGTGCACTCTAAAAAGTCGCAAAGGCACAATGGGGTCAGCGGCTCTCCTTTCAGCATAAAGAAAAATAACTCCAGCCAGCATGGCCGATAGGAACAGAGAGACAATGGGCAGGGATGTCCATCCATGGACCCGGCCCGCAAGGAGAAAGCCAAGGAGAAGGCATAGAACGGATGCGGTGAGAAAAACTGCACCCGCAATATCCACCTGCACCTTCTCCTTTTTCCTCTCCCCATCATGCAGATAAAAGAACACGCCTCCAAAGGCAAGAATTCCAAGGGGCACATTCACGAAGAAAATCCACGGCCAGGAAAAAAAATCCACCAGGAATCCTCCAACGGGAGGACCCAGAAGGCTGGCAAGTCCCCAGACAAAACTGATGAAGCCCATCATTTTGCCCCTTTTCCCGGGTGGGGAGATGTCCGCCACCACAATATAGGAAAGAGCAAAACTTCCCCCTGCACCGATTCCCTGAAAAACGCGGCAAAGGATGAGCGCCGTCATGGACTGGGCCAAACCCGCCAGAATGGAGCTCACGGTGAAAACGATGATGGACAGGAGGAAGAGGCGTCGACTTCCATAAAGGTCTGAGAGTTTGCCGAATATGGGCAGTGAGACAGCCCGGGACAGAAGGTATGCGCTGAAGACCCAGCTGTAGAGGTGGAGCCCCCCAAGTTCTCCCACAATGGAAGGCATGGCCGCACTCACGACGAGGGCATCCAGGGCTCCAAGAAAAAGAGCGAGCATGGCCGCCATGAGAATCCATTTGCGTTCCTTCTCTGTCATGGAGGCTGATCTTGTAATGTTTTCCAATTGATAGAATTCCCGAGGAAAAGCGTATCATTTACGCTGGTGTTTTGAGGGTTCCGCCGCCCAGTTCATGGAAGAATCCTTGGGACCTTGCCACACCCAACCCTTCCATGCATCTCCCAAACGTCCCATCATTGTCAATGGTGCCATTCTCGATTATACATTCTGGTCGTACAAGTGTGTGCGCAAGACACCATCCAGAGTGAATCAAAAGAGATGGTCTCGGGAAAGGAGTTCATTGGCCTGAGCTTTTCTTCGACCCAAGGGCATGAGAAGGAAATGTGACTATGGAGCGAAAACTACCTGCTGAATGGGAGGAGCAGGACGGTGTTCTGCTGTCCTGGCCCCACGAGAACACGGATTGGGCCTCTTCCCTGAAAAACGTCCAATCCGTTTTTGTTCGCATTGCGGCGCAGATCAGCAAACAGGAAAAATGCCTCATCATTGCCCCAAACAGAGTGGCCACAAGCCGCCTGTTGCGGGATGCGGGAGCAGTGGCGGAGAACCTCCGCCTCTTTCAAGTGGACAGCAACGACACCTGGGCAAGGGATTTCGGACCCATCACGGTCTCCCATAATGGTGCCCCCCTTCTCCTCGACTTCGCCTTCAACGGCTGGGGCCTGAAGTTTCCCGCAAACCGGGACAATCTCATCTCCCGGCAATTGAAAAAACAGGGGGCATTTGGCGCCACGCCCATGGAAACCCTTGGATTGGTGCTGGAGGGCGGAAGCATTGAGTCCGATGGAGCGGGAACTCTTCTCACCACCTCCCGTTGTTTGCTCAGCCCCAATCGAAACCCGCATCTTTCCCGTGATCAACTGGAAAGGGCCCTTTACCGACACCTGGGAACAGATCGCTTCCTGTGGCTTGAACACGGATACCTGGCAGGCGATGACACCGACTCTCACATCGACACTCTCGCACGTTTCGCCTCCGAGGACACCATCGTTCATGTGGATTGCGACGATCCCGATGATGAACACTATGGCGCCATACAATCCATGGGCGGGCAGCTGAAGAGCTTCAGAACCCGGAAGGGCCTGCCCTACGAACTGGTTCCCCTTCCCTGGCCCAGAGCCGTCCATGACGAGAGTGGCCGAAGGCTTCCGGCCACCTATGCCAACTTTCTCATTGTCAACGGAGCCGTGCTCGTGCCCACCTACGACGACCCCCGGGATGAAAAAGCCCTGGAGATTCTTCAACATGTTTTCAAAGACCGGGAAGTCATGGGCATCCCTTGCCTTCCTCTGATCCATGAAGGGGGCTCCCTGCATTGCCTCACCATGCAGCTCCCCAAAGGAGTTCTTCCATGAGCGAGCTCACCCTGGGCATCGTGCAGCAATCCTGTGTGGAAGATCGATGGACCAACGTGCTGAAGAGCGAAACCTTCATCCGCCAGGCAGCTCATCAAGGAGCTCAGCTGGTGGTTCTCCAGGAACTGCACACGAGCCTCTATTTTTGCCAGGTGGAAGATCCCGACCTCTTCGACCTGGCCGAGACCATTCCCGGGCCCTCTTCCACATTCTTTGGCGCTTTGGCGGAGGAACTGGGCATTGTCCTGGTGATTTCCCTCTTCGAACGGCGTGCTCCGGGGCTCTACCACAATACGGCACTGGTCCTGGAAAAGGACGGAAGCATCGCGGGTTCTTATCGCAAAATGCACATTCCCGATGACCCGGGCTATTATGAAAAATTCTACTTCACACCGGGGGATCTCGGTTTCACTCCGGTGCACACCTCCCTGGGAAAGCTGGGAATTCTGGTGTGCTGGGATCAATGGTTTCCCGAAGCAGCCAGGCTCATGAGCCTCGCGGGCGCTGACCTCCTCATCTATCCCACAGCTATTGGCTGGGACGGGGATGATCCGGCCGATGAGCGGGAGCGGCAACTGGAAGCATGGGTGACCGTTCAGCGGGGCCATGCCATTGCCAATGGTCTGCCCGTGGTCAGTGTGAACCGCATTGGCTTCGAGGCTCCTCCGGGTCAGCGGGAAGGAGGCCAGTGGTTTTGGGGCAACAGTTTCGTGGCAGGCCCTCAGGGAGAATTCCTCTGCCGGGCCTCTCACGACCAAGAAGAAATGATCCTGGTGGATGTGGATTTGAAACGCAGCGAAAGAGTCAGACGCATCTGGCCCTTTTTGAGGGACAGGCGGATCGATGCCTACGAGGATCTGCTCAGAAGGTATCGCGACTGAACCTCACCGGGCATGGAATGGATGGGCATGGGTTCATCTCACCTTCCAGGTGAGCCACGGGATCATCACCCCTGATACAGACCGTCCACCACATCGGCCAGTTCCATCCCCATGCCCTTGTCCCTCAATACCGCCGCGATTCTTTGCAGGTCAGCGTGGCCTCCCACGAGAACCTCGTCCGTTCCGGAGCTTTTTCCCATGGAAAAACCTCCTTCCTTCAGGACACGGACCGCTTCATCGGGATTTTCCACAAAAAAGCCCAATACGGAATACTCGGCCATATAGGATGGGGGCAAGGGCTTGCCGCCCAGGCTGTCTTCAGCGGCGGCAACACATCTCCTGCTCCAGGAAAGAATGGGCACTCTCAACATGTTCACATCACCTCCGTGATTGCAGGTCTTCGTGAGAAGGGCCTTCAGTTGCCCCCCTCTCCGGGAACAAAATCCCCTTTGTCACAAATTTTCTTTCATACCATTCAATAATAATCACCCATCCCAAAGGCTCAAACCCCAACTTCTTCTCTTTTCCACCGAGTTCGCTCATGTCCCGTGAAGGAACCTCTTTCACTTCCCCGGAGTCTCCCGCCAGTAAAAGGCCCCCGTTCACAATTATGAAAACCAGGTTCACCTTTTGGTGAATCCCCCGCATCAAAAGACCCGGCCAAAGTCTATTTTTTTCATTTATTTCAATCTATTAAAATTTGGCACAGATTCTGATTATTTCTTCTCAGCAAAACCAGCAAACCCCAACACAGGAGGTGACACATGGGAATCATGTTGGTGCTGTCGATGGCCGTCATTCTCTTCCTCACGGAAGTGTGGCTCGGTTCTTCCACCTGCGCCTATGATGGTGAAATTCACGTGTCAGAAGGTTGCAGCGAAAAGCAGAAACTTCCAAGGGGAGAATTTTTTTTCAACGCGCTACCCATTGCTCTGGCGCCTTTCTGCCTTCTCTGGCTCCTCACTTTTCTCCTGGCCCAGCCATGAAAAAGAGGTTCCTTGGGGCTCCCTGGTCACTCAGGGAGAACCCCAAGGCACATATCCTTCCCTCTGCCCATAAATTCCACCTTCGCGCCGGTCCATGATTCACAGCATTGTGGGAGCTGTTCGTGCCCTCTCCCTCCAACGATCCTCAATACCGGGAATCCCGGCTCCTCGCTGTGCCCAGATCCCAGGGGCCCGAAACCATGGGTCCCTCGATGTTGCAAGTTTCCCTGTTCCCCTGAAGGGCCGCCTGGATTCAAAGGGGTGCAAATTCCAGCATTGGCAGGCTATTATAAATTTTTTCATTTGCACAAAATATAGGGTTCCGGTCCGTTCGATAGTTTAACAGGGTTCAACGAGGGGATTTCATGGGAAACATATGATATCCATGAACCCAGGAATGATGCCCTTTCAAGGAGATAAACCATGATGCCCATCTATCTGGACCACAACGCCACCACCCCCATCGCTCCACAGGTCGCCGAGGC
>SLCH01000019.1 GCA_007125915.1 Syntrophobacteraceae bacterium
GTTCAAAAAAGGGGGTGAGTTTTAACTCGGTAATCAGTTTTATCTGTCGTGAGTGAGGTGATTGACACTTCTGAAACTAAAGAGAGAAATTGGCCTATGGAGGTAAATCGAATGGCGCTTAGGCATGCAACTCCTCTGCTTGATGAACTAGAAAAAGGGCCCTGGCCGAGCTTCGTAACAGACGCGAAGAGAATTGCCGCAAAAGGCAACAAAATGGTCGAAGATTGGATCGGGCTCATGGAACTGTCCTTCAAGGACAAAGAGACGCACTGGAAACACGGGGGCATCGTGGGTGTCCTGGGTTACGGCGGAGGCGTCATCGGCCGCTATTGCGACCGTCCCGATCTTTTCCCCGGTGTGGCCCACTTCCACACGGTGCGTGTGAACCAGCCCACGGCCAAATACTACACCACCGATGTGCTTCGCAAGATCTGCGATCTCTGGGATGCCAGGGGAAGCGGTCTCACCAATATGCACGGTTCCACGGGCGACATCGTTCTTCTGGGCACCACCACCGACCAGCTTGAACCTCTTTTTTACGACCTGACCCATGACCTGGGAATGGACCTGGGGGGCTCCGGATCCAACATGCGAACCCCTGAAGGCTGCCTGGGCAAGTCCCGCTGTGAATGGTCCTGCATCGACACTCAGGAGCTCATTCACGACCTCACCATGGAATATCAGGACGCGCTCCATCGTCCCATGTTCCCCTACAAGTTCAAATTCAAGTCCTCCGGCTGCGCCTGTGACTGTGTGGCCGCCATTGCCCGGTCCGACTGCTCCATCATCGGCACCTGGCGTGACAACATCCGCATCGACCAGCAAGCCGTGCGCGCCTACGTGGGTGGCGAGCTGATTCCCCATGGGGGAGCTGGCGGAACTGAAAAGCGGGCCTTTGACATCAAGGAAGAAGTTCTCGACCTTTGTCCCACCCGCTGCATGGACTGGGATGGAAAAAATCTCAAGATCTGGGACGAAGACTGCACGCGCTGCATGCACTGTATCCGCGTGATGCCTCGCGCTCTGTGGCCTGGTGTGGACACGGGCGCAACCATACTGGTCGGCGGCAAAGCCCCCATCCTTGAGGGTGCTCAGCTTTCCAGCGTGGTGATTCCGTTCATGAAAATGGAGCCTCCTTTTGGCGAGTTCAAGGAATTCGTTGAAAAGATGTGGGATTGGTGGATGGAGCAGGGCAAGAACCGTGAACGCCTGGGTGAAACCATTCAGAGACTGACCATGCGCGAATTCCTCAAGGTCTGCGACCTGAGCCCCGATCCACGCATGGTGAGCACTCCTCGCTACAACCCCTACATCTTCTACGATCCAGCGGATGTTCCGGGTGGCTGGGAACATGACGAAAAAGCTTTCCGTGAACGCCATCAAGCTTAGGAGGAAAAACTAATGGCTTATGATCCCAAAAATCCAATGCAAGACCGCATCACAGACATCGGTCCCCCGAAGTTCGACCGGTTCTTTCCTCCAGTCATCAAGGAAAACTTCGGCAAGTGGAAATATCATGAGATTCTGGAGCCTGGAGTTCTGGTGCATGTTTCCGAATCGGGTGCGGAGATTCACACGGTGCGCGTGGGCACGGGACGGCTCGTCAGCACTGATCTCATCCGTGAAATGTGCGACATCTCCGACAAGTATTGCGGCGGCCATCTTCGCTGGACCACCCGCAACAACGTCGAATTCCTGGTGAGCGACAAATCCAAGCTTCAGCCTCTCATCGATGACCTCAGGAGCCGTGGAAACTGGTTCCCCATCGGTGGAACGGGCAACTCCGTGACCAATATCGTGCACACGCAGGGGTGGGCGCACTGCCACACTCCCGCCATCGATGCCTCGGGTCCTGTCAAGGCGGTCATGGACGAGCTGTATGAATACTTCGGCTCCCACAAGCTGCCCGCCCAGGTGCGTATCGCACTGGCATGCTGCCTGAACATGTGCGGTGCCGTGCATTGCTCCGACATCGCCATTCTTGGCGTGCACCGCAAGCCGCCATTCATTGAGCATGAGCGCGTGCAGAATGTCTGCGAAATTCCCCTCGTCATTGCATCTTGCCCCACGTATGCCATCAAGCCCAAGAAGGTCAATGACATGAAGAGTGTGGAAATCAACAACAGTCGCTGTATGTTCTGCGGCAACTGCTACACCATGTGTCCTGCGCTGCCTCTGGCCAACCAGGATGGTGACGGCATTTCCCTGTGGGTGGGCGGCAAGGTTTCCAATGTCATCAATCCCCCCATGTTCTCCAAGCTGGCGATTCCCTTCATTCCCCAGGAACCGCCCCGGTGGCCGAGCACCGTTGCAGCCGTCAAAAAGATCCTGGAAACCTACGCGTCGGGCGCACGCCGTTATGAGCGGGTGGGTGACTGGATCAACCGTATCGGTTGGGAGAGGTTCTTCGAGCAGACGGGCATCGAGTTCGGCCATGAGCACATCGATGACTACCGTCTGGCCATGGCGACCTGGAGAACCACCACTCAGTTCAAGTTCTAGCTTGTTCTCTGGGGATGGAGTGAGTGAGGCTCTTCACTTCATCCCCATTTGAGGAATATTATGGCGTTTCAGAAACCGAGACTGGTGATCGCTGCTCTAAGGGGGGGGGCCGGCAAGACCATAGTGTCTTTGGGGCTCACCGCTGCGTGGCGCCTCCATCGAGGTCTGAGCGTCGTTCCATTCAAGAAGGGGCCCGACTATATCGATTCCGGTTGGCTGAGCCTGGCAGCAGAGAAACCCTGCTACAACCTGGATCCCTTTTTGATGAGTTCCAAAGAAATGCTGCGCTCCTTTCTCCTTCGTTCAAGCTCAGGTGATGGGAGTGTGGTGGAAGGAAATCGCGGCCTCTACGATGGAGTGGACGCCCAGGGCAGTTACTCCACCGCTGAATTGGCCAAGTTACTCAAGGCACCGGTGGTTTTGGTCATCGACGCCACGAAAATGACCCGTACCGCGGCAGCTCTGGTCCTTGGATGTCAGCACCTCGACCCCGACTTGAACGTCGCCGGAGTGATTCTGAACCAAGTGGCTGGAAAGAGACATGAAAAGGTGCTGACAGGAGCCATTGAGCGCTCGTGCGGTGTGCCGGTGCTTGGGGTCATCCCCAAAGTCGCAGAAAATGTTTTTCCCGAAAGGCATTTGGGCTTGGTTCCCCCTCAGGAATCACGTGACGCCATGAGCTCTGTGAAGTTCATGGCGGAAAAGATGTGCGAGTGGCTCGATTTGGATGGTCTGTGGAGGCTGGCTCAAACAGCCGATGCTCTTGGGTGTCCTCTGCCGGAAGAAAATGTTTCCCGTGAGTTGTTGCCGACGGGTTCTGTGGTCATCGGGGTGGTGAAGGATTCAGCATTTCAGTTTTATTACCCTGAAAACCTGGAGGCTTTGCAACAGAGAGGGGCAGAGCTGAAGGAGATTTCCAGCCTCGAGGGCAAGCCCCTTCCACCGCTGGATGCCTTGTACATCGGGGGTGGTTTTCCTGAGACACACCTGGAGATCCTTGCCGGCAATGAGATCTTCAAGGCCTCTCTGCGGGAGCGTATCGAAGAGGGTCTGCCCGTCTATGCCGAATGTGGTGGCCTCATGCTCCTGTGCAGTGCCATCACTCATCGCCAGCAGAAGTACCCCATGGTGGGGGTGTTCCCCTTTGAGGTGGTGCTTGAGAAAAAACCTCAGGGGCATGGTTACACTCTGTTGGAGTGTGTGAACAGGAATCCCTTTTACCCTGAGGGAACTTTCCTGAAGGGTCATGAGTTTCACTATTCGCGAGTTGTCATGCACAAGCCGTCGTACCCTTTTGCTTTCAAAATGGCCAAGGGTCATGGAATAGTGGAAGGATGGGACGGAATGTGCTACAAGAAGGTGCTTGCCAGTTATTCGCATGTGCATGCCGTTGGCAATGAAGTGTGGGCCAAGGCGATGGTGCAGGCTGCTGCGCAGTTTCGGCAGCAACGACAGAAATTATCAATGATCGGTGACGTTGATGCGGAACGGGGTGTGATTGGGACCCCCCGTTATTTAACGGTCCAATTGAGAGGAGAATTTGTCCATGGCAACAGTTGAGCATAAAGGCAAATCATTTGACATTGATGAAGACGGTTTCATCAACAGCTTCGACCAGTGGAACGAAGACTGGGTTGACTATGTCAAGGAATCAGAGGGTATCTCAGAACTGACGGAAGAGCACTGGAAAGTCATCCATGTCCTTCAGGACTATTACAAAAAGCATGGCATTGCTCCCATGGTTCGTATTCTCACAAAGGTAACCGGTTACAAGCTCAAATACATCTATGAACTCTTCCCCTCAGGACCGGGTAAGGGAGCTTGTAAAATGGCTGGTCTTCCCAAACCCACGGGTTGTGTGTGATCTTTTGACTGTTCGTGTTCTGAGGAGCGGGCTGTTGCCCCCCCTCATCGGAGCTCCATTTCACTAATCTTGTCATGATTTCGATTTTTTGATCCACTGGGGAACAAGACGGCGAAGCACGTTCTTTCTGCTCCAAGGATCAACGGAGGACACCATGGGTTTCACTGTTACTGTTGATAAAGAAAAATGCAATGGCGATGCGGAATGCGTCGATATCTGTCCTGTGGACGTTTTTGAGATGGTCGACGGAAAGGCTGAGCCGGTAAATGAAGACGAGTGCCTTGGCTGTGAGAGCTGTGTGGAAGTTTGCGAAACAAACGCCATCACGGTGGAAGAAGTATAAAGCCGAAAGATTTCTTTGACTGTTCAAAAGAAAAAGCCACTCACGGGCGTGAGTGGCTTTTTCTTTTGATTTTCGGCTGGAAGGTTGACACAATCTCCTTCTTCAGTGGATAAGGCGAATCGCTCTCATCTCTGATCCTCCTGGGAAACAGGATGCATGCTTCATTGTGACCTGGAGTGGCAGCCTCCACAGGTGACGGGAGCTGTGCTGGCCCTGTCCCTTCTCACTTCCGCCCGGTGGCAGTCCTGGCACAAGTTATGAAAAGCCAGTTTCAGATTGAGCTTTTGCAGGTCGGGGGGCAGCCTTCTCTCTCCTTCAACGGTGGTCTCAAAGTGGCAGTCCTGACATCTGTCAACGGGATCGCTTTCCTGCCAGATATTTTTCCCATTTTCGTAAACGTGGTGGCATTCGTTGCAGGAAATGCTGTAGTCCTCAGCGTGCTTCTTGTGCGTGAAGAGAACGGGACCTCTCGTTTCATTGGGCCAAATGGTGGACTCTATCTTGAAAACATCGCGCACCTCATCATGAGCCACGACCAAAAAGGCCCCTGCGAAGAGGATCAGTGCAATGGCGGCCGATAGTGTCAAGGTTTTTCTGGAATTCATGGTCGATAATTTCTCCTCATGCCTTCAAAGGCTTCCATCAAAGCCGGACCCCTCAATAATGTTATACGACTTCAACTATTCTAAGGGATTCATTCGCCGCCGGTCAAGGCTGCTGCCCTTTTGGGGAATTCATGATCGGGAAACTGCCCGATTCATGCGAAAAAGATTTATAATAAAAATACACAGGACCTGAAGATTGGGGCATGGTAACTTTTGAAGCTGCGTGGGCGTTTCTCGGCTCAAAGAAAAGCCCCCATTTCGCCTGAAGCTTTACAAATTACCGGCAACCCTATAGAAAATATTCATGGGGATCTGGGTGGGCGCCCTGCCTTATCAGAACCTTTCGTCACTGTGAGAATTTTTTTCCAAAGAGGAATTTGGCAATGCAGTTTCAAAAATTGTCTTTTAAAAACTCTGCGGGTGAGACCCTTTCTGCAAGGCTGGATTTGCCTGCCGATGAAAAGCCCCAGGGTTATGCCATATTTGCCCATTGTTTCACCTGCTCCAAAAACTTGAATGCCGTGGTTCACATCAACCGGGCACTTGCCCGGGAAGGCATCGCCGTTCTTCGTTTCGATTTCACGGGCCTGGGTGAAAGCGAAGGAGACTTTTCCGAAACCAACTTTTCTTCAAACGTTGCGGACATTGTGTCTGCCGCAGAGTTTATGGAATCAAACTACGAGGCACCGGCCCTTCTTATCGGTCACTCTTTTGGAGGTACCGCGGTGCTGCAGGCTGCAAGCCGGATTTCTACCGTTCGCGCGGTGGCCACCATCGCAGCGCCCGCCGACCGGACGCACCTGTTGAAATTCTTGGGACAAACGAGAAAACAAGTTGAAAATAAGGGAGAAGCGGATGTCAGGCTGGGATTGAAAACCTTCAAAATCAAGAAGCAGTTTCTTGATGACATTGGTGAAAACGCCATGGAAAAAGCCCTCCATTCTCTGGGGAAGCCCCTCCTCATCTTCCACTCCCCCATTGACAGCGTTGTGGAATTTAGCAATGCTCTAGATATATTCCATGGTGCGCAGCAACCCAAAAGCCTTGTATCTCTTGACCAGGCTGATCATCTGCTCAGTTCAAGAGAGGATGCACACTATGTGGGTGGCGTTTTGGCTGCGTGGGCTGGGAAATATATGGGAATGAAAAAAGAGCCCCAAATCAGGAAAGATCCTGCAGACAACCGAACCATTGTGCGGACAGGCCGGATTGGTTATCAAACGGAAATCAATGCCAACGGTCATCGCCTGCTTGCGGATGAACCCATTGCCGTGGGAGGGGCGGACACGGGACCCACTCCCTACGACCTTTTGACAGCCGCACTGGGAGCGTGCACTTCCATGACACTCAGGATGTATGCGGATCGCAAGTCCTGGCCTCTGGAGGCAGTCGTGGTCCGCCTCAGACACCGAAAAGTTCACATGTCCCATTGCCAAAACTGTGAGGAGAGCGGAAAGAAAATCGACACCATAGATCGTGAAATTGAGCTGGCAGGGCCCTTGGATGACAATCAGAGACAACGGCTTCTGGAAATAGCCGACCGCTGTCCCGTACACCGAACCCTGCACTCTCAAGTCCTGGTCCGGTCACGACTGAAGGAAAATTCCCAGCCGTGAGGAAACGATTTTTTTGCATGACGAGGAGGGCTGCCGGCCTTTGTATGCGGGGAAAAATTGATAGACAGGCCCGCTGGCTTCGGGTTCCTCATTCATCCGTTGGGGTTTGAGGGCACTCGCTGGAAATCCTGAAGATCGAAGGTCTGTTCCCCTGCATGGTGAGTTGTCTATCTGCTTTAAGCTTGGGAGAGGAAAAAGTCTGCTCCACTTAAAGTCTTCTTTGAACAAGGGAGAACCGTTTATGAAGCTTCCGTTGGAAATCAGTGCCAAAAATGTTCATTTGTCCCCTGAGATGGAAGAACTCATTCGGGATAAGGCGCAAAAACTGGACAACTTTCATGATGGAATCATAGGGTGCCGCGTTAAGGTGGACATGCCTCACAGAAGCCAGAGAAGTGGCCAGGTCTACAATGTGACCATCGACATCACCGTACCCGGCAGCGAAATCATAGTGAAAAGAGAGCCCAATGAGGACCTGTATGTGGCCATCAGCAATTCCTTCGACACTGCCGAAAGACGCCTCAAGGAACATGCTGGAAAACAGCGGAGTGAAATCAAACCTCAGTCTGTAAAAGCGGTGGGAAAAGTGAGCAAGATCTTCTATGACGAAGGCTATGGTTTTCTCGTGACCTTGCCGGAAGGTGTGGAGGTTTATTTTCACGAAAATTCCCTTATAAACGGAAAATTCAAAGAGCTTCAGGTGGGAGCGCTCGTTCAATTCGTCGAAAGGGAGGGAGAAAAGGGGCCTCAGGCAAGTTCTGTATCCCTGGCATAGTTTCTTTTCACCGTTGAGCAGCGGGTATGCGGGCCA
>SLCH01000073.1 GCA_007125915.1 Syntrophobacteraceae bacterium
CTTTCCAAGGGTCATTTCCAGACGGATGAGGACCCAGGCGCCAGCTGCAATGAGCAGAATGCGCAGAAAGGGGATTTGGTGAAAATCGCGTAAAACTTGCATCACCTGGTCTTGATCAGGCATGGATTCCTTTCCTCAATGTTTTCCGGCCCTGAACGTTCAAAAGTCGTCCACCAGGTATTCCTCCTCCAAAAGGAAGCGCCGGACAACGGAATAGCCAAGAGGCGTCACTTCCCAGGTGCCCTGCCCATGGCGTACCAGGCCGGAAGCCTGGAGTACTTGAAGCCCTTCCGCCAGGGGATGGGACAGAAAGTGTATCAGATGAGGCAGAAGATCTGTGGGCAACCCATTGTGCAGGATCAGGGTGTGGAGTAGAAAGATAAACCGATTGTCGTCCACATGAGGCACCTCAGGCAGGTCAATCAGCTGCCAAGGTATCACCCAGAGAGTGCGGGAGCCGGAGTTCTCTTGTTCCCGAGAAGTCTTTCCTCCGTCTTCCTGGGGTGTTTCCTTCTCTTTCAGCCATAGGCGGAGACTGTGCCTCCAAAGTGTGTGGGCCACTCCCGGATTGCCCCGGCTGTGAGCGGCCACCCTGCTCAAGAAATCAGAACGCTCGTCTTCCTCTCCTTCAGCATCGGTTGGGGAAGTATCCAGGACCACCTTCTCAGATTCGGGATGACGGAATACAAAGTGGCGGGCGTCCTTCACCTGAGCCAGGGAAGCGAACCACCGGCTGAGCCTTTTCTCATCGAAGGCTCCCAGAGTGATGGGTGACGAAAACGCCAGATCCACCCTCACAGTTTTTTTCAGGTACGCCCAAGCCCAGCTGTCACAGCAAAGGAGGGTGAGTTGCTGCCGGGACGCCAGGTGCTCCAAAAGCCTCCGCATGACCTCCAGTCCGTTGTGATGGCGCAGATACCATTTTTCAAGGCGGCTTATGACGATGGGGACCTCCCCAAAGGCATGCACGTCCCTAAGAAGGTCTTTCTTTGGGGTAAGGATATCCCCTGAATGAGGTGGTTCGATGATGCGCCATCCCTTCACGGCGGCCCAGCCTTCGACCATTTGACGTATGCCGCTGTGAGGAGGGGCCACCAAGACCTTCAGAGGGCAGGTGCCGCCTGAATGTTTGAGCCAGTTTTGAAGACATTCGTCCAAGGCCGGAATCCCGTAGTTCCACTGGGGAGCAGGAGCAATCCAGCCCAGGTCTTCCCCACCCATCATTTGGAGGGATTCCTTGTCAACGGCGTCATGCATTCTGTTTCGAGGCCGTTTCAGCAGTTTCCGCAACCCTCGAAGGCCTCGGCGCATCTTTTCCTCTGCTGGCTCTGGGGGCCGGGTGTATTGATCCAACGGAACAAACTGCCACAAGGGTGGGGAATCATCATCTGAATGCGTCATCTTTTTTCCATGCCTGCTATCACGCTCCGAAAGCAAACCTTAATCACCAATGGTCAAAGGGGTGGCCGGCCCTTGAGTGCTCTCACAACCAGGCTGATCACCAGGAGGATGAGGAAAATAAAAAACAGGATCTGGGCAATTTCGCTGGCAACACCGGCTATTCCCGTGAATCCCAGCAACCCTGCGATGATGGCGATAACCAAAAATGTCACGATCCAGCCCAACATGGTGTTTACCTCCTTGATCATGGATAAGAATAACGGTTAATGGAAAAGGCGCCAAATAACTGGCAACCGCGGAACATGCACCTTACTCCTGCCGCTCAAGCTTCGGAGAGATGACTTCTTGAATTTTTCAACGGTTGCAGAAAGAATGTGCGGCGTCATCTTCATGGGGTTCGACGAGAATTTGAGTTTTAGTGTATCGTTCGAGAACTGGAATGAGCAGCAGAAAGACGCATATCACTCTTGAGAAACCAACAGCTTCACAATTCTACCATATTTCCAATATAGGTATGAAAAGAGCAAAAGAGCAACATTTTAAATCATGAGTGCATTCTGGAAGGAAAGCCCAAGTGGAACAAATCAGAGAGTTTTTCAAGAAAGACAGGTTTGCGGAATGGGTGGGGATTGAGTTGCTGGAGGCTTCACCGGGCTTTGCCAGGGCAAAGATGGAAATCAGGAACCACCACCTCAACGGTTTGGACATGGTTCACGGTGCGGCCATTTTCTCCCTGGCGGACCTGGCTTTTGCAGCGGCGTCCAACTCCCACGGGAACGCAGCCGTGGCCATAAATGTGAACATTTCTTATTTGAAAGCGGCTTTTGCGGGGACCCTTTTTGCAGAAGCCGCGCAGGTTTCGAGAAATCCAAAACTTGCGTCCTACACGGTGCGGATCACCAATGAGAAGGACGAACTCCTGGCGGTATTTCAGGGCATGGTCTACATCAAAAAGGACAAGCTCGATTTCGCATGATTCGTTTTCATGATCCCCGGTTTGTTGCCGCTGGCCCATTGCTGCATGGTGCACGGGAATGACTCCGCATTTTCTGCTTTGTTTCCTGATGGCTCCCGGAAGAAAGAATTTGCGTCGGGTATGCCTGTCATGCCTGCTCGAGAACTGAGATTTTTCAGGTCCATTGTTCCTTGGCGCATAGCGGAATCGAGCGGGTTCAGGTTCAGTCGGGTTTGGATAGGCTTGAATCGTGCCAGGGAAAATTTGGGGACGTGTCCGGCCACCATCCAGGGGGAAAGCTTCAGGAGCTATTGAATTTTCAGGCTGTAACCCCTAAGCCTGGAAACAGCCCATCGTGCTTTGAACCAGTCCTCATGAGGCAACACCACCAACGAGAGAGCCGGATGCGGGAGATCCGCATGTCCGGTTCGGAGGGAGAAGCGGCGCAAATCAATGCACCGTTCCTACCCCCATAGCTTTTGCAGGATCTTCGGGATCTCCCCCTTGCAGGGATGAAGTGGCACAACAACACACAAATCCTTAAGCATTGCCCTTGTCAGGCCGCCCTCCACAGCCATAATGGCGTCTCATTCTATCCCCCCGCCGGGTTTACGGCGTCACCGGCCTGGGTGTCCATGCTACCCGGGACACTTCCAATCTTCGGGTTGATCTATTTACATTAAATCAAATGTCGGCAAAAATAGCTTGTTGATCTGTGAAGTCGCTGTTTTCAGGCTTTCGGGGTGCTCGATGAGTCATATGTCAGTGTCCCATGGAAACATGGTGAGCCGGCGGCAAAGAAATGCGTCAATCTTTGTTAAAGCCATGAAGCCCCCTCAAGCAAAGCCTGGACTCCCTTTCTCATAGGAGTGCCATGAGTTTCACGACCCTGGAAGAAAACCGGCTCGAGGAAGTTTGTGCGGTTGTGGATGCATACACGGCTGAGCGCAGGGAGAAGATCCTTGTCCATGCGGCGAAGATCAAAGATCTGGAGGCTCAGCGCCTCGCGGCCCTCAGCGCTTCCGAGAAGGATCGCCTCACCAGGGAAATCCGGGATCTTTCACCCTTTGATCCCGCTAATTTCAATCCCCCTTTTGAACATTCCCATGCCCCTTACCTCGCGGGCATTCTCATCGAGGATGATGACCCCCGCATTGGCCGAAAACATTTCCTTTTTGGCAAGCAGGGACTGATGGACAGTCAGTCCAATGCCGTCATCATCGACTGGCGCAAGGCCGCCATTTCAAAGCTTTACTATGAATACGAAGAAGGTGAAGAGTACGAAGAAACCATCGTCAATAGAGAGCGGACGGGGAGAATAGAGAAAAAGATCGCCTACGGCATCTCCGGTCGAAAGCTCCAGACCATTCAGACAGGGACCGGAACCCTGGTGAAGCAGAACGGCGCCTGGAAAGAGGTGGGGAAAACCACCACCATGACGCAGAAAGAGGCCGCCGGAGATTACCGCATGGTCGACATCGTTTCGCTCATCTCTCCGGCCCAGTTCGAACTGATCACAAGGCAGCACAAAGGCTGCCTGTACCTGACGGGAGGCGCGGGAAGCGGTAAGACAACGGTGGCGCTGCACCGGCTGTCGTACCTCATGTACAATTTCCCCGAATCTTTGCGGCCCGAGCGCTGCCTGGTGGTGATGTTCAATCGAAGCCTGCGCGACTATGTGGCCCAGACTTCACGGGAGTTGCTGACCAGCAAACTGCCCGTGGACACTTTTCATTCCTGGGCCGATCGGGCCCTGCGCTCTTTGGGTCTTCCTGTCAAATTTTCCATATCTGCAGGGCGGAACCTGGGTTCTCTCAAAAAGAAAGCGGGCATGCACCGTGCCCTGATGGAGCATGCTCAAAGGACCGATTGGGGGCAGGGTGAAAACCCCTTACAGGATCTGGCGGGCTTTTATGCGAACGCCCCTCTGCTGGAACAGCACCTGGGAAAAAACCGTGAAGTCAGGGAACTGGCGGAAACGGGGAAGAGGATGCTTCAGGAAGGTGTGGACCTGGCATTCGATGACGCGGGTGTTCTTCTGCGCCTGGTGCAGCTGAGGGGAGGGGAAAGACGAATTCCCGGCGTTCTCAACTGGTACGATCACATCCTCATCGATGAGGCGCAGGATCTTTCTCTCATTGAGCTCAAATGCCTGGAGGCAGCCAATGACTCAAGCCACCGAAGCCTCACGGTGTGTGCCGACGAGCGGCAAAAGATCCTGGATTTTGTGGATGCCAGGGGCTTTGCCCATTTCCAGCTCGACCTCAATGAGCAGGGGGTCACATCGGGGCAACTGACAGTCAGCTACCGTTCCACCCGGCAGATCATGGATCTGGCAGCCAGGGTTTCGGGGCGCGCCGTGGAACATGTGATGAGCAGCGGCCCTGAACCCCGCTTTCATGCTTTCCAAACCCAGGAGGAGGCTCTCGCAAAGCTCACGTCCAGCATCGCCGCCCTCCTGGCCCGGGAACCTCACAGCCTCACGGCGGTGATCTGCCGGTACAAGAAGGACGCCGAAAAGGTCTTTGCGGCACTCAAGGCCATTGAGGGTGTCCGGCTGCAAACGAGCAACATGACCTTCACTCCCGGTGTGGTGGTCACCAATGTCCACCAGGTCAAGGGACTGGAGTTTTCCGGGGTGATTCTCTGGAATCCGTCAGGTCGGTCTTATCCAAAGACGGAACTGGGAAAGAATCTCCTTTATGTGGCGATTACCCGGGCAAGCAACCGGCTTGCCGTTTATCATCATGAGGCTCTTTCGCCCCTGTTTCAACAGTCTTTCCATTTGAGATGACAAACTTTGGGGGAATTTGCGGCGGTGTTGCCATCCGCCTCCTCCGTGAAATCTGAAAGCTTTCGATCTGCTCCGGCGTCCTGGTGATCTCATGATAGGCGTAGCAGATGGGGTTCCCCACATCTCCGCAGCTGGGGCACGGGGGGCAAAAGCATTCATGGGCCAATAAACCGCACACTTCGCAATGGCCTCCATTGTCAGGGGGTCCTCCGCAGCCGTAATGGCGTTTCATTCCATCCTCCGAGGGAACAGAAAGTCGTTTCAAAGACCATTGTGGTTTGGGCAATGGGGTCAATGGTGGCCATGACCATCATGAGGGGCGGGATCTGCCTCAAACCACTCTTGCAGCCATTTTTCCATGAGCCCGATTTCTTCCTGCTGCGTCTCGACGATGGACCGGGCCATGGCTTCCACTTCGGGGTTCTGCGCAAGGTCCTTCTCCAGGAGTTGTTGAGACATTTTCACGGCCATTTCATGGTGCACGATCATGTCTTCCAGGAATGCTTTTTCCGCTTGCTCCGGGGATAGATTCTCAAAGGATCTCATCATGGGCTGGTAGCGGACCTGGGCGGGAGGCTCCCCATACCAGAGGCGGATCCATTCTTCCAGTTGCTCTATTTCCCGTTTCTGGACCTCGATGATCTCCTCGGCAAAGGCTTCCAGTTCCGGGCGCTCCGTGATGGCCATTATCTTCTGCGAACTGTCCACGGCCTCCTGGTGGTGTGGGATCATTTCCGCCAGAAAATCCAGCTCATCGTGCACTTGGTGCATGTCCCCGTGGTCATGTTTGTGGTCGTGGTGCATGGCCAGAGGCCCCGGTGTTCCCCAACCTCCCGCCAGAAACAGGCCCAGCAGAACAAAGACAGAAAACACATTCCTGGTGCATGACGGCATGGCGTGCTCCTTTTCCATGAGGGTTCCAAGGTTTTTTTCTGTGATCAGCATCTCCGTTTACATTATCCCAAATGCCGGCGAAGGCAACCTGTTCCTGTGTGCATTCACTGTCTCGATGCCTCCGGGAGGCCCTCCGAAACATGTGTGCACCATGGCATGGACAAGAAAAGGGCCGGTGCAGGAGGACCATTCCCTGAGGTGTCTGGCAGCTTTTTTTCATGGAAGTCTTGACTTGTTGGAGCGGCGCCTGGCTAGAATTCAGGATGCTCGAGGGTTGAGTGAAAAGGCAGAAAGAAAAGATGCTTCACCAAGGTGGAGACCTGGCATTCGATGAGGCGGATCCCCTGCTGCCTGAGGAGGGGAACTCATCACTTTGAAGACAGAAAAAAGTATGGGATGTATACGGTCGCGTGCTATTTTTTTCTGAAAACTCAATCATTGCACCGGAGACTCAGTCTTGCCTTGTTGTGCTGTTTATTTAAGGAATCCAATTTTTTAAAGTCGTTAGCTTCTCCGTTCCGGAAGGCTGGGGTTGAAAAATGAACTCTAAATCTACCTGGTTAAAAATAGGGCTGATATCAGGAATCCTTGTAGGGATCACGCTGTTTCATTATCTCACAGCCCCTTATGAGGTGGAACATCACGCCGTACATCGACGGCTCTATTATCTTCCACTGGTTCTTGCCAGTTTCTGGTTCGGTATCAAGGGTGCCGCAGTTGTGTCCCTCAGCACCATTGCCATTTATTTTCCCTTTGAAATTCAGCGATGGCGTGGTGACTTTCACAATTTTGATACGCTGTTGGAAGCAGGCCTTTTTGTTTTTGTGGCCCTGACCCTGGGTTATCTGTCTGAGAGAGAAAGAAAAGCCCACGCGGCAAGGGTTGAAGCGGAGAAACTCGCAGCTATCGGGAAAGCGGTGTCCGAAATTGCCCATGACATGAAGTCCCCCCTCGTAGCCATAGGCGGGTTTGCAAACCAGGTTTTCAGAAAGCTTTCCGGCGATGAGAGCAGCCAAAAAAAATTGCAGGTGGTCCTTCAGGAAACGAAAAAGCTGGAAGAAATGGTCAAGGACATGCTCGAATTTGGCAGACCCTTGGAGCTTCATCGTTCCAGGGCAAGCCTCAATGACCTGGTCACGGAAACCCTGGAGGTGGCAAAACCCATTGCTGGAAAGGCAGGAGTAGAGCTGAAAACAGATCTGGATAAATCCCTGCCGCTCCTGGAGCTGGATGTCTCCAGAATGGGAAAGGTTTTGATGAATCTTGTGGTCAATGCCGTTGAGGCCTCAGAATCGCATAAAGAAGTGATGGTCAGAACCCGCAGCTCGAAACTCCAGGTACTTTTGGAGATAGAGGATCAGGGGCATGGCATTTCCGAGGAAGACCGGGACCATGTGTTCCAGCCTTTTTTTTCCAGGAAAAAGGGCGGAACCGGGCTTGGTTTGGCCAATGTGAAGAAAATTGTGGAGGCTCATGGTGGCAAAATCACCTTTCACTCCAAGGCGAACCAGGGCACGACTTTCGTGATCAGTCTGCCGGCGCAGTGAAGCCTTCCGGGACGCGGGTTTTCCAAGACCCATCCTTAATAAGACCCGAGTAGCTGAATTTCATGAAGCAATCAGATGAGCACACAAACTGGGCATTGATTCACGTGTATTTTCCCATGTGCAATATCTCGTATAGCTCTTTC
>SLCH01000034.1 GCA_007125915.1 Syntrophobacteraceae bacterium
AAGCTGCTGCTGGAAAAGGGGGCGGAAGTGTATTACAATGACCCGCACATTCCCCGGCTCAAGCCCGGCCGAAAACACGGTTTTAAGCTGGAATCAACGCCCCTCACGGAGGAAACACTGGGAGGAATGGATGCGGTGATGATCCTCACGGACCACACGGCCTATGACTATGAGTGGATTGTCAGTCACTCCTCCCTCGTCATTGACACGCGAAACGCCGCCAAGGGCGTGAAGAGCAACAGGGAAAGGATCGTGAAGTCCTGAGAATTCCCAAGAAGATGAACGTCCTTGGAGATGCCCTTCAGGAATGGAAGAATCCCTCACCGGCCCCTCACGCCTTCACAGGGTTTCCCTGACCTTTTGCAGAGTCCCTTCAATGAGTTCCCGAATTTCATCCAGCCTCCCGGGGGTTTCCGCTTCGTAGCGAAGCACCAGGACCGGCTGTGTGTTTGAGGCCCTGAGCAAACCCCATCCATCCTCAAAGACAATGCGCACGCCGTCCACATCAATGATGGACAGTCCCTTTTTTTCCAGAGCATTCTTGGTTTTCTCCACCAGGGAGAACTTGATTTCTTCGGGGCACTCCACTCGAATCTCCGGTGTGCAGACCATGGAGGGGATTCCCTCCAGCAGCTCGGGGATCTTTTTGCCCGTGTGGGCAAGGATTTCCAGGAGGCGGCAGGACGCATAGATTCCATCGTCAAAACCCAGGTATCTGTCCGCAAAAAACATGTGGCCGCTCATCTCACCCGCCAGAGCTGCATGCACTTCCTTCATCTTGGCCTTGATGAGGGAATGCCCTGTGCGCCACATGATGGCCTTGCCGCCCCTTTGCTCAATGTCGTCATACAGGGTTTTGGAGCACTTGACTTCGGAAACGAACACGGAACCGGGTTTTCGACTCAATATCTCCCTGGCAAAGATGGCCATGAGCATGTCTCCGTAGACGGGCGTGCCCGTATGGTCCACCACTCCAAGGCGGTCCCCGTCCCCATCGTAGGCCACTCCCAGGTCAAGCTTTCTTGAGGTCACCAGTTCAGAAAGATCCTTCAGGTTCTCCAAAACGGTGGGATCGGGTTCATGATTGGGAAAGGTGCCGTCCATGTCACAGTAGATGGGGTGGACTTCACAACCGAGCCCTTCCAGAATGGGAACGGCCACGGGCCCGGCGGTGGCATTGCCTGCATCCACGGCCACGCGCAGCGTGCTTTTGAGCTGGATGTTCCGGAACACATAATCCTTGTAGGGAGTGATGATGTCATAAGCATTCACGAGGCCTTTTCCCCTGACAAAATCTCCCCTCTCCATGAGAAGGCGCAGCTTTTGAATCTCCATGCCCCATATGGTGTCGTGGCCATTGCACACCTTGAATCCATTGTATTCCGGGGGATTGTGGCTGGCCGTGATCATGATGCCTCCCTCCCGGTCCAGGTGGCGAAGGGCAAAATACATGAGGGGAGTGGGACAAACCCCCACATCAACCACGTCCATGCCCGTGGACGTGAGCCCGTCCATAAGCAGCTCACTGAAGCGATCGGAACTGAGTCGGCAGTCGCGGCCCACCACAACGCGGCTTTTTCCCTCATTGCTCATGTAGGTTCCGAAAGCTTTGCCAAGAACCACCACGTCGTCGTCGCGGATTTCCTCGTTCACGATGCCGCGGATGTCGTATTCTCTAAACGTGTTCGCATCCAAAAGAGTCTCTCCTTGTGCATCAAAGGTCATTTGACTGGATCATGTGCCTTGTGGAATCCAGGGGATGAGAGCATTCAGGCAAGCTTTTGTTTCCATTGCAAGGGGATTGTCCCCCTTTCCATTGCCACGGTTCACAAGATCTTCACGGGCGCGGCCCGCAAAGACTCCACCAGTGGTCCAGGGAACCTTGCGACAGGCAACGGATCAGTTTGGAGCAAACCAGAAGGTCCGTGGGAAATGCCATGTTGGGGGGCAGATCTTTCAAGGGGAAAAAACGGACTTCGCCGGCATCGGACCCGGCTCTGAGAGATCCTTCTTCCCTCCGCCCGAGAAACCAGACTCCCACTGTCTGCGCTTCCCGGTCGTGGAAATTGGAATGGACGTCGAAAACGGGACCGATCTGAACCCACAGCCCCGTTTCTTCAAACATCTCACGGCGGGCACTTTCCCGTACGTCCTCATCCCATTCCACATGACCGCAGGGGATGCACCACATGCCCTCATAGGATCCGATCCTTCGAATGAGCAGAAGCCGGTCCTCTTCCACCAGGACCACCGCAGCCCCCACCGTGGGATTGCGGTAGTGCACGTGCCCGCACGCTGGGCAGTTCTTTCGATGCTTTCCACCTGTCAAAGCTGTGACAAGCGGCGTTGCGCATCGGGTGCAAAAGCTAGCCTTCATGGCAACCGCACCAGTGGTCGGCCCTTTCAGCGGGCTGACCGGATCATGAAAGGTCCACCAGATGACTGGCCCAGAAAGGGTTCAAAATCTTTTGATTTTCAAGCTTCAAGCAGGCGGAAATGACCTGGTTGAGAGGCGTGGCAATGCCCGCCTCCTGTCCCATCTTGACCACCAGGCCATTGATTGCATTGATTTCCATGGGTTTTCGCCATTCCAAGTCCCGAAGCATGGAAGGCTTGAATTCTTTGTTGTAGGATTCAGCAAGGGCAATGGACTCCTCCACCACATTCTCTTCCAGATCGATGCCCCTGTGCTTGGCCAGCATTTCAACTTCCTTCATGACCCCTTGAAGCAACTGGCGCGTGTCGGGATAGGAAAGGGTCATTCCAAGGGGCGACCGGGAAAGGGTACACACTCCATGAACCCCGCAGATGAAAAGAAATTTGGACCAGAGCACACGTACGATATGGGGACTGACTTCCACATCGATGTGAGCTTTTTTGAAGGCCTCGGCCACCCTCTCCACGCGCTCCGTCCGTTCACCGGAGAGTTCTCCAAAAGTGAGACGACCGGGGCTGCCCGTGTGCACGATCACACCGGGAGAGGCGATGGAAACCTCGATGAATGCGGTGCCTCCCAGAACCCGGCTTTCCTCATAGAGTTCGACCAGTTTTTCCAGGTTGTCGATGCCATTCTGAATGGTCAGGATCATGGTTTCATCCTCGACCATGGGCGCGATCAACTGGGCCACTTCCGCCGTGTCGTAGGACTTGACGCAAAAGAGGAGCAGATCAACGGGCCCTATGTCATCAGGGTCTGCGGTAGCGTGAACGCGCACCCTGTAGCTGCCCTGCCCTGATATGACTTGCAGCCCTTCATCCTGTATCGTTCGAAGATGCTTGCCTCTGGCAACAAAATGTACATCGAAGCCAGCGCGCACCAGGAGTCCACCCAGGTAGCCCCCCACTCCGCCCGTGCCCATGATTCCAATTTTCACACTCTCCTCCTGGACAACTTTTCATTCGAGCCGTTTTGGGATATAGCGAAACAAACACCAGGAACCCTAAACTGCCATTTATACTCGCATAAAAATTTCAGGTCAAACGGTTTGAACCGCGGATGCGGTGGACCGATGGCCAGGGATTTGGACGGCATGCGGAAATTTTTTGACAAGGAATGAACGAAAGGCCTATAAATCATGCTCTGGATCTTGTCCACCCCCTGTATCTCCAGCAGACACAGTGGGTTATCATGGTGATTCAGTCCACTGCACGGCCTTCTCCCGGGAGGTCAGAACGCCCCCCGGAGAAGGCTGAACAAAATTGACCTTCATTTCCAGTCGTTCCAACCATGACTGCTGCGGAGCTGGATGTCACACATGAAGAATGTCTTCTCCAACGTTCTGGAGTGCATTGGCAACACTCCATTGATTTTGATCAATCGGCTCAACCCCAATCCCAAAGTGGCGGTTTATGCCAAATGGGAAGCCAAAAACCCCGGTGGCTCCATAAAGGACCGGGCTGCCCTCTCCCTCATAGAAACGGCAGAGAAAGAAGGTCTGCTCACTCCTGAAAAAATCATCATTGAAGCCACCAGCGGGAACACGGGAATCGGCCTCGCAATGGTCGCTGCGGTCAAAGGCTACAAACTCATGCTTGCCATGCCCGAGACGGCCAGTCTTGAGCGCCAGAAAATACTCAAGGCCCTGGGAGCACAGATACTCCTGACTCCTGGAGCCATGGGCACCGACGGATCCATTGAGGAAGTCTACAACATGGTGCGGGAGAATCCCGACCGTTATTTCATGCCCGACCAATTCAACAACCCGGCCAATCCCGCCGCGCACCGCACGGGGACGGGGCCGGAAATTTATGACCAGACGGACGGCAGGGTCACCAAGGTGGTGGTGACCCTGGGCACCACGGGAACGGCCATGGGAATCCTCGAGGCCATGCGGGGAAAAAATCCCCCCGTCCAGGTGATCGGAGTGGAACCCTATCCCGGCCACAAGGTTCAAGGTCTCAAAAACATGAAAGAATCTTACATGCCCGGAATTTTTGACCGCAGTCTGCTGGACAGGGTGGTTCACATCCGGGATGAGGAGGCCTTTGAGGTGGCTCGAAGGCTCGCGAAAGAAGAGGGCATTTTCGCGGGCATGAGTTCGGGTGCAGCCATGGCCGCAGCCATTCAGGTGGCTGCCGAGTGCGAAGATGGAGTCATCGTGGCTGTTCTGCCCGATGGGGGCGACCGCTACCTGAGCACAAACCTTTTCACAACCCTTCTGGAACCCGACTTCCGTTTCTACAGTCTTCTGGACAAGGAAAAAATCGATTTCAAACCCATTCAGGAGGGCAAGGTCAAAGTCTCCGTGACCGCCCCCACTCTGGACAAGGCCCTTTCCCTCGAGAATGGAAGACGCTTTCTTCTGGCCGACCTGCTTTCCAGATTCTGCCAATACAAAGGCTTCTCCGTGGACCTGATGATTCCCATTGCAGACATGGACAACAGAACGATCCAGGGAGCAATCGCCCAGGACATGGACCTGGCTGCCTACACGCAGCAGCGGGTGGAAGAGTTTATCAGAACCCTGGATCAGCTCTTTGTTCAGAGAGCTTCACGATACCCGAGAACAACGGAACACGGGGAAACCATCGTCGACCTCACCCGGGAACTGGTGGAAAAGGGCATGGCCTACGAGAAGCTTCGCTCCGTTTATTTCGACCTCTCCAAATCTCACGATTATGGCAGGCTCTCGGGAATCGACCCAAGAAAGGTGCGCCCGGGAACCACGGTGGACCTCGATGCCTACGAAAAACTAAATCCCCGTGATTTCACTCTTCTCAAGCGCACCACCCTTGCGGAGCTCAAGCGCGGCGCCTGCATGAAAACTCAGTGGGGAAACGTCATTCCCACCTGGCACACCGCAGGCGTGGCCATGGCCCTTCATGACCTTGGTTCCCCCGTGGACATTCAGGTGAGCAGCACCGACTTCGTTTTCCCTCACCTGGAGAATGTGCGGGCTATCGGAAACGCCCTCACAGGAAAAGAGTTTGCCCACTACTGGATCGTGTGCGAGCAAACGTGGAGGGGCAAGGACGATGAGGAAAACGCCGACTTTCATGAAGGCATTTCCATCGACGAGTTGATGGCCCAGGGGTACTCCCCCCAGGAAATTCGCTACTGGATTTTGAGTGTTCATTACCGGAAACCCCTGCACGCAACCCATAGAAACCTTCACAGTGCCATTGCCGGGCTGGTGCGGCTCAGAGATTTCATCAGCAGGGTGCACCACACTCCCGCCAGAAAAAGAGACAACGAAGAGCTCCCCGAGCTGATTTATACTTTTGAACACTCCTTTTTTGAAGCCCTCTCCGATGACCTCAATGTGCCCAACGCCCTCGCAGCACTTTTCAAATTTGTCAGGGAGTTCAACCCCGTGCTCCACAAGGGGCAATGGAGTGAAAGGCAGCGGAAGCAAGTCCTTGAAGCCCTGCAAAAGGTCAATGATGTCCTGGGCATTTTTGACCTTCAGCTGCACCCCCTCACAGAAGAAGAAAGCAAACTCATCTCCCTTCGGGAAGAGGCCCGGAAAAACCGGCAGTGGAAGGAAGCGGACCAGCTGCGGGAGAAACTGCTGCAACTGGGTGTTCACGTTTCTGACACACCCACGGGAACCCGCTGGGAGAGAATGACCTCAAACAGCTGAAGACGCTCCGCCCTCACCCTTGCTCGTGCATGGGGGCAATGGCCCGGAGCACGGCGGTCCTTCCCGCAAAAACAAGGGTGGAAAAGGACTCCACCCCCACCTTGAAAAGACAAGGGGCGGGCAAACCGCCCCTTTCAGTGCTCATAGAATGCTCTGAGCGTGTTCCGTGCCCGGAAAAACACCTGCATCATTAATAATTTCTCCGGCAATAATTTCTCCGGCGTTTCTCCGGATCACAACAATTCCCAAACCGCTTCAGCCAGGCCGACGGACCGCGTGGCTTCAAAAAGCCTCACGGACTCTTCAAAGGAATGCTCCGTGATCCGCTTCTTGAACTCAAGGGGCAGCACGTTGAACCGGGGAGCAAACACCTCGTTCATTTTCTTGATGTCTCCACCCGTGTTGCCCGTTTCCAAAGCCCAGGCCCACATTTCCTTCCACAGCTCATCGGGGATCCCACGATAAGGACGTTTGAGGTATTCCTTCTTTTCGTTGGTGATGGCGTTCCCGTGCTGAGTCATGGCCAGCCCAAAGGCAATGTTCTGCCACAGGGTTCCCACGTTTCCCTTGCGGATTCCGTACTTGATAAAGGAAGAAATTTTATCCAGGGAAGTCCCCGTGATGCCATGCTGAGCGATGTCCACCTTCCAGGGTTGAATGGCCTTGAAGATTTCCAGGGTCAAATCCAGTTGAATGCCTTCATGGGTGGCACCGAAATAGGTTCCATGAATGGACCCGTTGTTGATGGCAAGAAGGTCTGGATGAACCCCTTTTTTGTCCAGCTCGCCAATGAACCACCTGGCCTCTTCCGGCTGGGTAAACCCCTCCGAAGACCCACTCTTGGCCCCGATTTCTCCCAGCTCCACTTCCAGGGCCAAACCCGCCTGCATGATGGGCTGAGCCAGCTCATGAGTGGCCGCAAGGTTCTTTTCGTTTTCCATGTGGGAAGCATCGATGGCAAAGGAGGTGAAGCCCGCCTCCAGTTCCTCGGCGATGAGCCCCCGTATAGTTTCGATCTCATCCATCTTTTTCACGGTGATGTGGTCGCCGTGGATGGCAAAAGGCACCTCCGTGTTTCCCAGTCTCTCGTTTTCAGAGACGATGAAATCCACAAAATTCCCGGGGTCAAATTCCGTGTAGGACAATTCAGACTTGGCAATCTCATACATGACGGGAGCCCCGGTGGCCATGGAAGCCAGCACGATCCCCTCAACGGGAAGGCGGCAGCGGATGTTTGTGGCCATGATCATGGCGTCATGCTTTCTGGCGGCCTCAATGAGAGCCTTGCCATTCACCAGGGGCACGAGACTGTTGGGAAAGCGCTTTTTAACGTTGTCTGGACGTCTGTCTGGTCTTCTTTCTTTTGTCATTGCAACACCTCATGTGATTCATGTGTGAAGATCATTGTCTCCTCTCAACTGCGGTTCTCTCAGACACACAAGGTTCAAAAAACCATGGACTGCAGCACCCAGGGAGAAGAACAGCTGAGGTAAAACATCTTTTCCGCTCCGGCCGGAACCGAGGGATTTACGAATACTTCCATAATGATCTCTTGATTGCTCCATCCTCAAGACTTTATATGTCATTCACTCATGAATCGCAAGGTGTCCTGTCGACCCTCAGGGGAATCCAGGGGTGCCGTG
>SLCH01000087.1 GCA_007125915.1 Syntrophobacteraceae bacterium
CGCGTGAATGACGCCCCCCCCTGCGTAAAGGACGGGGTGGCGGGCTTTCTTGATGAACTGATATGCCTTTCGAACCTGCCCCGTGTGAGCCTCGGTGGTGGGGCGATAGCCGGGGAGATCAAGGCGCTTGGGGTATTTGAACTCGGCGTATGCCTGGATCACATCCTTGGGAAGATCCACCACAACGGGGCCCGGACGCCCCGTGCGCGCCAGATAAAAAGCCTCCTTGATGACCCGGGGCATGTCATTGACATCTCGCACCAGGTAGCTGTGCTTGGTGCAGGGCCGGGTGATTCCAATGATGTCCACCTCCTGAAAGGCATCATCACCTATCATGGCCGTGGGAACCTGTCCCGTGAAAATCACAACGGGAACGGAGTCCATGTAAGCCGTGGCCACTCCCGTGACCGCATTGGTGGCACCGGGGCCCGAGGTGACCAGGCACACACCCACGCGACCCGTGGCCCTCGCATAGCCGTCTGCCATGTGGGCGGCTCCCTGTTCGTGGCGAACCAAAATGTGCCTCACATCGGCCCGGGACAATTCATCATAGATGTCCAGAATGGACCCTCCCGGAAAACCGAAAATCACTTCAACGCCCTCGCGCTTGAGACACTCAAAAAAAATCTGTGCACCCTTCAGCTTCATCGCTCAAAGCCCCTTGTTGTGTAAAAATATACGGCTGGCGCAACCATGAACGTCCCTGATTTTGCCCCTTCAGGACAAAGTAAAGACGCAATTTTAGAGAAAACTGAAACAACTGTCAACGCGCTGAAATAAATAAAAATTTCTAAAACCTTGTGACACGGGGCACGATCATGGCCCGCAGGACCTTTCAATATCTCCACCCGCTCACCCTTTCGGCCTGTGAGGCTCCAATTGCCAATTGATATTCCATCATATACAATTTATTCTTTTCCAAAAATAAAGGCACTTTCCAAATAGAAAAAAAGCAAGGTCAGGAGGCTGTAAAAACACCATGAGACACACTCTCGCTGTTCTGGTGGAAAACAATCCGGGTGTCCTTGCCCGTGTGGCTGGCCTCTTCAGCCGGCGTGGCTTCAACATTGAAAGCCTCACCGTGGGCCGCACCGAATCTCACGATGTTTCGAGGATGACCATTGTGGTGGACGGGGACGATCAGCTCATTGAGCAGGTGAGCAAGCAATTGCACAAACTCATCGATGTCATCAAGGTCCGCGACATCACCGATGAGGAGCACGTGGACAGGGACCTGGTCATGGTGAAAGTCAACGCCGACCCCAGTCAGCGGGTTGAAATCATGAACATGGCCGAGGTTTTTCGCGCACGGGTGGTGGACCTTGCAGGAAAAACCATCACCTTTGAATGCACGGGCAACGAGGGCAAGATCAACGCCTTTGAGGAATCCCTTCGCCCCTACGGCATTCGCGAGCTGGTTCGCACGGGCAAAGTGGCCATGCTCCGGGGCTCCAGGCTCCCCGGCACCGGCGGAAGCTGGTCCGCCGAGTGACCGGGAATCCTTGCGGGAGGCCTTTGTGCATGTGAATCCCTGCAAAAGAAGAGTTTCCAGGGCTTGATCACGCCCTATCCCCCTGGTGACGAGGAAAAAGGGGGCATTGGAACGGTGACGAGCATGATTTTGTGCGCCTCTTGACCAGAAAACAGGACCATGGGGCAACGAGTGGAGGAACTGCCTTGCAGATCAAATTAGCGGAAGCACTGGTGGAGTGCCTCGAAAAGGAAAAAGTGGAGGTGGTCTTCGGCTACCCTGGTGGAGCTATCCTTCCCGTTTACGACGCACTTTACGACTCCAGGAAAATCAAGCACATCCTCGTTCGACACGAACAGGGGGCCGCACATGCGGCCGACGGCTATGCCCGCGTCACGGGAAAAACGGGGGTGTGCATGGCCACCTCAGGACCCGGCGCCACCAACCTGGTGACGGGCATCGCCAATGCCTACATGGATTCGATCCCCATGGTCATCTTCACGGGTCAGGTCCCCACCATTCAGATAGGAACCGATGCCTTCCAGGAGGTGGACATCACAGGGATCACCATGCCCATCACCAAGCACAACTACCTGGTGAAGGATCCCCGCAAACTGCCTGAAATCGTGCACAACGCCTTTCACATTGCATCTACGGGAAGGCCGGGCCCCGTCCTCATCGATCTCCCTCGTGACATTGTCTCCCAAACCATAGAGTATTCGGAGTCGGGCCCTGTGCCCTTGCGCGGCTACCGTCCCACTTACCGGGGCCATTCCTTCAAAATCCAGGAAGTGGCCAAAATGATCAAGGGCAGCAAGAGACCGGTCATTTATGCGGGAGGTGGCGTGCTGAGTTCAGGAGCCCAGGATGAGCTTCTGGAACTGGCGGAACTCATTTCCGCCCCCGTCACCAACACTTTCATGGGGCTTTCAGGTTTTCCCGGCGAACATCCCCTTTTCCTGGGCATGCTGGGTCTCCACGGCACGAGATACGCCAACCTGGCCGTAACCGAGTGCGATCTTCTCATTGCCCTCGGCGCCCGCTTCGACGACCGCGTCACCATGAAAGTGGGGGATTTTGCCCCCAAAGCTTCCGTGGTTCACATCGACATCGATCCCGCGGAAATCGGCAAGCTGGTGGCCACACGCGTTCCACTGGTGGGAGATGTGAAAACAGTGCTCAAAGCATTGCTTCCTCTGCTGGAAAAGGAAGACCGCACCCCCTGGCTCAGCCGAATCAAGGAAATCAAGGAAAAGCACCCTCTCACTTACAGGCGGGATGGCACTCTGAAACCCCAGTTCGTCATTGAACAAATCTGCAGGCTCACGGGCGGAGAAGCCACCCTGGTCACGGACGTGGGGCAGCACCAGATGTGGGTGGCTCAGTTTTACAAGTTTCACCGTCCGGGCATGCTCGTGTCATCGGGCGGCCTGGGATGCATGGGTTTCGGCCTGCCCGCAGCCGTTGGGGCAAAAACGGGCCGTCCCGAAAGGCCGACCATCCTGGTCACGGGAGATGGAAGTTTTCAAATGACCATGCAGGAACTGGGAACCATGATGGAGCAGGGCCTTGACATCAAGATCGTGATCCTCAACAATCAGGCCCTCGGAATGGTGCGTCAACTTCAGCAGTTCTACTGTGAGGGCCGCTACATGGCGACCAGTTTTCAGTTCCATCCCGACTTCTGTGGGCTGGCCAAGGCCTATGGAATTCCCGGCTATTCCTGGACCCGTGAAGAAGATGTGCTTCAGGCACTGCCCCAAGTGCTGGCCACTCCGGGACCAGCCATCATGAACTGCATCATCCCCGTGGAAGAAAACGTGACCCCCATGGTCATGTCGGGCAAAGGAATACATGAAGCCATCGAATGTTAAAACAGGAGCAGGAGTTTTCCCCCAGGAACCCCGGGTCGAGGAAGGTCTTCCCCTGAAGAATGTGGTCAATTTTTTCTTCGAAATGGGCATGCTCAAAAAAACGCCGCGATCGGGCTTTCAGTTCCTCGGCAGCGGCAAGGAGTCCGTTGCGGACCACTCCTTTCGTGTGGCCATTATCGGCTACGCCATGGCAAAACTGTGCCCGCAGGTGGACCCCTGCAAGGTGATCTCCCTCTGTCTTTTTCATGATGTTCCCGAAACAAGAACGGGGGACATGAACTATGTCAACAAACGTTACGTGGAAGTACGAGAAAATGAGGCGATAGAAGATCTCGCCCAATCCCTGCCCTTCGGGCGTGAATACAGAGAGCTCATGCAGGAGTACCGGGAAAATAAAACGGAAGAAGCCCGGCTGGTTCACGACGCGGACCAGCTGGACCTCATTCTCGAACTAAAGGAACAGAACGACCTTGGAAACGGCTATGCTCAAAAGTGGATTCACTTCGCCTTGAAACGCCTTCAGACGGAAACGGGCAAGAAAATCGCCGCCCAGATCATCCAAACCGATTCCACAGCATGGTGGTTTGAAGGGAACGACCACTGGTGGTCCCCCAACCACGAGGAGGAGAATTCCACTCAAGGCTGATCTTTTCCTTTCCAGTGGAATTCAGGTGAATGCCTCATTCAAGATAATTCCTCCACCCTCTGAATCCCTGCCCGCCTTTTCTCTGCTCCGGCAAGCCCTTCTTTTTTTCCTGGCTGATCTTCCTCAGTTGTGGGGAGGCTCCTTCCTGCGGCGTTCCAACAGGGAGACCACTTTGCTTTTTTCACCTGCCGAAGGGCTTTCCCCGGATTCCTTTCCGTCCTTTTCCTGCCCGCTCTCATGGGAAACGGGCTCCTGCTCCGTCCCCGGCGACATGTCATGCTCCCGGGGAGCAACCACCTTTTCCAGCCTCATGGGCTTTCCCCCCATGGTGAAGCCATCCCCATCAATATAGGGGCGGCGTAAAATCCAGGTGATGACCAAGAGAGGCACCTGAAGGACCAGCAGCTTCACCTGGTACCACTGAGGCTTCACATCGGGCACAATCTCTTCAATGCGGGCAAAGAAAGCGGGGGCATCTTCCACATACACCAACACCACGTCACCCATATCCGTCATGGCAGTTTTCCTCGCATCAGATAAGAAGAACTTTTTCAGCTCAACTTTTGTTCGCTCTTTTGATGAACCTGCATTGCCACAGGAGGACGCCGCTTCCCCTTCGCCCAGAGTGCTCACGAGGATGCGGGCCCTTTCAGCTTCTTCCATTCATGTAGCATGCGTCCAGAGCTCCCGGAACGACGGGCACTCGATCCATGGAGGGGGGGACAAAGCCAAAGACCTTCTCCAGGAAGTAAGTGAGGATGTTGTAGGTCACTCCCCACAGCAGTTCTTTTTCCTGACCCTCGAGGTGGACGAAGCAGGGATAATCATTGGATTTTCCGTGAAATTTTCGTTCCAGGTGTTCGGGCACATACAATCGGTAGCGCACATAGCGCTCCGAATTGAGAAGGGACCGCAGGGGTATGTAAACGAGCCTTTCCACTTCCCAGCTCAAGGTGAATCTCTTTTGCTTGTGCACCCATGCCACCATGGGATGAATGATTCTTTTGAAAAGCAAAAGCTTCTGGGCGGGCAACGGTCCCAGAAAACGGGTCAGCAGGGGATTGAGCCGCATCTCCTCCCAGCTCTCTCTAAGCCCCGCCGCAAACAGGAGGGACACCAGCCTGGCCGTTTGAGGCTCCCGCCTGCGGAATTCCTTCCAATGAGGCCAGCGAACGAGAGGGCTTCCCGGAAGCATGAGAAGCCTGGCCAAATAGGGATCGAGAGTCTTTTCCACCGTCCCCCCGGGACAGCAGAGGTCTCCGGGCTGAGGAACCAGTTGTGAACGTTTGTTGAGGATCACGCAGACCTCGGGAGCATGACCGTTTTCAAGGGCCTTCATGCCCAGAAGCATGAGAACGCTGGAAGAAAGGATGCCCCTGCACAGGTGGGCGGGGAAAAGAGCTTCGTCGCAGCAGTGGGTGTGGAGAACTCGAAGGACATGCGCTCTCAGGGAAGCGGGATCGTCCAGCAGACTCATGTTCATGGGTTTTGTTTTTTTCTCCAAAGCAACCACTCCTGCCATTTTTCTTCGAGCCGTCCGGGAGAAACTTTCATTTTTGCTTTCACTTCAGGGGCAAAGGTGTTCACTTTCAACTCTTCAAGCATCCAGCGGTATTGGGAAACGATTCGGCGGGCTTCCTCCGAAGATTCCCTTTGAGCCGCTTCCATTTCTTCATAACGGTTCAGGTGAAGCATGATTTGCTTTTCTTTGACCAGGTCTTTCTCGGGAGCCGCATAAGCCCTTTCACTGCGTATGCGCAACCCCTTGAGAAGACGGGGAAGTTCACGGATTTGCTCCCTTCGATAATGGTCCAAAAAGTCGGGGGGCACAAGTGTTTTCAGTTGCTCCATGATGAGATCGATACGCTCCCTGAGCAACCCGCCACCCACGACCGAAGCCTGAAAACGCTCAAGGGCTGCCCTGGCAAGACCCCGCTCCTCAACGACCGGAAAAATTTCTTGAATCAATTGTGCACCCTGGGCCCCCAGGGAGCCGCCCAGGCGTTTCACATTGTCTTCAAACTTCCCGCCATGAATTTCCTGAGGATCGTGCAAGTCAAAAATTTCTCTCATGAGATAATTTTGAAGTTTTCCATTGGCCAGCGTTCTCGAACCCATGAAGAACAAAAAAGGGCCCATGTCCTCGGGGAAAACCCATCCTCTTTTAAGCTGCTTCAGCTCACTGGCAAAAACACGCCTGTAAAGGGCGGCAAGCCCCCTCAGGGTTGCTCTTCGGGCCTCCAGGGGGTCCTCGAACAAGCGCAGGGCCACTCTTTCTTCCTCCTCGACCAGGCCCGAATGAGCATAATGGACGATGCCCAGGCTGTCGGCCCCCAGTTCCACCCTTCGGGGAATGTGATTCAAGTGGGCCGCGTCAACCTGCTCCCGCTCCCAAATTCGGCGGGCTTTTTGCCATAGGGGACTCTCCTGCCGCTGCACATTCAGTTTTGTGATTTCCTCAAAGTCTCGCCCGGCGCCCAGGACATTTCCCTCCAGGTCGACCACCTTGAACCTCAACCGAAGAAAGGGGGGCAGCTCCCCCTCATTCCAGGCATCCAAAGGCACGGAAACCCCGAAGTGCTGTCCCATGAGGCGGCTCAGCTGGGAGTGCAGATCCCCTGTGCGGTAATCCAGCAGAGCCGTGAGGCGTCCTGCGGTTTCCGATACGGGCACCAGCTGTTTTCTCATGCTTTTGGGCAATGCCTTGAGCAGGAGGGTCACCTTTTCAAGAAGAAGTCCAGGAACGAGCCAGCTGAAAAATGCTCCATTCAGCTGGGGGATGAGGTGCACGGGGACGACCACGGTCACCCCGTCTTCTTCCGTTCCCGGCTCGAAGCAGTATTCCAGAGGCAAAACCTGCTCCCCTGTGACGAGGGTGTCGGGAAACTGCTCCAAGGACTCCAGGTTCACCGGCGCACGGAGCAGGTCTTCCATGGTCATGTGCAGGAAGGCCTCGCCGCCTTCCTGCTCTCTCTGAACTTTGAGAAAACGGTCGAATGAGCGCAGGTCTGAAAATTCGGGGAGTTTCCGGTCGTAAAAGTCAAAAATGGCCTCATCGTCCAAAAGGAGATCCCGCCGCCGTGTTTTGCTCTCCAGCTCTTCAATCTCCTCGACGAGTTGCCGGTTGTGTTCCAGGAAACCATAGCGCGGCGGCAAATCTCCCTCCACCAGAGCAGAACGGATGAAGATTTCGCGAGCTTCACCAGGATTGATTCTCCCATAATTCACCTTTCTCCGCTCCACGATGGGCAGTCCATAGAGGGTGACCTTTTCCCACGCCACCACCTGGCCCCTCCTTCTTTCCCAGTGAGGTTCGGAAAAGGTGGAGCGGCACAAGTGGGCCCCCAAATCCTCCAGCCAGGAAGATTCAATGTTGGCAATGGTCCTTGCAAAAAGGCGGGAAGTGTGCACTTGCTCGGCAGCAACGATCCAGCCTGCGCCCTTATGGAAAACCGCCGACCCGGGAAAAACCATGAGCTGGCGATGGCGAATCCCCATGTACAGGTTCTTGTCTCTGCGCATGGCCACGTGGCTCAGATAACCGCTCACCACGGAACGATGGATCGCCTCATAAGAAGCCGGCTGTTCATTCCATTCAAATCCCCCCAGTTCATTGAGAACATCGGAAATTTCCTCTTGAATGTCCCGCCACTCGCGGATGCGCTTGTA
>SLCH01000235.1 GCA_007125915.1 Syntrophobacteraceae bacterium
TCCGCCCCGTTCTTTTTCCATCTCAACCATCAGAGATCCTCGTGCCCGAAACCTTCGTGATGGGACGAAACAAACAACCTTCACTGGCAAAGCAGGTCATTTTTTATGGTGTACCCCGCTGCTCGCCTTTCGATGCCTGGTTGCCAACTTTACCAGGAAAAAAGGATCAAGGCGACATGCATTTGACCAATGATTATTCCCATCACGGAACATTTCTTTCCGCCCTTTTTTCACCTCTTTGCCGTGGCTTCATTGCTTTGCTCCCCGGGGCCCATTGCGAAGGCTGAAAGGAGCCGTGCATGGCTTTGAAGGCCCCGGGGCGATGAATTTCCCCTTGATGGAAAGATATCAGTGGATCGCTGGAAAAAGGTATGGAAAAATGATGTACTTTTCGAAGGTTTTCCTTTTCGCCAGCGGTGCCCGTGGTGAACCGGATCTTGAGATACGAGGTCGCGCAGCTTGGAGTGAACAGCAATGCCCATTTACGAATTCAAATGTCAGGAATGCGGAAAAAAGAACGAATTCATCACTTTCCGTGTGTCAGAACCCATCCCCCGCACTTGCAGCCACTGCGGGAGCGAAGCCATGGACCGCATTCCCTCTCGAGTGAGGGTGCGCATGTCCGAGGAAACACGCATGGAACGGCTCACGGACCCATCCCGGCTGGGTTCTCTCGATGAAAACGATCCCAGGAGCATGGCCCGGTGGATGAAAAAAATGGGCCACGAAATGGGTGATGATTTCGATGGCGATGTGGATTCAATGATCGAAGAGGCCATGGAAGAGGAAATGTCCCCCAGGGAATCGGAGAGCCTGGAAGCCCCCCATGACCCAGATCTTTAATGATCCAGGCTTTCGAGACAGGGGAAAAGTCCACGCCCCCCGTTTCAATCAACTGGAGGTGGACCGGGCCCAGGCGGGATGGCCTCTGGGGGAGTTTGTGGCGCGCAACTTTTGCCTTCCTGCCAGTGAGGCCTGCGACCTCGTGGACTTTGGATCGGTCCAGGTGGACGGAAAGCAGGAACGAAATCCCCTTCGCAGGCTTGAACAGGGGCAGCGAATCCACGTCCACTGGCCTCGAGGGGGGGCAATCCGCCATTACGAACTGAATCCCCTTCGAGTGGTGTACCGGGACGCCGTGCTCCTGGCCTACGACAAAGAAAGGGGAGTTCCAAGCCAGCAAACGCCTTACGACGGGTACAACAACCTCTTCGCCGCTGTGCAGCGCCACCTGGGGGCAGAGGAGGGAATGTCGGCCCCCTACGTGGCCCTGCATCACCGGCTGGACCAGGAAACCAGCGGCATCATGGTCTTCGTGCTGGACAAATCCGCCAACCGCGCGTTGGGAAAAGCCTTTGAAAATCAAAGGGTCGTGAAAGAATACCTCGCATGGATTGCGGGGAAACCGCAAGCCCTCCAGTGGACCTCCCGTGAAGACATCAGCCGCCTGAAAGGGCGTTACTGCGCCGTACCCCGGGGACAAGGGAAGTGGGCGGAAACCGATTTTCAAACGCTGCACGAGGAGGCCGAAAAAACTCTTGTCCTCGCCCGCCCCAAAACCGGGAGAACCCACCAGATCAGGCTCCACCTGGCAGTCAGCGGCTGCCCCATATGGGGCGACACTCCTTACGGAGGCCCTCCTCACCATCGGCTTCTGCTTCATGCGTGGCGGCTGACACTGCCCCACCCCCTGCTGAAAAAGAAGATCACCCTCACCGCCCCCTTGCCCCATGAATGGCCGCACGTCCCCTCCCTCAAGCTTCCCGAGTGAGTCACTTTCCTTTGGAGGAGCGAATTTCTGCTGCTGAAGGCCGCACGCAAGCTTCTGTCTGACTTTGCACCCATGCGAGGATTTCCTCTTCGGCATCCGCATGGAACCATTGAAACTGGGAATCACCGCGAAACCACGTGAACTGACGCTTGGCATATCGCCTTGTTTCTTTCTGGATTTCCGCGACAGCCTTCTCCAGCTCCCACTCTCCCCGGAGGTGACGCACCAGCTGCCGGTATCCCAGGGACTTCATGGAGTGGAGTTCCGGTCCGTACCCGGCCTCGAGCAGAGAGCGCACTTCCTGCACAAAGCCCTGCTCCATCATGGCGCACACGCGGTGGTCGATCCTCCTGTAGAGTTCCTCGCGCTCCCTGAAGAGGAAAACCTTGATGCTCCGGCAGATGGTTTCCTGAAAAAGGTGCCCTTTCTGCCATCGGGAGAGGGGAATGCCCGTGAGACGATACACTTCCAGGGCTCGGTGAATGCGCTGCCGATCATGGGGGTGAATGCGCTTTCCCGATGAAGGATCCACCTGCAGCAGTTCCTCGTGCAGCGCTCCCAGTCCCCTCTGCACTTCCGAGGCTTTCAGCTGCCGGCGCAGCTCAAGATCCGTCGGGGGAGCGGGACATATTCCTCGTGTGAGCACCTTCATGTACAGGCCCGTGCCGCCGACGACCAGAGGAATTTTTCCCCGCCTGTGAAGAGTCTGAATCACGGGGCGTGCCAGTGCCAGATATGCAGCGGCATCGAAGGGTTCATGAGGGTCCACCACATCAAGCAGATGGTGCGGCACAAGGTTTCGCTCCTCCATGGTGGGTTTGGCCGTGCCGATATTCATCCGGCGATAGATCTGCATGGAGTCGGCGTTGATGATTTCCGTATCCAGGTGGGCAGCCATGCGCAGGGCCAGCTGAGTTTTTCCCACCGCGGTGGGCCCCGCAAGGAGGACGATGGGCAACTGTGAGGAAATGGGTTCCATAAAAAATCATTCCATGGGTGTTGAGGGATTCTCGGAGGTCACTGCACATGGCAAAGGCGGGCTCGAGGTCGAAAGGAAGGGATTTGTGCCCGGGGCCTTCGCTCAACTCCATTTACATAGAAAGTCCGTGGCACTCACTTCCTTTTGATTGGCCCCGTCATTTCCGCTGAAAGCGCTGGGCTATCTCTTCACGGCTCATTTCAAACCAGAGGGGTCTTCCATGGGGGCAGGTGGAAGAAAAGTCCGTTCGGTCCAACTCTTCCAGAAGGTGCCTGATTTCTTCGTGGGTGAGCCTCTGCCCCGCCTTGACCGCATGGTGGCAGGCAGCTGTTTTGGCGATTTGTGCGGGCAAATCCCAGCGAGGGTGTCTCTCTTCTTCAAGGGCCCCCTCCACGAGGCCCCTGATGAGTTCCTGGGGCAAACAGCGGCTGACGATGGCGGGCATGGCGTGAACCACAAACGTGTTGCCCCCGAAAGGCTCCACTTCAAACCCCAGGCCCTCCAGTTCCGGAAGCCACCTTTTGAGCGCTGCGGCCTGGCGTGGCAAGAGCTCCACAACGGCGGAGCGCAGAAGCCTTTGGGAAGGTTCCCGAGATGAGGTGGTGCGGAGGCGGTCGTAGACGATCCTTTCGTGGGCGGCATGCTGATCAATGAGAATCAGGCCTTTGAAAGATTCCAGTGCAATGTAGGCCTGGGCCACCTGTCCCAGTATGCGCATGCGGCCAAAGGGGCCGACTCCAACTCCTTCCTTGCCGCCATCCCGAGAATCCACGGGCAGCATTGCATGCACCTTTTCCTGAAGAAGGGCTCCAGTGGGGAATGCTTCCACTGCTCCCCGGGAAGGGACACTCAGCTGCTGGGGAGCCTCCCGGTTTTCCTTGAAGGGAGAAGGAGAAAAAGTCCCGGTTCCTGAACCTTTCGCATCCTGCGCATCCCCTTTTTCCTCTTCCGCTGCTGAACCGTGCCCCAGGCGATGCTGCATTTCGACCGGTGCTCCCGCAACGGAGGAATTTCCCCTGAGCGTTTCTCTCAAGGCCAGGCGAATGGTCTCCATGACTTCCCCGGGACTGTGAAATCTGACCTCCCGCTTGGTGGGATGGACGTTGACGTCCACGAGCTCGGGCAAAATTTCCATATAGAGGAGCACCACGGGAAACCTGCCCTTGGGCAGGAGCGATTCATAGGCTCCCAAAACGGAACGGTTCACCAGTCGATCCCAGATGGGACGGCCGTTCATGAAGGCAAAAATGGCCTGTCCCGATGGTCTCTGGAGCTGAGGAAGGCTCAGGTAGCCTTTGAGACTCATTCTGGGACCTTCCAGGGAAAAGGGCCTCAACTGGCGCACCAATTCAAGACCCAGAACCTGTGCGGCCCTCTGCAGGGAATCGGTGGCGGAGGGGTAGTGGCTCATCATTCGATCCTGGTGGGCCAGTTGAAAATGAATGGCCGGATGAGCCAGAGCGAGCCGCTGAAGCTGATCGTGGATGTGTCCCAATTCCGTATCAGTGGTGCGCAGAAACTTGCGCCTCGCGGGAAGGTTAAAAAACAGGTCCCGGACCGTGATGGCAGTTCCCACGGGAGCCCCCTTGTCCTGAATGTCCCGCAGGACCCCCCCTTCCACGCGCAAAAGAGTTCCGGACACATCCCCCTCCCTTCGCGTCACCATCTCGAAACGGCTCACAGCGGTGATGCTCGGAAGGGCTTCTCCTCTGAAACCAAGGGATCTGACGGACTGCAGATCTTTCATGTCTCGAATTTTGCTGGTGGCATGCCGTTCGATGGAGAGAAGGGCGTTGTCGCGGTCCATGCCCGAACCGTTGTCCACAACGCGAATCTCTTTGCGCCCACCCTGCTGCAGCGCCGCGGTGATCTTGGAACTGCCCGCATCGATGCTGTTTTCCAGCAGTTCCTTGACCACGGCCGCAGGCCGCTCTATGACCTCACCGGCAGCAATCTGGTTGCACAAAACGTCTGGAAGGATCAATATTTTTCCCATTTTTTCCCGCTTTATCCTTGGGTGTCGGCTCTAAGGTGTTGACAGTGTGGCGGCATTCCAGTATGCAGATGGTCCTAGCCGGAGTTTATTGTTATCTCAAAATTATATCAAATCTTTGACAACTCCCTGAAGGAAAAGCTCCACAAGGGGGGAAATCACTCATGCCGCCAAATCCATACCAGTCCCTTGTAAGCCTCCTCAGCAATGCGGTAGAAGCCTACACCACAGCTTTTTTCATCACTGATTTCAAGAACCGGACCCTCAGGCTGGCGGCCGTTCAGTCCCTCAGCCGCCACATACTTCAGGATCGCCCTCTTCCCCTGGAAGAAGGGGGAATCATTTCACAGGTCCAGAAGGTAGGCCAGGTGGTGCACATGAACAAAATCCAGGAAAGCTCCCCCTCCATCACCACCACCCTTCCCTTGTATCGCGAGGGGGAATCGCACATCAAGGGCCTTTTTGCCATGCCCCTGGCCCAGGGGGCCGGTGTCCTCTATGTGGACACCAAGTACCAATGGGGTTTCAGCGACAAAAACATGAAGCTCATTCACGAAATGGCCATTGTTCTTGAAAATCTGCTGGCCAGGGAGGCCAGCCATGAGGAACAAAAGGACTCGGCGCGAATTCTCGGCTTTTGCAGCCGCGTGAAGCGACCCCCTGCGGAACCCTTTGACATGGAAGAGTACAGCACACAGTTTCTGGAAGAGTGTGCCCAGCTTTTGGATGTGGAATACGCCTTTCTGGCCCTGCGGGATCCCGATGACGACCTTTACCAGCTTTTTGCTGCCACACTGAACAGCCCCAGAAGCCTGGCCAACCAGAATTTTCTCATCAAGCACGGCCTCCTGGGGCATGCTTTTCAGACTGGGAAGGTCCTGCACATTGCCAGACTGAACCCTCATGCTTCCGAGCATTTTCTTTTCAGCCCTTCCGAAGGGCTGCCCCACCATGGAACACTCTGGGCCATTCCCGCAGACCTCGCCTCAGGCCACCAGATCGTTCTGGCTTTCTTGTCCCGTGACAGCAAGAAGTGGAACAGTGCTCAACAGGAAGCCATCCTGCAAACCCTGCATTTTTACCAGCTGCTTCTGGACAGGCTCTTCCTGGAAGAAGAATGCCGCCACTTGAAGCACAGCGATCCCCTGACGGGGCTTCCCAACCCGGCCGTCTTCGAAAGAAGGCTTGACCAGCTTTTGGAAGTGGCACTTCAGCACAGCCTGCCACTCACTTTCGCCCTCGTCCAGTTCAACCCGTGGCCCATGCTGCTCACGGGAGCGACGCCCAAACAGATACGCCGCCTGCAAAAAGACCTGGCGGAAGGTTTGAAAGCCGCCCTCATGCCCGAGGCCTCCGTGGGGCAGCTGGCCGAAAACCGATTCGGCATCATCTTTCCCGGTTTGACCGCGCAGCAGGTTAAAAACCACCTTTCCCAGCTGGCCCAGTTCGGGGAGGATTTTTTCTCTTCCCGCCTGAAGGGCATTCGAATCCGGCCGCAGCTGGCCTGGGTATCTTTTCCACATGATGGAACAGGAAGCGATGACTTGTGGCCGCTGGCCTACCATCGCCTTTATGCCGCTTCCCGGTCCAAAATGCATGAAATGAACATTTGAAAAACATTTGAAGCTGGTCCTTGCGAGCCTCAAAATTCATTGACCACACGAATCATTGTCTATAGACTTTTCCCACACTTATTTTCAATGGCATGGGATGGCAAACGGGAAGGGCCCATTATGTTTGAACGATTGCTGGCGTATTTTTCCAAAGATCTTGCAATGGATCTGGGAACGGCCAATACCCTGATCTACCTTCGCGGCAAAGGGGTGGTGCTCAATGAGCCCTCCGTGGTGGCCATCAACCAGGACACGCACCAGGTGATCGCCGTCGGCCATGAAGCACGAAACATCATCGGCCGCCATGGACAGCGCGTCGTGACCATTCGCCCTCTGAAAGACGGCGTCATTGCGGACTTTGAGGTCACCAGCGTGATGATCAAGTACTTTCTCACCAAGGTCCTCAGGCGCAGACAGTTCGTCCGTCCGAGGCTCGTGGTGGCAGTGCCCACGGGAATCACTTCCGTGGAAAAACGTGCGGTCATCGAAGCGGCGGAGCAGGCAGGGGCCCGGCACATTCACCTCATCGAGGAACCCATGGGTGCGGCCATCGGAGCAGCCCTGCCCGTGGAACAGCCCTATGGAAACATGATTGTGGACATCGGGGGTGGAACCACTGAGGTGGCGGTCATCTCCATGTTCGCGGTGGCCTACAGCGAATCGGTGAGGGTCGCGGGGGACGAAGCCAACGAGGCTATTCTGCGCTACATTCAAAGGGAGCGCCAGATGGTCATCAGCGAGGTGGCAGCGGAAAACATCAAAATGAAAATCGGAACAGCGGTTCCCCTGGAAAAGCCCGAATCCATCGACATCACGGGCAAGGAGATTCTCACGGGCATTCCCCGCACCTTCACTGTCACCGATGAGGAGATTCGGGAAGCCATAAAGGAACCCATCGAAGCCATCGTGGAAGCGGTCAAACGGGGGCTGGAAAAAACCCCGCCCGATCTGGCGGGTGACATTCATGAAAGGGGTTTTTGGCTTGCAGGGGGAGGAGCGCTCATCAGGGGGCTGGACAAGCGCCTTCACGAAACCACCAACCTGAAAGTCAACATCGCGGAAGATCCACTCACTGCAGTGGTGCGTGGAGCCGGAACCATCATCGAACATCTTGACTTCTACAGGCAGGTTTTCATCAGTTGAGGCCGCTGCAGTTCAGAGCCCCTTTTGCAGTGGGAAACCAGCGGAAACCATGTTTTCCGGGAGACCCTGCAAAGGCTTGAACATTCCCAATCTTTGCCCAA
>SLCH01000032.1 GCA_007125915.1 Syntrophobacteraceae bacterium
ATTTTTCATATTGCTTGAAATGTTTTGTGTTGCATTTTACTGGCATGAAGCTTGCCAATACCTGAAGCCGAAGGTTCACCATTGAATTGGAGGGGGTTTCACGCATGGGTGAAGGGCTGTCTCCTTCATGAAATACCCAGGATGGCCCCAGGGACTTTGTCCGGCAAGAACCGTTTTCTCATTCAGGAGAGGCAGACATGAAAAATCAGTGGACCATTGGCAAGAAACTCATTGTTTCCTTCCTCTGCGTGGCCGCAATCACGTTCACGGTGGGAACCGCTGGGTACTACGGCATGGATCGAATGGAACGCAGCCTGAACAACCTGGGTCACAATCGCATTCCCGATCTCCAGAACCTGGCCCTGCTCAATCGAGAGCGCATGGTCATCCGCGGGGATACCCTCAATGTTGCGTTGCTGGAATTTCAAAGCGCGCGCAGTGATGACTATCGCTCTATTCTTGAGGGTCGTCAGAGGAGCTGGGAAGTGATAGACCGCGCCTGGGAGGGGTTTTTGGGCGTGCCTCGCATGTCGGACCGCGGAAGGCAGCTGGTGGAGCAGGTCAGGGGAGAATATGCGGCTTGGCGGGAGATTTACGTTCATCTTGACCACACCATTGAGAGGCTCTCCCAAACCGCTGATCCTGAACAGAGAAGGGCATTGCATGCGGAGTACCGTCAGCTTGTGGAGCGCATGATTCCCATTTCCGATGCCATGGGAGCCAGTTTCGATGCAGCCACCGACAATAACACCGTCAACACGAACCTCATGATCCAGGAGAATGTCTCCATGGGAAACATTCTCAAGTTGATGAGCCTCATTGCAGTGGTGGCCGGCGTGCTGCTGGCTTTGGGACTGGGCATTCTCATCACTCGAAGCATCAACAGTGTTCTCTCCCGACTGGCGAGCTCCCTGGGTGACGGTGCTGAACAGGTGGCTTCCGCGTCGGGCCAGGTTTCCTCCGCAAGTCAGTCTCTCGCTGAAGGTGCTTCCCAGCAGGCGGCGGCCATCGAGGAGACGTCCTCCTCACTGGAGGAAATGTCTTCCATGACGCGGCAGAATGCGGAAAACGCCGGTCAGGCGGACGCTCTCATGAAGGAAGCCAATGAGGTGGTGGGCCAGGCCAACGCATCCATGAAGCGGTTGAGCCGCTCCATGGAAGACATCACGAGGGCCAGCGAGGAAACTTCCAAGATTGTCAAGACCATCGACGAAATCGCATTTCAAACCAACCTGCTGGCACTGAATGCAGCGGTGGAGGCGGCCCGTGCAGGCGAGGCGGGGGCGGGATTTGCCGTGGTGGCTGACGAGGTGCGAAACCTGGCCATGCGGGCGGCGGAAGCGGCTAAGAACACGGCAAGCCTCATTGAAGGGACTGTAAAAAAAGTGAGGGAGGGAGCGGACTTGACCTCGGACACCAACCAGGCCTTCATACAGGTTGCGGAGAGTGCCGGAAAAGTGGCGGGCTTGCTCGGGGAGATTTCCGCAGCTTCCCAGGAGCAGTCCCAGGGGATCGATCAGGTGAATCGTGCGGTGACGGAAATGGACAAGGTCACCCAGCAAAATGCCGCCAATGCGGAAGAATCCGCTTCGGCCAGTGAGGAATTGAACGCCCAGGCGGAACAGATGAAGATCATGGTGGAGGAACTGGTGGCTCTGGTGGGGGGTGCTGGCAAGGGCTTCAGTGAAGCTCTTCCCAAGCCCGTGACGTCCCGGAAGCCCGCAAGAAGATCGTCCAATGGTTTTCACCTGGAAAGCCCATCGAGACGAGCCGCTGCACTTGCGCCTCATAAGGCAGGTGGTGTCAAACCCGAGCAGCTCATTCCCCTGGAAGGATGGGATGCGAGAGACGCAAAAGAGTTTTGAAAGGTTTTTAACTGAAGCCCCTTGCGCCCTGTTCCTTGGTCTCAAGAGCAGGATGCAGGGGACTTCATTCCAGGATTGGCTTTCCCGGGTTATCCTGCATTCCTGCAAAAGGCGCCCGCTGTTTTCAATTCACCCACCCACCCATCTTTTCCAATGGTGATCCTTCACGGAAGAACCAAAGCCCGCGGCTCATCCCGAGATCACTCCTCGAGAGCCCGGTCCACCCCCTTGATGGCATGAAGGGCAGTGCTGTGGAGCAAAGGAATGGAGGCGTTCCCGGTGTCTGAAATGCAGGAGAGTTCCGTGCAGCCCAGAACGATTCCCTGAGCTCCTTCAGAAATCAATCTTTCAATCATGCCTTGAATTTTTGCGCGGGAAGTTTCATGGCGCAGACCGAGGCGAAGTTCTTCCAAAATGATGGAATCGAGTGCTTTCCTGTCTTCCCGGGGCGGCACAAAAACCTTGATTCCCCAATGTTTTTCAAGGTGCCTGGAGTAAAAACCGTCTTCCATGGTGCACTGAGTTCCCAGAAGCCCCGCTGTTTTCAAACCCTTTTGTGCCATCGCTTCTCCAACGGCATCTCCAATGTGGACAAGGGGCACGGTGCCGCTGGTCTCAATGGCATGGGCCACCTTATGAAGGGTGTTGGAGCAAAGGAGGATCATGTCTGCCCCGGCCTTGTCCAAAGTCTTTGCATTGACGGCCATTCTTGCTTCTACGCCCATCCAGTTGTCTTCACGCATGAGCTCGTGAATTTCCTCAAAATCCAGGGAACAGAGCATGATCTTCGCGGAGTGCAGCTTTCCAAGCCTTTTGTTCACCTCCTCGTTGATGATGCGGTAATAATCCACAGTGGACTGCCAGCTCACGCCACCGATCAACCCAATGGTTTTCATGAACACTCCTCATTGAAATCCAAAAGCCTGAATGCCTGCTCCTCATGGTCACAGACGCCCGATTCATGGTGGGGAAACACTTTCCAAAAGATTTCCTTGAAGATAGCAGAAGGGATCAATGTGTGAAAGCTTCATGGTGGAAGGTGCTTGCCCTGGTGAGTGGCCGAATGGATATTCCCTTCACGCGGAGTTCCTTAATACTCCATATTCGTTTATAGTTTTTTCTTACTCACAGGGATTCAGACGAAATATCAGAATCCAGGGAGAAGTCATGCCGACCATTGAAGACGTGAAGCAATATCTTTCCCGTGAAGGAATCGAAGTTTGGGAGTTTCAGGAACCCACTCCCACTTCCCACGCCGCAGCGCGGGCCGTGGGCTGTTCCGTGGGGGAGATCGCCAAGAGCATTCTGTTCATTGTGGGCAATGTGCCTGTCCTGGTGGTGACCTGCGGGGATCTTAAGGTGAAAGGATCTCTTCTCAAGAAAACCTCGAGACTTTCCGGGAAAGTGCGCCTTCCTGAGCCCGCCGAAGTCATGGAGCATACCGGTTATGCTCCTGGAGGTGTTTGTCCCTTCATGCTTCCCCGGGGACTGCGTGTGTTCATCGATTCTTCCATGCGGCGTTTTCCGCGGGTTTATGCGGCGGCAGGCAATGATCGTTCTGCCGTGCCCATCACCGTGGACCAGCTGCTGGCTGTCACGGGGGGTGAAGAGGCTGCCCTTTGCCAGTTGGGGGAACATTCGGTGGAGGATGCGCCGCGGTAGGGACAATCCACCCGAGGCCATGGATTTGCGGAGTGACGATAGAATCATGTCTCCCATGAAGCTTCACATGAGCAATCGCCTGGAGATCCTGGCAGAGGAGTTGGCCCGCATTCTCACCGAACCGCTGAATTCTCCTTTCACCCAGGAAATTGTCGTGGTTCAAAGCAAGGGAATGGAACGGTGGGTTTCCATGCAGCTCGCTCGGCACCACGGCATCAGTGCCAACTGTCGATTCCCCTTTCCCAATGCCTTTGTCCATGAACTCTTCCGCAAGATGCATGAAGAAGTTCCCGAGGTGTCTCTTTACGAACCCCCATACCTCACCTGGAAAATCATGGAGGTTCTCCCCGGCCTTCTCGGAGAGCCCCCTTTCGAAAATCTGAAACTCTATCTCGGTGAGGGGCCACGGGATCTCAGGCATCTTCAGCTTTCCAGCTCCATAGCGGAAATTTTTGATCAATATGTTCTTTACCGCCCCCATTGGCTTGCCCGCTGGGAAGCGGGCGAGGAAGACCACTGGCAGGCGGTGCTGTGGCGAAAGCTTCAAGATGGGGTGAAAGAAAAACACCGGGCTGCTGTGGCCGGGGACTTTTTCCGTAAGCTTCGGCAATGCGGCTCCGAAACCTGTGAACTTCCTCAACGCATTTCCGTTTTTGGCATTTCTTACCTTCCCCCTTTCCACCTTCAGGTGCTGGACCAGGTGGCCGCCTTCACACGGGTGCACCTCTTTCTTCTCAATCCCTGCGCCCAGTACTGGGGAGACATTGCATCGCGAAGAGACCTGAGGCGCCTGGAGAGATCCTCACCGCAGGCTGTTTTAGTTCCCCGGGAAATTCACCTGGAAACGGGCAACTCTCTTCTGGCGTCCCTGGGAATGATGGGGCGGGACTTTTTCGATCTTCTCTTCGAATTCCATTGCCAGGAGACGGAACACTACCATGACCCCGGCAGCCATTTGCTTCTGCGCTCAATCCAGAGGGACATTCTCCACCTTTGGGAGCGTGGCGGCGGGAACGGGGAAAGGGAAGGAAAAGCACCCTCACGACGGGATCGTTCCATTGAGGTTCTCTCCTGTCACAGTCCCATGCGCGAAGTGGAAGCCCTTCACGACCACCTTCTGGAATTGTTTGAAAAGGACGGGGAACTGCGGCCGGGAGACATCCTGGTCATGTGCCCGGACATCGAAGCCTATGCGCCTTTTGTGCAGGCGGTCTTCAGCTCGCCCGAATCTTCCCGCCGCAAAATTCCCTATTCCATATCGGACAGAAGCATGCGGGGCGAGAGTCGCGTACTCGACTTTTTCCTCTCCCTCCTGGATCTTCCCCTTGGCCGGTTTTCAGCTCCCCAGGTTCTGGACATTCTCCAGTTCAAGCCCGTTCAAGCCCGCTTCGGGATGCAGGAAGGGGATATGGACACCATTTCCCGCTGGGTGGAGAAAACACGGATCCGCTGGGGCTGGGACGAAGCAGACCGCAGGCGGTGGTGCGGAGGGGAGGGGGCTCAAAACAGCTGGCGGGCCGGTTTGGATCGCCTTCTTCTGGGGTATGCCATGCCAGGAAAGGGGCTTCACCTTTTTCATGGGATTCTGCCCCACGATGAGCTCGAAGGTTCAGAAACCATCCTCTTGGGAAAGTTTCTGGACTTCCTTGAAACTCTTCGTGCTCTCCTTCCGGCTCTGGGGGAGCAGCGCACTCTTGGTCAATGGGCTCAAAGCCTGAGAAATTTTGTGGATGACTTTTTCCTGCCCGACCAGGAATCCATTGGAGAGGTGCAGGTCCTGAGGGGCCTGCTGGAGCATCTTCGTGAGCTGGAAAGGGTTTCCGGTTTTGAAGATGCCGTGGATATTTCCACGTTGAGATGGCATTTTAAGCGCCATTTGGAAAGGAAAACCTTTGGCTACGGATTCATGACGGGAGGGGTCACCTTTTGTTCCATGCTGCCCATGCGGAGCATCCCTTTTAAGGTCATCTGCCTCATGGGCATGGATGTGGACGCATACCCTCGGCAAACGAAGAATGCCGAGTTTGATCTCATGGTGAAATCCCCTCGCAAGGGGGACCGGTCTCCACGAAACGACGACAGATACCTTTTTTTGGAGACCATTCTTTCGGCCCGTGAGAAACTGTTGATCACCTACACGGGGCAAAGTGTTCAGGATAACAGCCCCATTCCCCCTTCCGTACTGGTGAGCGAGCTCCTTGATTACGTTGCATTTGCTCTGGAATGTGAACCCGGCCATCTCATCACGCGGCACAGGCTGCAGTCTTTCAGCCCTGAATATTTCAAGGGAGGAGATGCCCTTTTCTCCTACTCCCAGTCGAGCTGTGACGCTGCCAGGGGATTGCTTTCGAAAAAAGATACCAGACCTCCTTTTGGTTCGTCGCTCCTGCCCGAACCATCTTCTGACTGGAGCGCGGTGAGCCTGAGTGACCTTCGAAGTTTTTTTGCCAATCCCTGCCGGTTCTTCCTTCAAAGGCGGCTGGGCCTCTTTCTTGATGATCATTCGGCCACGCTGGAGGACACGGAGCCATTTCAGCTGGAAGGACTGGAAAAATACCAGCTGGAGCAGATCCTGCTGGAAAAACGAATGGAGAACGTTTCCTGGGAATGGCTGAGGCCATCCATGAAAGCATCGGGAGTGCTGCCCCATGGCCGGGTGGGGGAGTGCGTTCTGGAAAACTGTGTCCAGGGTGTGGAACATTTCCTCAAAAAGGCCAAGCCTTACATGGAAGGGGGGGAGCTGGAACCCCTTGAAGCAGATCTTTCCCTGGATGGTTTTCAATTGAGGGGAAGAGTGGCCCGCATCTATTCTGCGGGTGTTTTGCGCCAGCGCCCTGCGGCCATCAAAGCCAAAGACTTGCTCGGCCTGTGGATTGACCACTTGCTCCTGAACCTCCTCAGGCCTGCAGATTATCCGGACCGCTCCGTTGTGGTGGGCCTCCAGGGAGGCACGGAGCAGGTGGTTCGAATGAGCCCGCCCAAGGATGCGCGATCACTCCTGAAAGAACTTCTGAGAATCTACTGGGAAGGCCTCTCACGTCCCCTTCATTTCTTTCCTGAGTGCGCGCGGGAATACGCTTTGAAAACCGCTGGGGGGAGCGAACGCCCAAAGGCCCTTCACGCCGCTGCTCAGAAGTGGTCCAATGAGTGGAGGCTTACTGGAGAGTCGAACGATCCTTATGTGCGCATGTGCTTTGAAGGCTCAGATCCCCTCATGGACCCAGAGTTTGAAAGGCTGGCCCTGCAGGTTTTTGAGCCACTGCTCCAGTGCGTTCATTGACAGGTGGCTTTGAATGCCCCTCGAATGCGCTCTACCCGTCGTCGGTTCACACCCAGATCCCATGTTCCCACCCGTGAAGCCGAACGCACGTGAATCACCTCCTGGGATGCGTCCACTTCAAATTCCACATCGTCCACGAAACCCAGAAGGGTTTTGAATTCTGCGCGGAAGTACCCCTTTTCTTCCCGGGCAATGCGCGCGCCGCGCATGCCCTTCACGACACCTTTGAGGCATTGCAGGGATTTTTCCCCTGTGCCTTTCAACATGGGGAAGGGTTCAATGGCCTGCCTTCCCGGCTCTGCCAGGCTGGACACGCAGTTGGGTGAAGGCGGGCAGGGTGCCAGCCTGGAACCGGCCTGGACGGAAAGGGGCATGGTTGCCTCCATGATTGTCAGGAGCAGAAACAAGATGCCCAGTGCAAGGAAGGTTCTTCCCCGTGCGGCACAGAGGCGCTTCATGGCTCAGTGGCTCTCGGCGATGGATTCGGACCCCACGGAGACGATGCCCAGAAACCCATCCACCGTCACCAGGTCGCCTGTCTGAATCCACCGGGTCGCATGGGGAACCCCCGTGACACAGGGAAGCCCGTATTCCCGGGCTATGATGGCCCCATGAATGAGCATTCCGCCACGCCGTTCAACGATGGCGCTTGCAAGGGGAACCACGTAGGTCATGTTGGGGTCCACGGCGTCACACACGAGCACCTCTCCATGCCTGAATTCTCTCAGGTTGGAGCTGTGCTCGATGACGCGCGC
>SLCH01000206.1 GCA_007125915.1 Syntrophobacteraceae bacterium
ACACTGATCATGGCCGATCTCCCGAAAACCGGTTCCGCCATGTATCCATCATTGCTTTTTCTGAGCCTCACGGGGATGCAATCCGTTCGGCCGTGGACAGAGGGCAGCTGCCGGTCCAGAATTGCCTTCACGGTGCTCGTTCCTCCAAGGGGACGGTGACGGGCTTGTTTCCCCTGCAAAACATCGAGCATGGGCGCCACCAGGAGATGGCAGACCATCATGGCGGAAAAGGGGTGACCGGGAAGCCCCCAGAAAAACCCTTTCCCCACGCGGGCGAGAATGGTTGGCTTTCCGGGCCGAATGGCCACGCCTGAGACGAGCAGCTCCGCTTCTGCAAAATGATCCAGGATCTTGAGAGTGTAATCCCGGGCCCCCACAGAACTTCCTCCCGACAAGAGAATCACATCATGGTTCACAAAAAGATTCCGGCACTCGTGAACCATGCGCTCCAGGTCATCCTCCAGGACCATAACCGTTCCCACAATGCCGCCCGCCGCATTCACGATCCCCCTGAGGGAATAGGTGTTCATGTCCCTCACCTTGCCCAGGGGGAGTTGTCCGTCGCCGACGGAGACAATCTCATCTCCCGTGGAAATGACAGCCACTTTGGGCCTGGCGACGAGAGGGACTTTTTCACATCCCACTGCCGCGAGACAGGCCACATCCTGGGGTCTCAGAATCCAGCCCTCTGGGAAAAGGCGCTCACCGGCGGCAATGTCGTCGCCCACACCGATGACGTTTTCTCCGGGAGCGACAGGCCTTGTGATTTCCACCGTTTTCTCATCGAGGACATGCGTGTATTCCACCATGACCACCGCATCAGCCCCCTCGGGCATCATGCCACCGGTGGGAATGACCATGGCTTTTCCTCCCTGAAGGGAGTGGGGAGCCGCCTCGCCCATGAAAACCTCCCCCGACACCTCCAGGAGGGCGGGCAGGGCTTCCGAAGCCCCGAAGGTGTCCCTGGATCTGACCGCATAGCCATCCATGGTTGCCCGGGGAAAATGGGGAATGGGCTCAGGTGAATCGAGGGGCATGGCCATGACTCTTCCGTATGAATGGGAGAGGGGAACCCGTTCAGCCTCCAAAGCCTCAAACCCTTGAATGATTTCCAAAACCTCCCGGACCGTCTTGACACGGAGAAACTCTGCCATGCTCAAATTCCATTTTTGAAGAAAGGCTCAAGGGTGAGAATTCCAAATGGCGCACAATGCGCAAGAAGACGCCTCCTCGAATCATGCGTTTAACCAAGGATGCGCAAAGAATACCATAAACCCATGTGGAAGCAAGGAATGACCGGTTTGGGGAGAAAGGGGCGCGCCCCACTGGAGGGAGGGAAAACAAGGAGGGGCGAAGTCTGGGGAGGAGGTTCGGAACTCCTCCCCCGGGAAAGGCTCTCTAGAGTCGCTGACGGTGTCTTCCATTGAGCGAAGACACCGTCACAAATTGCGTCCAGGAAAATGCGTTGAACGTGTTCGAAAAATTTTCCTAGATGACGTCCTTGAAAACTTCCTGGGCAACATCACCAAGCAGGCCAAGGTTTTCCACAACGGCGATCCCTGCTGCCTTCATGGCCGCCATCTTGCCCTGGGCTGTTCCGCTGGAGCCGCTGATGATGGCGCCCGCGTGTCCCATTCGGCGTCCTGGAGGTGCTGTGGCTCCCGCAACAAAACCCACAACGGGCTTGGTCACATTCTGCTTGATGAAATCAGCGGCTTCTTCTTCAGCAGAACCGCCGATTTCACCCACCATGATGATGGCCTTGGTTTCGGGATCATTTTGAAAAGCGGAGAGACAATCTATGAAGTTGGTGCCATTGACGGGGTCGCCACCGATGCCCACACAGGTGCTCTGACCGACCCCAAAGCGCATGATTTGATAGACCGCTTCGTAGGTCAGGGTTCCAGAGCGGGACACGATGCCCACGGGACCGGGCTTGTGAATGGGCCCCGGCATGATCCCGATTTTAGCTTGCCCGGGCGTGATGATGCCGGGGCAATTGGGACCGATGAGGCGGCTTTTGGATCCCTTGAGATAGTTCTTGACTTTCATCATGTCCATCACGGGAATGCCCTCGGTGATGGCAACGATCAAGGGAATTTCAGCGTCAATGGATTCAAGAATTGCATCGGCGCAGAAGGGAGGCGGCACAAAAACCATGGAAGCATTGGCGCCGGCTTCCTTCACTGCCTGAGCCACCGTGTTGAAAACGGGAATTCCCTCCACATTCTGACCAGCCTTGCCCGGCGTCACCCCTGCGACAACGTTGGTGCCGTAGGCTTTGCACTGCAAAGTGTGAAACTGACCTTCACGACCGGTGATACCCTGAACCACTAGCTTTGTATTGTTGTCCACCCAAATGCTCATGTTTTCCCCCTTGTTATGCCTTAGCCACTGCTGAAACTTTTTGGGCGGCGTCTGCCAGGTCCTTCGCCACAGTAATCTTCAGTCCCGATTCTTCCAGGATTTTACGGCCCTGGTCCACGTTGGTGCCTTCCATGCGGATAATGAGGGGAACCTTGATTTCCACATTCTTGGCAGCCTGCACAACACCCGTCGCCAAAATATCACAGCGCAGAATACCGCCGAAGATGTTGATCAGCACTCCCTTCACGGCAGAGTCGCTCAGAATGATACGAAGACCGTTTTCAACCTGCTCCGCACTCGCGCCGCCTCCCACATCCAGGAAGTTGGCGGGCTGGCCCCCGGCCAGCTGAATGACGTCCATGGTGGCCATGGCAAGACCGGCACCGTTGACCATGTTGCCGATGTTGCCGCCGGGCAGCTTGATGTAATTGATGTTGTATTTTGAAGCTTCCACCTCAAAGGGGTCTTCTTCCTCCAGGTCACGGTAGGCCTGAATATCTTTGTGGCGGTACATGGCATTGTCGTCAAAGGTCACCTTGGCATCCAGAGCGACGACTCTCTTGTCGCTGAGTATGACCAGCGGGTTGATTTCCACGAGGGAGCAGTCATATTCAACGGTGAGCTTGTAAAGCTTGTTGATCATGGGAATGAATGCTTTGACAACCTCGGGCTCCATATTGAGCCCATAAGCCAGCTGACGCGCTTCATAAGCCTGGAAGCCGAGCAGGGGGTTCACAAAGACCTTGATGATTTTTTCTGGTGTCGCTTCAGCGACTTCCTCGATGTCCATGCCGCCGGCTTCACTGGCCATGATCACAATGCTGGCCGTATCACGGTCGGGGAGCAGACTGAGATAGAGCTCCTTTTCGATGGGCAATCCCTCTTCCACCAGAAGCCTCTTGACCAGCCTTCCTTCAGGGCCCGTCTGGTGCGTAACCAGCGTCATGCCGAGAATTTGATTGGCATACTGTTCCACTTCAGCTTCTGTTTTGGCGATCTTGACACCACCGCCCTTTCCACGTCCACCTGCATGAATCTGCGCTTTGACAACAACCGGGAGGGTGCCCAATTCTTTGGCAATCGCTTTTGCTTCATCAACGGCGAAGGCAGCTTTCCCACGAGGAGTAGGGACTCCGTACTTTTGAAACAACTCTTTCGCTTGGTACTCGTGAATTTTCATAATTCTCCTCACTATCCCCGAAACAACTTCAACCAGCGTGGATCACGTCTCATCAACGAGAGCCATCCCCCAAAAAAGCCTCTGCTTTTTTTCAAACCGCAATATTCCTAAATGAAAGTCCTCACAATGTCAAACATTGTTTGCATCAATATTTATTTAAGATCCCTCCTCTTCCTTGCACCCGCCTTTTGTTGATGGTATAGGAAACTCGATGGCAGAACACACCGCAGCATCCATTCACGGCAAGAAGGGGAAAATTTTTGCCCCCCTTCCTCGACCACCCCGCGCACCGTGCTTGTGAAAATTGTTTGTAAAGCTGCTTCCAGCCACACCGAAGACGCTGGAACGCACACACGAGAAAAGGGCGGGTGCACGCCGCGTTCAGCGCGGCTTTCTGCAATGGCCTTTTTTCACGTCCATCGTGCATGGTTTGAAAAGTAAAAAAAAACCCCTGAGGACCCCAAGGGAACTGAGAGAACCCGCCATGGACCCCATGGGACAAGTCACATCAGGCTTTCTCAGCATGGAGAATGAAAGATGGAATTGGAACCGGTCATCGGGCTGGAAGTGCACGCACAGCTCCTGACAAAAAGTAAAATATTCTGCGGGTGCTCCACAACCTTCGGCGCCAGTCCTAACTCGCACACTTGCCCTGTGTGCCTTGCCATGCCGGGCGTTCTTCCCGTTTTGAACAGGGAAGTCGTTGAGTTCACACTTCGAATGGCATTGGCCACCCACTGCGAAATCTCCCCCTTGAGCCGGTTCGCGCGCAAAAACTATTTCTATCCGGACCTTCCCAAAGGGTATCAGATTTCCCAGTACGAGCTTCCCATAGCTCGAAAGGGCTGGCTTGAAATCGAAGGGGATGGGGCTCCCAAGCGCATTCGCATTCATAGGATTCACATGGAAGAGGATGCGGGAAAGCTCATTCACGATGAGTTCCAGCCCTTGAGCTACGTGGATTTCAACCGCACCGGGGTGCCCCTCATGGAGATCGTGAGCGAACCGGACATTGGCTCGCCCCAGGAAGCTTCAGCTTACCTGAGGGCACTCCGGGAGATTCTGCGATATCTGGAAATTTGCGATGGGAATATGGAAGAGGGCAGTTTCCGCTGCGATGCCAACATTTCCCTCAAACCCCCGGGTCGAGAAGAACTGGGAGTCAAGGCGGAAATCAAAAATTTAAATTCCTTTAAAAATGTCCAGAGGGCTCTCGATTTTGAAATTCGCCGCCAGCGCACCCTTCTTGAAAGGGGGGAAGCGATCGTTCAGGAAACCCGTTTGTGGGATGCGGGGCGCAATGTGACAGTGAGCATGCGCGGGAAGGAAGAAGCACACGACTACCGTTACTTTCCCGACCCCGACCTCGTTCCCGTCGTGGTCGATGAAAGCTGGATCCAGCAGGTCCGGCAGAGCTTGCCCGAACTGCCCGAAAGCAAGAAGGAAAGGTTTTCCTCTCAATGGGGCCTCCCCCCTTATGATGCTCAGGTGCTCATTTCCTCCAAGGCCCTGGCGGACTACTTTGAAACGGTTGTGGAAGTTTTTCCCCGTCCCAAAATGGCCAGCAACTGGATTCTTTCAGAGCTGCTCAGGGAATTGAACCGAGATGAGCGGGACATCGACTCCTGCCCCATCACTCCTGAAAACCTGGCTGAGTTGCTTCAGTTGATCGAATCGGGAGTTTTGAGTGGAAAGATCGCCAAGAATGTTTTTCAGTCCATGTACGAAACGGGTGACCGGGCTGGAAGCATTGTCAAAAAACAAGGGTTGGTTCAAGTGACCGACGAGGGGGCCATTGAGGCTGTGATTGCACAGGTTCTCGCAGAAAACGCGGAAGAAGTCTCCCGCTACCAGAAAGGCACAGAAAAGCTCTTTGGTTTTTTTGTGGGCCAGGTCATGAAAAAAACCAAGGGCAAAGCCAACCCCCAGCTCGTAAACGATTTGCTTCGCAAAAAACTGCAGGCGGTGAAATAGGAGGTTTTCCAAATGACACAGCAATGGTTGCCACCCATACACTGGGACGGGGACACCGTGGCCATACTGGACCAGCGGCTCCTTCCCCGCAAAGAGGTTTTCCTCAGGTGCACCAAGCCCCAACAGGTCGTCAACGCCATCAGAAACATGGCCATACGCGGAGCCCCCGCAGTGGGCGTGGCGGGAGCCATGGCCCTGGCTCTGGGAGCCCAAAACATTCAGGCGGCAGACCCGCAGACATTCAAGCGCAAGTTTGTGCGGCTCTGCCAGCAGGTCAAGGATGCAAGACCCACGGGTAACAATCTGGGCTGGGCCGTGGAAAAAATTTATTCCGTGGTGGTGGAAAACCCCGGATCGGGCGTGCTGGAACTGCAGGAACTCATCCGGCAGAAGGCCGACGAGATCCTTTCGGAAGACGTTGCCGCCAATCTGGCCATTGGCGAGCACGGAAAAGAATTGATGCCCCGGGGAGCGAGGATCCTCACCTACTGCAATGCGGGCGCCCTTGCCACGGCTGATTACGGCACCGCTCTGGGTGTCATTCGCGCCGCCCATGCGTCCGATCCATCCATCGAGGTCTATACCTGTGAAACCCGCCCCTTTCTCCAGGGTTCCCGGCTGACAGCCTTTGAACTCATGAAGGCCAGAATTCCCGTGACCCTGATCACGGACAACTCCGTGGGCACACTCATGCAGCAGGGAAAAATCAGCGTGGTTGTGGTGGGGGCAGACCGCATAGCCGCCAATGGAGACACGGCCAACAAAATAGGAACCTACATGGTGGCTGTTTTGGCCAAAACCCACCACATTCCATTTTATGTGGCGGCACCCAGATCCACCATCGATCCCACCCTTGGGGAAGGCAGGGAAATTCCCATCGAACAGAGAGATCCCAAAGAAGTGACTCATTTCAACGGCAAGGCAGTGGCACCCCTCAAAGTGCCAGCCCTGAACCCCGCTTTCGATGTCACACCCCACAAGTACATCGAGGGCATCATCACCGAGGTGGGTGTTCTTCACAAACCCTTCGGCAAGGCCATTCGAAAAGCCTTTGAGATGTGATGAGACCCTTCAGGAGGAAAAGAGCAGCTCCTGGACATGGGCGAGAGAGTGAACTCCCTGGCACCGGATCACCGTTTTATGCGACAGCTGCTCCTCATTGCCATGAGGCAGGATGCAGAGTCCAAAACCGAGCTTTTGAGCTTCAAGGGCTCTCAGGTTGGAATGCCCCACACCGCGCACTTCCCCCGTGAGCCCCACTTCCCCCCACACCACAAGCTCCCCGGGAAGGGGCCTGTCCAGGTATGAACTCATGAGGGCCGTGGTCAAAGCGAGATCCACGGCGGGTTCGAGCAACTTCACGCCGCCGGCCACGTTCACGAAGACATCCCGTTGGGAAAAACCGAAACCCAGCTTCTTTTCGAGGACCGCCAGGAGCAGTGAAAGGCGGTTGCCGTCCACTCCCATGCTTGTGCGTCGCGGCTGCGGCCCGCTGCTTGCGCTCACCAGCGCCTGCAGTTCCACCAGGAGGGGCCGGGTCCCTTCCATGGAGCAGACCACCACCGAACCGGAAACCCCTTTGGGACGCTCCGCCAGGAGGAACTGGGAGGGGTTGGGCACCTGCTCCATGCCCTTTTCCCTCATCTCGAAAACCCCTATCTCGTTGGTGGAACCAAAGCGGTTTTTCACACCCCGCAAGAGCCGAAAGGTATGGGTTCTGTCCCCTTCCATGTACAAAACCGTGTCCACGAGATGCTCCAGTATTCTCGGCCCCGCAATGGCCCCATCTTTCGTGACGTGACCCACAAGGAAAATGCTCGTCCTTCCCTCCTTGGCCACCCGCATCAAACGAGCCGCACATTCGCGAACCTGGCTCACGGATCCCGGGGGAGATTCCAGCCAGGAAGAATGCATCGTCTGCACAGAATCAATGGCCACCACCGCAGGCCTCTCTTTTTCAATGATCTCTATGATTCGATCGACGCTCGTTTCCGCGAGGACCTTCAAGGCCCCTCCATCCAGCTGAAGCCTCCTGTG
>SLCH01000207.1 GCA_007125915.1 Syntrophobacteraceae bacterium
GGGCCCTCAAGATGCTCTACCCGGGATATTTTCTCCGCACCAAACTGGATCAGTTCAACCTGTCCTATTATTACGGCCAGGAAGCGACGGCCTTTTTTGACATCCTCTCCCAGCAGATCGGCCTTTCCCTGAGGCACGACTGCCTGAGAAACGACCTGGAATGCCTCAACTGCGAAGAACGGGGGGAGGAGGAAGCCCTGCGCTTCATGCAGCAACTCCCTCGGTTGAGGGTCATTCTCGGCACGGACGTGAGAGCCGCATATGAAGGAGATCCGGCGGCGGGGAGTTACGAAGAAATCATCTTCAGCTATCCCGGTCTTTTTGCCGTGACCGTGTACCGCATCGCTCACCTTTTGTATGAGCGCAAAATTCCTCTCATGCCCCGCATCATGTCCGAATACGCTCACAGCATCACGGGAATCGACATTCACCCGGGGGCCGAGATCGGAGAAAGCTTTTTCATCGACCACGGCACGGGCCTGGTGATCGGGGAGACCACCGTCATCGGCCAAAGGGTCCGCATCTACCAGGGTGTGACCCTTGGAGCCCTTTCCCTGCCCAAGGACGCCGTGCAGCAACTGCGCACCAACAAACGCCATCCCACCATCGAGGACGACGTGGTCATCTATTCGGGTGCCACCATTCTGGGAGGAGAGACAGTCATCGGCGCTCGATCGGTCATCGGAGGCAACGTGTGGCTCACGGAATCGGTTCCCCCGGATATGAAGGTCTTCATGAAAAAGCCCGAACTGGTCTATCTCGAACCCAAGAAGGAAGGGCAACAAAAAGAATCGGAAGGCTGAAGTGCAGGTATCATCAGGGGACGGGAGAAATGCTCCCGACGAAACCATCTGGCATTGTTTTGGCCACACCACTGCAGACGTGGTGCAGGACGTGGCCCTCCATGGCACATCGACCATTCTTGATAAAACTCTTGCGGCAAAAAAAGCAGGAGGCTGCCAGTGTGCCCTTAAAAGTCCCAGTGGCCGCTGATGCCTTCCCCATGTCCCCCAAGGTGGTGGACCGGGTGATGAAAGACATGGGCTCCCTTTGAAGGGGCCTTGGCCCCAGAGCCGCTGCAACAGGTCAATTCTTTTAATAAAAGACGATTCTCCCTTGTGAGAAGATTTTCTTTGACGAAATCGTTGTTTTTGGATATGCAATGTTTTACGGAGAGCGAATTTTAAAGGTTTTCAAAAACCTTGGTTTTCCGTGAATCCATCTCTTGCGCTGACTGTTCCTGTTAACGCTGACAGCAACACCATTTCTCCATAGATTTAAAGCTCAATTCCTCAACTGCAGCAGATTTGATTGAGAAGTCGCTCATTATTTTGTGATCATTTTCATCAAATGACCTCCTTTTTCTTTTAACAACTTAGAATTATTGAAAGAAGCTTATTTGAGACTCCTCAATAAATGCTTTTGGCCTCAAAGCAAGCTGATCCCGCCTCACAACGTTTCTGCTCCGTGACCCTATGGAGCACCGTTTCAACAGGTTGAAACGGCGATATTCCGGTTTCCTACGGCCAGGTGGCCATGAAAATCCAAACCCTTTCCGGGATGGGCCCCTGACCCCGGCACTTCAATAATGAGCACTCAACCCCATGGGGGAGCCGTCATGATCGCAGAAATCCATGAACATCCGGTCATAGTGTTCGGTTGCGGCAACCCTCTTCTGGGGGACGACGGATTTGGCCCGGCGGTGATCGAGCGGCTCAACGCCCAATACACCCTTCCCCGGTGCGCTTTCGCGGCGGATGTGGGAACCAGCGCCGGAGACCTTCTCTTTGACTTCCTCCTCTCGCCCGTGAAGCCCACGCATCTCTTCATCGTGGACGCCATGTGCCAGAAAGGGAGGGCTGCGGGGGAAGTGTTCGAGGCATACACGGAGGATATGGAACAAAAAGAAGCGGCGGACTATTCCCTCCACCAGTTTCCATCGGTGAATCTGCTCAAGGAACTCCAGGATCCCGGAGGGGTCACGGTGCGCATTCTCGCCGTTCAGATCGCCAACATCCCCGAGGAAGTCCAGCCGGGACTGTCCGAGGAAGTGGACCAGGCGGTGGATGCAGCCTGCCAGTGGCTGCTGCGCGAAATCGGAGCCATAGAGCAGGGCCAGGCCCATGTTTGAGGATGCCAGTTCTTTTTCGAACTTTTTTGAACCAGGGCCTTACGGGAAATGGGGCAATGCAGGCGCCCTTCGGTGAACGGCTGAACGGAATGGATGAGGCAGCATGGGGCAAGCTCAGGAAATCCTGGATTCACCTTTTGGGCATGGTCTCCCCGCAATGCCGTCGGCTTAAGCTTTATCAACCAGTGCAATAGCACCTTCAAGTCATTCCCGCGCAGGAGGAAATCCAGCTTTCTCAAGACCTTCAGGATCCCCGCCCTTGCGGGGATGACGTGGCAGAACAGCACACAAATCCTTAGAGCAGAAGCATTGCGGCCCTCCCCGGGGTCCCGCGGGCGGATCACGAAGAGGCATGAAAATATGGCGGAAATGTTTCAGCGAAAAGCCCTTGGATCAACCCAAATCGAATAACCTTTTGAGCAGAATTCTTTCACCACACGAAAGTTCAGCGCCAATGAAAAGGACATTTCAGTGAGGGAGGCATCATGAGCAGGAAGATTGTTGGATCCGTCATGGTCGTGGGCGGGGGCATTGCCGGAATACAGGCGACTCTGGACCTCGCCGATTCGGGTTACTACGTGTACCTGGTGGAGAGAAGCACAGGCATCGGTGGGGTCATGTCCCAGCTGGACAAGACTTTCCCCACCAACGACTGCGCCATGTGAATCCTCTCGCCCAAGCTGGTCGAGTGCGGTCGGCACTTGAACGTGGAACTTTTGACAAAATCGGAAGTGATGGCAATTTCGGGTGAAGAGGGGAATTTCACCGTCGTGGTGAAAAAACACCCTCGTTACGTGGATATGGACAAATGCATCGCCTGCGGCATTTGTGCGGAGAAATGTCCCAAAAAAGTGGACGACCCCTACAACATGGGCGTGTCCAAGCGCAAGGCGGCTTATATCAAGTACGGCCAGACCGTTCCTTTGAAGTATGCCATCGATGGCGAAAACTGCATCTACTTCACCAAGAAGGGGAAGTGCCGGGCCTGTGAAAAATACTGTCCCACAGGTGCCATCAACTTCCATGAAAAAGAAGTGATCCTGCCCCTCAATGTGGGAGCCGTCGTTCTTGCCCCCGGCTTCAAGCCCTTCGATCCCACTCCTTACGAGAACTTTGGCTACAAAAAAGTCCCCGATGTGGTGACAGGACTGGAATACGAGCGGCTTCTCTCCGCCGGAGGACCCTGCCTCGGCCACCTGACCATGCCTTCCACGGGAAGGGAGCCTGAGAAGATTGCATGGATCCAATGTGTGGGCTCCCGGGACATCAGCCGCTCCAGCAACGGATATTGCTCCACCGTCTGCTGCATGTACGCCATGAAACAGGCCCTGGCAACGGCAGAGCACCTGAGTGGGAAGAATCTTGAACGAACCGTCTTCTACATGGACATCCGCACTCAGAACAAGGAGTTTGAACGCTACTATGAAACGGCACGGGAAAAGGGTGTGCGTTTCATTCGATCCCGGCCTCACACCGTGGAACCCGGATACGGCAACACGGGTGTCCAGGTGGAATATGTGCAGGAAGACGGAATCGCCACAGTGGAAGACTTTGACATGCTGATTCTTTCCATCGGCATGGAACCACCCCAGGATGCGGAAAAGCTGGCTTATCTCATGGACTGCCGCCGGGACAGCTACGGCTTCATCGCAACCCACCCCTTCGATCCCGCCGTTTCCAGCCGAAAGGGCATCTACCTGGCTGGGGCGGCCCAGGCCCCCAAGGCCATTCCCCGATCGGTGACGGAAGCATCGGCGGCGGCGGCCGAAGCGGCGCGCTCCCTTGCTTCGGCCAAAGCCTCCCTCACCACCGAGAAGACCTATCCCCCTGAAAGGGACATTTCTCAGGAGCCCCCTCGAGTGGGAGTGTTCGTCTGCGCCTGCGGCATCAACATTGCCAGCACGGTGGATGTGAACCAGCTGGCGGCCTATGCTCGAAGTCTTCCCGGGGTCGCCCTCGTGGAAAACAACCTGTTCACCTGTTCCACGGACACCCAGGTTCTCATGGCGGAAAAGATCCGGGAGCACAACCTGAACCGTATCGTGGTGGCCGCCTGCACCCCGAGAACCCATGAACCCCTCTTTCAGGACACCCTCAGGGAATGCGGCCTCAACCCTTACCTGCTCGAAATGGCCAATATCCGCAACCACAACTCCTGGGTGCACGTGGGAGATCCTGAAAAGGCAACGGAGAAAGCCAAAGACCAGGTGCGCATGGCTGTGGCCAAGGCCGCTCTCAATGAAGCCCTGGAGCAGCCCCGAGTGAACGTGATTCAACAGGCCATGGTGGTGGGAGGAGGCCTGGCGGGCATGAGCGCCGCCATCAACCTGGCCGACCAGGGCCATCAGGTGGCTCTCATCGAAAAATCTCATCGCCTGGGAGGAGTGGCCTGGCGGCTCACAGAAACCTGGAACGGGATGCCCGTACGCCCATACCTCATGGATCTCATTCACAAAACTGAAAACCACCCCCACATCAAGGTCTACAAGAACGCGCGCATCAAAACCTGCAAGGGCTCCGTGGGTGAGTTTTCAAGCGATGTGGAGAGCAAAGGGAGGACACGCACCCTCAATTACGGTGCCGCCGTTTTCGCCACGGGTGCTCACGAATACGAGCCCCGGGAGTACCTCTACGGCCAGGACCCTCGAATCATGACTCACCTGCAATTCGATGCGGAAAAAAGGGAACACCCGGAAGGAGTGACACAAGCCTCCAGTGTCGTGTTCATCCAGTGCGTGGGATCAAGGGAGCCCGAAAGGCCCTACTGCAGCCGCGTCTGCTGCACGCACACGGTCCATACGGCCGTGAAGCTCAAAGAAATGAACCCCGACATGGACGTTTACGTGCTCAACCGGGACATGCGCACCTACGGGGAGCGCGAAGACCTTTACCGCAAGGCCCGTCAATCGGGGGTCATTTTCATCCGCTTCACGCGCCATGAAAAACCGAAAGTTCTGCAGGAAAAAGGCGCCTTGTTTGTGGAAGTCCACGACCCCATTCTTCAGCGCCCCCTGAAGCTTCCCGCAGACTACCTGGTGCTCGCCACGGCCATTGTGCCCAACGACATTCATGAACTGGTGGACCTTTACAAGTGCGGTTTGACTGAAGATGGATTCCTCAACCAGGCCCACCCCAAACTGCGCCCCGTGGACATGCCCGTGGACGGGCTTTTCCTTGCGGGGCTCTGCAACTATCCCAAGCCCATCGATGAGGCCATCTCTCAGGGCAAAGCGGCAGCGGCCCGGGCGGGGGTCATCCTCTCCCGAAGCATCATGCAGCTGGACGCTGTCAAATCGTATGTCACAGAAAAGTGTGATGGATGCGCCCTGTGCGTGGACGTTTGCCCCTATGCGGCCATCAGGATCGAGGAATATGGAGCCAACGGCCACACCCTCAGGAAAGTTGCCACGGACAGCGCTCTGTGCAAGGGATGCGGCCTTTGCGAGGCCACCTGCCCCAAGGAAGGAATTCTGGTGCATGGATTCACCCTGTCCCAGTTGAAGGCTCAGGTGGATGCGGCACTGGACGGTTGAAGTTTGGCGACGGTGCCAGGGCCATGTTGCCCCCCGCCCATGACGGCGATGAACCTTTGATGGCGGGGTTGCGGCGGGTCATGGAGGAGGAAGGACCCAAAAGCGGTGGGCACAAAAACCCGTGCCCACCCTACGATACTACGAAACTGCATACTGTTCGGGCTGAGCCTGTCGAAGCCCGAAAACCAAAAAATCAGTGTTCATGCAGAAAGGAGATGGATTCATGTCCACTTCATTTGAACCGGTCATCATCGGTTTTTTGTGCAACTGGTGTGCTTATGCGGGAGGGGACCTGGCCGGCGTGGGCAGGCTGCAGTACCCGCCCAACATGCGCCCCATTCGGGTCATGTGTTCGGGGATGGTGAGCCCCGAACTGGTGCTCCATGCTTTGAAGCAGGGAGCCGACGGCGTCATGGTGATGGGCTGACACCCGGGAGAATGCCATTACCTGGAAGGTAATCACAAAGCGCTTGCCCGGGCAGAAGCCCTCAACGTTGTTCTGGAAAATGCGGGAATCGATCCCGCCCGATTCACCATCCAATGGGTCTCCTCCGCCGAGGCTCCAAGGTTTGCGGAAGTGGTGACAAAGTTCACGGAACAGGTGCGGTCTCTCGGCTCCAATCCTTTGAAAAAAACGCGGGTCGCCGCCGCTTGACCTTCAAACCCATTGCCGGCTGGAGGAAAACCATGGAGACTTTTTTCAACCTGATTCAGGAAGTCCAGAAAAAGGGACTCTGCCATCGGTGCGGTGGGTGCGTGACATTCTGCACGGCCATCAACTATGGAGCTCTGGAACTGGACCAAGACGGCAAGCCCCGTTACAGGGATGCGGAGAAATGCATCGAATGCGGTCTCTGTTATCTCATCTGCCCCGAAATCCATGAGCTGGACGAAGAGCAAAAACGAACGGTGGCTTGGAGTGCCCCTATGGGCCGTATTCTGAATGTGTCCCTCTCGAGGGCTTTGAACCCCACCGTACGCAAACGGGCCACCGATGGAGGGGTGGTGACCGCGGTCCTCCTTCATCTCCTGGACCGGGGATTCATCGACGGCGCCATAGTGACCAAACCGTCGGGGCCGTTCACGCGAACCCCCTGGCTCGCGACCACCCACCAGGAAATCCTGGATGCGGCCGGCTTTCACTTCGATACGTCCCACGGCATGAGCCTCTTCAGCACCTCTTACTCCACCTATGTCCCATCCATCATGGAAATGGGGCAACCGATGCGGCGCGGTTTGAGGCGGGTGGCTTTCGTGGGGACGCCTTGTCAGATCAAAACCATCCGCAAGATGGAGGCACTGGGGGTTGTGCCCTCCGACTCCATCAAGTTTCACCTGGGGCTCTTCTGCACGGGGAACTTCTCCTTCGGCGCGAAAGAGTCGGAGAAACTCCAGGAACTGGGTGGCTTTCAATGGAACGATATGCGCAAGATCAACGTCAAGGAAGATCTTTACGTCCATCTGGAAAACGGGGAGACCAGAACCATTCCCTTGGACCAGTTGGGTTTCATGAAGCGCTTTGCCTGCCGCTACTGCGACGACTACTCCTCGGAATTTGCGGACATTTCCTTCGGGGGGCTCGGCGCTGAGGAGGGCTGGACGACGGTGCTGGTGCGAACCCCCTTGGGGCGGGCTGTCATGGCCGATGCCCGGCAGGAAGTTCTGGAGACGCTCAGCAGTCCCGAAAACCCCCATGCGGCACGGGAAGCCCTCCACAAAGTGGAAGAGTGGTCTGAAAGGAAAAAGCGGATGGCCCTTGAAAATCGTGAGAAGCTCCAGGCCAAACCCGTTTTCGTCAAGTCGTGACGGATGCGGCAACAGAGAGGAGCGAGGTGAATCTATGACGGTCAAAGTATCGGAAGAATGGCTGAATGCCTGTGCGGGATGCGAA
>SLCH01000044.1 GCA_007125915.1 Syntrophobacteraceae bacterium
GAAAGAGTTTTTTGAATCTCCAGTTGACGAATGGCTTCAGCCTTGTCTCGAAGGGCGATGATGGTTGGAACCACTTTGAGGGTGCACAGCCAGTCCTCGAATTTGAGGGTTTCCTCGGCAATGATGTGCTCCGCTCTCTCTGCTTCCCGCTTTCGGTCTTCGAGGTTCAGGTCGATGACACCCTGCAAGTCGTCTATGTCATAGACGTAAACGTTGTCAATTTCATTGATTTTAGGATCAATGTCCCGGGGAACGGCGATGTCGATGAAAAAAAGGGGCCTGTTACGCCGCTCCCGCATGCGCGATTTCACGTCGCGATGAAGCAGGATTGGCTCTGGGGACCCCGTGGAGGTGAGCACGATGTCGGCATTCTTCAAGTTGTCCAAAATGTGGTCAAAAGGCACGGTTTGCGCTCTGAATCGCCGGGCCAGGGACACGGCTCTCTCAAGGGTTCGATTGGCGACGGCCATTTGGCAAACGCCCTGTGCCAGGAGGTGCTCGGCGGCCAGTTCGGCCATTTCGCCCGCACCGATGAGCAGAACGCGCTTGTCGGCGAGTTTTCCAAAAATTTTTCTGGCCAGTTCCACCGCTGCGTAGCTGATGGAGACGGCGTAAGAGCCTACGCAAGTTTCGGACCGTACTCGCTTGGCGACGGAAAAAGTTTTATGCAAGAGCCGATTGAGAATGACCCCTACGGTTTTGTGCTCCGTCGCTTGTCGGTAAGCGGTCTTGATCTGACCCAGAATCTGGGGTTCTCCCACCACCATGGAGTCCAGGCTGGATGCCACGCGGAAAAGGTGTTTCACTGCGTCCAGGCTGTGGTGAGTGTAGAAGTGCTGGTCCAGAGAGTCATTGAATTGGTCTCCCAGGTGGTTTCGAAGGAGGCGTTTCACTTCTTCCAGGGCTTCATGCGCATCCCTGCAGATGAAGAGAATTTCCACGCGATTGCAGGTGGACACAAAAAACATTTCATCCACATGCTGCAGCTGTGGAAGGTGCACAAGAGGATCCACCTTTTCCTTGCAGGCAACGGCGAGTTGCTCACGCACCTCAACGGGTGCGCTTTTATGGTTCATTCCGATGAGAACAATCTCTGCCATAAGCCAAACCTATCCAGTAGAAAATGTGTGGTGTCCCTCTAAGAAAAGGTTGACACCCAGAAATGTCATGAGAACGCCTATGAAGCCCAGAATGGCCATCAGGGCGGCCTTTCTTCCCCTCCATCCCACAGCCAGCCGCTCGTGAAGGAGCACCGCATAAATGCACCACGTGAAGAGGGCGAGGATCTCCTTGGGATCCCAGTTCCAGGGAGAACGCCAGACAGCACTGGCATAGGTGAAACCCGTGATGAGGCCCACCGTCATGAAGGGGAATCCGAGGAGCAAACAATGGTCATTTATCTTGTCAAGGCGCTGCAGTGAAGGGAGCCGCGTATAGAGAAAGCCAAAGTTTTTCTTCTTGATCTGGCGCTCCTGAAGCAGATACATGACACCGGCACAAAAGGCCAGAGCGAAGAGTGCGTAAGCAAAGAAAAGAGTGGACACATGAAAAATCACCCAGCCGCTTTTGAAGGCACCCGATGTGGGAAGAATGTCACGGGGCAGCAGTGTGGAAATGAGCATGAACACGACAGCCAGCGGCGAGACGAAAGAGCCCAGTATTCTCAGGTCGAGACGCGTCTGGACGATCAGGTAGGTGGTGACCAGGACCCATGAAAAAAAGGACATGGCTTCCTGAGGGCTTGTCACGGCCAAGTGCTCAAGGGCAAAAGACCGCAACACAATGGCAAGAAGATGGAAGGCAGCGCCCAGGGACAGGACCCACCAGGCCACGCGATGGATGACGCTCAAGTCGCGGAAAAGGTAGACCAGGTATCCCACCGTGCCGCAACTGTAGCAAAACGTGGCGATCATTAAAAAGAGGGATTCCATGCTTCTTTCCAGAGGAGTTGGATTTCCTTTACGGTGAGCACGGGCTCACAGGCTCTGCAGATTGCTTGAACTGCATCTTCCTCCCGCTGTTCCTGTATCCATTCAAGAAGGGGCAGCCGACTCACAGCCCTGAAAATGTTCTGGTTCTCTGAACTCTCAAGCCCTTTTGTCTGAATTTTTTCACGGAACAACTCCATGAAGCGCAGCATCCTTGCCCACTCAAAGCCAAACTGCCCTTCCAGCCGCTCTCGAATGAGCCTGGCAATGGCCGGGCTTGCCCCTCCCGTGCTGATGGCGATGGACAGGGAGCCGCGATGAATTACGGAAGGCACGATGAAAGATCCTTCCCTGGGGTTGGAGACCGTATTGCACCAGAGCCTCTTTTCCCTTGCGTCCCCTGCTATGCGGCTGTTGAGCTCCGAATCACTGGTTGCTGCAAAGACCATGTCCATGTCTTCCAGCAAACTGCAATCATACTGTTCTCTCAGAAGGGTCGCATCACCCCTTTGAATGCACTCCTTCAGAAAGGGAGTGAGCTTCCGGGAGATGACAAACACTCTTGCGCCATGAGAGAGCAATGCCCTGATTTTTCTCTCTCCAACACTCCCACCTCCGACCACGAGACACCTGGCGTTCTCAAGGCGCAGGAAAAGGGGATAGGGAGGAAAACTCATGATTGATTTCCATGGGATTTTGACCGTTCAGCATCAAACCGCATGTGAGCCCATGGTGATCCAAGGGTCTCCGTGCCAACGGGAAGCTTCTCAGGGCTTCTGTTTTTTTATGGCTCCAAAGGGGCCACTTTTTCAGTGCCAAATGAAAGAAAGCACGCAGGAATCTATCATGATCCCGGCGGCCAGACAAGAAGCAGGGGAGTTCCTGTCTGCCTGAAAGGCTCTGATCCAGGCTTTTTAAGAGTTCATGCAAAACAGAAGGGGGATTTGGGTGTGTCCCGGTGCTGGAGTGGTATCAGGCTCTTCCTCTAAGTGCGGCGGCAGATGACGAAATCAGCGATGTCCTGGAGAATGACCTTGGTGGGGTGGCCGGGAAAGACTTCCAGGGCTTCCTTGGCCGCATTCACATGCTTCAAGGCCGACTGGTAAGTGTAATCCAGACCGCCGCATCCAGTGACAATGCTTTTGACTTTGAGGAAGTCCACCCGGGAGATTTCATCGGCACTGAAGATCTCCTTCAGGCGGTGCCGATCGTCTTCGGCACAGTTTTGAAAAGTGTGAATGAGGGGAAGGGTAGCCTTCCCTTCCTTGATGTCATTGCCAATGGGTTTTCCCAGCTCTTCAATCTCTCCTGTGTAGTCCAGGGTGTCATCGATGAGTTGAAAAGCGATTCCGAGGTGATGGCCGTAATGCCGCAGGGCTTGCTCTTCGTCATGTGACCCACCGCCAAAGATGGCTCCGATCTGGCAGGCAGCGCTGATGAGAACGGCCGTTTTTCTTTTGATGATCTCAAGGTACTCCTCTTCACCAACCTCCAGATTGTCTGCATTGATGAGTTGCAGCACTTCACCCTCTGCCATGAGCGTGGTTGCGCGGGTGAGGACCTCGAGAATGTGGATGTTATTATGACTCACGGCCAGGTTGATGGCTTTGGAGTACAAAAAGTCTCCCACAAGCACCACGGCGGGGTTGCCCCAGACCGTATTGGCTGCGGGCTGATTTCTGCGCACTTCCGCGTGGTCCACCACGTCGTCATGAAGCAGAGAGGCCGCGTGAACGAATTCGAAAACAACGGAAAGGGCCGTGTCTTTATTGCTCCTGTTGCCGCAGAGGCGTGCGCAGAGAACCATCAAAAGAGGGCGCAGCCTTTTGCCTCCACTTCCCACAATGTAACGAGACACAACGGAGATAAAGGGAATGGTGGAATGCAGGTGCCGGTCAATTTCTGCCTCAATACGTTCGAGGTCGGAGCGAATGCGCGTATAGATGCGATCCTTCATGGATTCTGCAGATTCAGCATTATAAGAAGACGTCAAGGGGATGGGGTGCACTTTCGATGAGTCCAATTCACAGTTCAAGGGTTTTTCCCAGCTGGTTTTCAAAAGCATCCGCCTGCATTCTGTTGCAAATCAGAATCCTGTACAAACGCCATTTCATAACGAATAATGGGGAGCATGTCAAAGTGTTTTGGCCCCCTGTGCTCTTTGTGGATCATGGGGCTGAAGCGCTCACAGTTCTTCAGCTGGCGGCTCCAGTTCCACCACCAGATCGTAATCGTGCGCTCCCGTGACCCGGGCCGCGCGTATCTCACCAATTTCGGCCTGCCCCCTTGTGATGATCACTGCTCCATCCACTTCGGGGGCCTGTATGGATGCTCTTCCAATGAGCAGATAATCCGTTTCCGGGTGGTATCCTTCCACCATGACCTGCAGCCTGTCTCCAAAACGTTCATTCAGACGCTTGCGGGAAATGTCCCGCTGATGCCTCATGAGCATGTCCAGACGCTCCTCCTTGATGGTTTCAGGTATCTGCCCATCCATTCTGGCTGCTCTTGTGCCCCTTTCCGGAGAAAAGGCAAATGTCCCCACGTGGTCAAACCGGGCAGCCTCCACCAAGTCCAGAAGCTGTTGAAAGTCCCCGGAAGTTTCTCCGGGAAAACCGACCATGAGGGATGTGCGCAGGGCAATTTGGGGCATATGGGAACGAATATGTGCGACGAGGTCCACAGGAGTCTTCTTGTGTTTTTCCCGCCCCATGGCTTTCAGCACGTGAGAAGATGCGTGCTGAAAGGGTATGTCCAGGTACGGCACGATTTTATCTGACTGTGCCATGGTTTCCAGAAGGGAGTGGCTCACGTGATCGGGATAGGCGTAGAGGAGTCTCACCCAGCGAAGCCCCTCCACTTCCTCCAGAGACTTGAGAAGCCTGGGAAGGCTGTCCCGTTCACCACGGTCCATGCCGAGAGCCGTTATGTCCTGGGCGATCAAATTGATCTCCTTGACTCCCTCGGCCGCCAGCCGGGCGGCTTCCCGCTGAATGTCCTCAAGGGTGCGACTGCGGTAGGGGCCGCGAAGGCGAGGAATCATGCAGTATGTGCAGCGATGGCTGCAGCCGTCGGCCACCTTCAGGTAGGCTGAGTAAGAGGGCGTGCAGCGCTTTCGCTCCAATCGGGATGTGGCCAGGAAGTCGGGTCTTCGAATATAGAGGGACTCTCCTTCTCCTCGGCTTCTCTCCTCAAGAATTCTTGACAGCTGGTCGTAGTGAGAGGTGCCAAGAAAGAGGTCCACTTCGGGCAGGAGCGCCTTGAGTTTGCGGCCATAACGCTGGACCATGCAACCCGTGACGATGAGTTGCGTGCAGCGGTTCTTCTCCCTGTGCCGTGCCACTTCGAGGATGGTGTCAACGGCTTCCTGAACAGCGCTTTCAAGAAAACCGCATGTGTTGACCACGATGATTTGAGCATTGGACAGGTCTTGGGTGATGGAATAGCCCATCTGCTCCAGTTGAGGTATCATGATCTCGCTGTCCACGAGGTTCTTGGAGCATCCCAGGCTGATGAGTGAAGCAAAGGAGACCATGCGGTTTGTCACTCCCGGACATCTCATGAGAGAGGCTGTGCAAAAAGTTTTGTGGTTGCAGTGTCTTGGAGGAGGACAATCTCGATTCTCCAGAAAACCCCGGATCTTTCAGGTTCACTGCTGCAGCCATTGGAAAAAAGTTCATAACATGTTGTCTTCAAAAGGGAAAGGCTTGTTATGGAAACCTGTGAGAGGGTGTCGGGATTCCAGGGGAAAGAATTTCCTCCCTTTAAGAAGACCTGATCAAGCGGTTTGATTTTTCAATCACGAACAGTTATCTATAAACGTCATTCCCGCAATCTTCCGAAACGATCTTGAATCATCTGGATCAATGGGCACGGATAGGGCAGCTGGACGCATCAGTTGATCCTCACTCACACCATGAACAATACTTTTTTGGGCACAGCTGAAAGGCGTGGAGTCACCATTTTTCCATGGATACATTACGCAGGTGCCGATGGTTCTCCAAACAGGGGGCTGTTGTGCGAGAACGTGAGACTGCCGGGTGGTCTTGGGTGACAGAAACGGGGCTCTGGTGAATGAAAGGAGGGCGAAGGGGAAGCCGTTTGTTTTTCTCTGGAATGCAAGATTTTGGGAAAGAGCTTTGGTCAAGTGGATGGTATCACCGCAAGGAGAAATGGAGAGATGCCTAAGGAAAAGACGACTCGGGGGCAAATGTCTCATTGGGATGTGGATGAAAAGTCATTGGCTTTGGGACCCATGATGTGCAAAGAGGGCAAAGGGGTCAGAAACTTTGCCTGCCTCAACTACGACGCATGTCTTGACAAGGCTGCAAAGGCCATGTGGGGCGGTTTCACTTGCAGTGACTGCGCCATCTACATTCCCAGGGATGAGGAGTCTGGTTACTGATCGACCCATTCTCGGGTTTTGAAAAGAAGCTTGGAAAAAATAACCCGCTCCTGAAAGCGGGTTATTTTTTTTGCTCTATTGAGGCTGTTTTTCCTTTTCCGAACCTGCCGTCCCCTCATCAGGGGGTGACGGGGACGAGGGAGGGGGCTCTGTTGCGGCAGGAGCTGGAGTCACGGCTGGCTCCGGTGGCGAAGGTTCAGTCTTGGAGACTTTCTTTTTACTCACCACCGGTTCGCCGATGAGTTGAACCAGGCACATGGGAGAAGCATCTCCCCGACGAAATCCCACCTTGGTGAGACGGGTGTAGCCGCCCTGTCGCGTTTGAAACCTGGGGCCGAGCTCTGCAAAAAGCTTGTGGACAACGCTCTTGTCGCGTACTGAAGCCAGAGCCTGGCGGCGAGCATGGAGGTCTCCGCGCTTGCCGAGTGTTATCATCCAGTCGGTCCAGCGGCGCAATTCCTTAGCTTTCGGGACCGTGGTGTAGATCTGCTCGTGACGCAACAAGGAAGTCACCATGTTTCGGAACATGGCCAATCGGTGACTGGTCGTCCGATTCAGTTTTCTTCCAGAAACTCCATGTCGCATGGCTATTCCTGTTCCTTTCTACGCTGATCAATTTCTTCACGACTGGGAAAGCTGTCCAGCTTCATTCCCAGCGAGAGGCCCATTTCGGCAAGAATCTCCTTGATTTCATTGAGGGATTTTCTGCCGAAGTTCTTTGTCTTGAGCATTTCCGCTTCGGTTTTTTGGACCAGCTCACCTATGTGGCGAATATCTGCATTTTTGAGGCAGTTGGCAGAGCGCACGGAAAGCTCCAGCTCGTCGACACTGCGAAACAGATTCTCGTTGAACGCGGGTTCTACGCGAACTTCTTCTTCTGAAACCTCCGGCTCCTCTTCAAAGTTGATGAAAATGGTGAGCTGGTCTTTGAGAATTTTAGCCGCATATGCGAGAGAATCTTCGGGAGTGATGCTTCCGTCTGTCCAGATCTCCATGGTGAGCTTGTCGTAGTCGGTGATCTGGGCCACGCGGGCTTGTGTGACGTTATAGCTCACCTTGCGAACGGGAGAAAAAATCGAGTCGATGGGAATGGTGCCGATGGACTGGTTTTCTTCCGCATTGCGATCGGCGGGCACATACCCTTTGCCCTGCTTGAGGGTGAGTTCCATGCGGAGACGGGCGTCCTTGGCAAGGGTGCAGACCTGCTGCTCTTTGTTAAAAACCTCCACTTGAGAGGTTTCCCGAATGTCTCCAGCCATGACGCGCCCCTCACCTTCCTTCTCGAGGACGATGTGCCATGGCCCTTCCCCCTGCACGCGGAACCGAACCTCCTTGAGGTTCAGTATGACATCCGTGACATCTTCCAAGACACCAGGAATGGTGGAGAATTCATGGAGGACACCGTCTATCTTGACGCTGGTGATGGCGGTGCCCTGAAGGGATGAGAGCAACACGCGCCTGAGGGCATTGCCCAGGGTGATCCCAAATCCCCTTTCTAAGGGTTCGCAGGCAAATTTCCCGTATGTGTCCGGGCGGCTGTCTGTTTCAACCTCCAAGCGCTTCGGTTTGATGAGCTCGCGCCAATTCCTTTGCATATTGATTCCTCATTGAGAGATGTCACCATTGCATTCTTTCCCGTGAAAGAGAAATGCAAAACCGGATAAAGAGGCAAGTGAGGGCAGCTCCATACCCGGCAAATAATTCAGGAGGAATTCTCGCTAACTTATTTGGAGTAAAACTCTACAACCAGCTGTTCCTGAACGGGAAGGTTCATCTCTTCACGGGTCGGCAAGATCTTGAAGACACCTTCATAGGCGGCTTTGTCGAGGTCAAGCCAGGGAGGAAGGCCGCGGCGGGGCAGGGCCTCCAATGAATCGTTGATGGCACCGATCTGCCTGCTGGACTCGGCAACGGAGATTTTGTCTCCGGGACGAAGGAGTATGGAAGGAATGTTGGCCTTCTTCCCATTAACACGAAAGTGGTCGTGTCTGACAAGCTGACGTGCCTCAGCCCTGGAGTTGGCGAAACCCAGCCGGTAGACCGTATTGTCGAGGCGGCGCTCAAGAAGCACCAGAAAGTTGGTGCCGGTGACACCCTTTTGCCGGTCTGCTTCTTTGAAATAGTCTCTGAATTGTTTTTCTCCCAGGCCGTAAATGCGTCGAATGCGCTGTTTTTCACGAAGCTGTGTGCCGTAGTTGGAGAGCTTGCCGCGGCCCTGGCCATGTTGACCGGGTGGGTAATTGCGGCGCTCTACGGCGCATTTGTCCGAATAGCAGCGATCGCCCTTGAGATAAAGCTTCATTGTTTCTCTGCGGCAAAGCCTGCAGACGGAACCGGTATAGCGAGCCAATGTGTATTCCTCCTTATATGATGCCTTTCCACAGAGACAGATATCTCTGTGAATTGGAGAAAAAATGTCAAACGCGCCTTCTTTTGGGGGGCCTGCACCCGTTATGGGGAATGGGTGTGACATCCCTGATGGCGGTGATGTTGAAACCAATGGCCTGCAGGGCGCGCAGGGCGGCTTCGCGACCGGAACCGGGGCCCTTGACCAGCACTTCGATGTTCTGAAGGCCATGCTCCATGGCCTTTTTTCCGGCTATTTCCGCGGCGGTCTGGGCTGCAAAGGGAGTGCTTTTTCTCGAGCCCTTGAATCCCTGGCTGCCGGCTGTGGCCCACGAAATGGCATTTCCGCTCATGTCCGTGAGGGTGATGACGGTGTTGTTGAAGGTGGCACGAATGTGCGCAACACCGTTTTGAATGTTCTTGCGTTCTTTTTTCTTGCGTGTGGCCGTTCTATCCCTTGCCATATTGCCAATGCCTCCCGGTTATGCCTTTTTGCGCTTGCCCATGACCGATCTGCGTGGACCTTTGCGAGTGCGGGCGTTGGTGTGCGTCCTTTGCCCTCGAACGGGCAGGCCTCGTCGATGCCTCAGGCCGCGATAGCAGCCCAGGTCCATGAGGCGCTTGATGTTCATGGAAACCTCCGATCGAAGGTCCCCTTCAACTTTGTAATGGGAATCGATGACGTGACGAATGGCGTTGATCTGGTTGTCGTCGAGATCATCGGACTTCAGGTCCCAGGAAATCTGGGCTTCCGTAAGAATTTTTTGAGCTGTGGTTCGACCTATGCCGTAAATGTAGGTTAAGGCAATCTCCATGCGTTTGTTTTTCGGTAGGTCAATGCCTGCAATGCGTGCCAATGCCCGTTCCTCCCATCAACCTTGTCTTTGCTTGTGTCTTGGGTTTTCACAAATGATTCTGATCGTGCCATGGCGGCGAATGATCTTGCATTTGCGACAAATGCGCTTCACCGATGCTCTGACTTTCATTTCTCCTTCTCCCGTTTGGCAGGACTGTGGCAAAAGGCGCTCTACGATTTGGATCTGTAAGTGATACGGCCCCGGTTCAAGTCGTAGGGAGAGAGTTCCACGGTTACCTTGTCTCCCGGCAGAATGCGGATGAAGTGCATGCGCATTTTGCCGGATATGTGAGCGAGTATCCGATGGCCGTTGGGCAATTCCACCCGAAACATGGCGTTGGGGAGGGTCTCTATGACCACACCTTCCACTTCAATGGCGTCTTCTTTGGCCATCCCTTTTACCTTCTCCTTACAAATTTTTTGGATTCACCATCAAAACGAGGAAAATACATAAGTTTTGACAATGTGTCAAGGATTTGGTTGCGATAAAATGTCCGGACCGTTGGCCGTTATGGCAATGGTGTGTTCAAAGTGGGCGGAAAGGCTTCGATCGACGGTGACAGCAGTCCATTTGTCCTGCAGCACTTCAACACCCGGTTTGCCCCGGTTGATCATGGGTTCAATGGCGAACACCATTCCCGCCTTGAGCTTGACCCCTTTGCCCGGAGGGCCGTAATTGGGAATCTGGGGGCTCTCGTGGAGGTTCTTTCCAATGCCGTGACCCACAAATTCACGGACCACAGAATAGCCAAATGCTTCCACATGTGATTGGATGGCATGGGAGATGTCAGACAGGTGATTTCCAACAACCGCCTGTCCTATCCCCTTGAAGAGGGCTTCCCGAGTGACCTGACAAAGCTTGGCCGCTTCCGGTGCCACTTTTCCCACAGGGAGCGTCACGGCCGCATCCCCGTAGTAACCCTCCTTGATGACACCGAAGTCGATGCTGATGATGTCTCCCTCCGCAAGCCGCCTCTTTTTGGAGGGAATGCCATGGACCACTTCCTCATTGACCGAAGTGCACAGAGCGTAAGGAAAACCATTGTAGCCCTTGAAAGCGGGCTTGGCCGAAAGCCTGGCTGCAAATTCTTCGCTGAGCACATTCAGATCGAATGTGCTCACTCCTGGCCGAATGTGCTCTTTCAGGCGCTCTAAAATCTCAGCCACAATGAGGCATGAGCGGCGAATTTTTTCTATTTCCTGCTGGGACTTCAATAAAATCAAAGGGGTTCCTTTAGCCGAGCACTGCGGTGATTCGTGAAAAAATTTCATCCATGGAGCCCACACCGTTAACGGGGCGAAGCTTGCCCTGTTTGGAATAGTAGTCGATGAGGGGCTTGGTCTGGTCATCATAGACTTTGAGGCGTGAACTGACCGTTGCCTCGTTGTCGTCATCCCTCTGGTAGAGTTCTCCTGCGCACTTGTCGCAGGTGCCGTCTTTTTTGGGGGGGTCGAAACGGATGTGATAGCCGGCACCGCAGCTGCGGCATGTTCTGCGGCCCGTGAGGCGCCCCAGGAGTTCTTCGCTGGGAACTTCTATGCAGACAACATGGTCAATCTTCTGGGAAAGGTCTCCAAGCATGGAATCGAGAGCTTCGGCCTGGCTCACGTTTCTCGGAAAGCCGTCGAGCATGTATCCTTTGGTGCAATCGGGTTTCTGAATGCGCTCCTTGACGAGGCCGATGACCACAGTGTCGGGCACGAGGGCACCCTGATCCATGAATTTCTTGGCCTCGAGGCCCAGAGGGGTTCCTTCCTTGAGAGCTGCACGCAACATGTCTCCCGTGGAAATCTGGGGAATTCCGTACTTGTCGATGAGCCTGCTCGCCTGTGTTCCCTTTCCAGCGCCTGGGGGTCCCAACAAAATGATGTTCATGTTCCGTTCTCCTCCCTGTTGTGTTGTATAAGGATCCGGCGGCATGGACCCTCCCGTGAGTCTGGTGAGAGGGGTGCCGCACACGATTTTGCCTCAGAATGGCCACGGGTTCATCGCCGGCCTTTAAAACGGCCCTGCTTGAGAAAACCCTCATAATGCCGTGATAGCATGTGCGCCTCGATCTGTGAGAGCGTGTCCATGGCAACGCCGATGACAATCAACAGGGCAGTGCCTCCGAAGTAAAAGGGGACATTGAATCTCTGGATGAGTATTGTGGGAATGACGCACACGATGGAAACATAGATCGCTCCACCCAGAGTGATGCGGCTGAGGACCTTGTCGATATATTCGGCAGTGGGTCGGCCCGGACGTATTCCAGGAATGAACCCGCCGTATTTTTTCATGTTGTCGGCCACGTCCACTGGGTTGAAAACGATGGCAGTATAAAAGAAACAGAAGAAGATGATGAAGGAAACAAAAAGAACGGTGTAGAGAAAACGGTCAGGAGCCAGGGAATCGGACACCCACTGCACCCAGGGTATGGCGATGAAGCTGGCCACAGTGGCCGGAAACATGATGATGGAAGAGGCGAATATGGGCGGAATCACACCGGAGGTGTTGACCTTGAGAGGTATGTGAGTGCTCTGGCCTCCGTAGACTCTTCGTCCCACGACCCGCTTGGCGTACTGCACGGGAATGCGGCGCTGGCCGCGCTCCACGAAGATGATGGCCGCGATGACGCCCAGCATGAATACCAGCAGGAGGATGGCGCCAAAAACATGCATTTCGCCAGCGGTCACGAGGCGGCCCGTGCTCAGGAAGGCACCGGGAAGACCCGCCACTATTCCCGCAAAAATAATCAGGGAGATGCCGTTTCCAATGCCGCGTTCGGTGATTTGTTCTCCAAGCCACATGATGAAGGCCGTACCCGCCGTGAGCGTGATCACCGTTGTGAACCGAAAACCCCAGCCCGGTTCAATGACAATCATTTCACCCCCGGGACCAGTCATGGTCTCCAGGCCCACAGCGATTCCAAAGCCCTGAATGACGGAGAGGACAATGGTGCCGTAACGGGTGTACTGAGTGATCTTTTTGCGCCCGACTTCCCCCTCTTTCTTGAGCTTTTCGAGGTGAGGGATGACCACGGTCAGCAGCTGCAGAATAATGGACGCACTGATGTAGGGCATGATGCCAAGGGCGAATACGGAAAACTGGCTCAGCGCACCACCGGAAAACATGTCAAAGAGACCGAGAAGGGTCCCCTGAACGGCCGCAAAGAAAGCTGCAAGGGCTTCCGTATTGATTCCCGGTGTCGGAACGTGAACTCCGATGCGATAAACGGTAAGCAAAAGCAGGGTTATTCCAATGCGCCGCTTGAGCTCAGGAATTTTGCCGATGTTTTGGAAACCTGTAAACACCCTGGTCACCCTCTTTCATCAAGAAATGATTTCGACTTGCCCTCCAGCTGCTTGAATCTTCTGAACAGCCGAAGCGCTTGCCTTGTGTACCCGTACGGTGAGTGGGCGATCAATTTCCCCGTCTCCCAAAAGCTTCACGCCCGCCTGCAGCTTCTTCACGAGACCCGCTTCCATCAGCTGCTGAGGGCCGATCACTGTCTGCACCTGAAAGGCTGCAAGGTCCTGAATGTTGATGATGGCGTAATGTTTTTTAAATATATTGGTGAACCCTCTCTTGGGAACACGCCGCTGCAAGGGCATCTGGCCGCCTTCAAACCAGGGTGGAGTGCCTCCGCCCGATCGGGAATTTTGACCTTTGGTGCCACGGCCGGCCGTTTTGCCTATACCCGAGCCCGTTCCACGGCCCACGCGTTTTTTCGATTTTTTCGCTCCCGGAGCAGGAGCCAGATCTTGAAGTCTCATAGTCATATCCACTCATCGCGTAAAAAATCACGGTTTGATCTTTAAATCTCCTTGACCTCGACCATGTGGACGACCTTGCGAAGGGCTCCCACTATGGTTGGAGTGGCGTGGAGATTCACGGGGCGGTGCAGACGGGTGAGCCCCAGCGCCTGAAGAATCTTGCGGTGTTTCTGGGGCCGCCCGATAGGGCTTCGAACAAGTTTGACCTGAATGGGCTGTGCCATGGTGTTTCCTCATCGTTGGGCGCGTCCCTTGAGGAACCAGGGGAAGGACGGCTGTTTCTGTCTAGTGGGCTACGATTTCCTGCACGTCGCGCCCGCGGATTCGCGCCACGGTGGCCGGGCTTCGAAGGGAGGCGAGTCCACCGATGGTCGCTTTCAAAACATTGTGTGGATTGCGGGAGCCGAGACACTTGGTGAGTATGTCGTGAACGCCGGCTGCTTCCATGACTGCGCGCACCGCACCCCCAGCGATGACGCCTGTGCCGGGAGAGGCGGGTTTGAGGACGACAGAGGCCGCCCCAAAGCGGCCGAGGGTCTCATGGGGAATGGAACCTTTCACCAGAGGAACCTGGACCATGGACTTTTTGGCCGCCTCCATTCCCTTTCTTATGGCTTCGGGCACTTCGTTGGCCTTGCCGAGAGCGAACCCCACTCGACCGTTGCCGTCCCCAACGACGACAATGGCACTGAAAGAAAAACGCCGTCCACCCTTCACCACTTTGGCAACGCGGCTGATGTGCACGACCCTGTCTATGAGCTGCGATTGACTGGATTCTACAGCTGTCAAGTTAATGCCTCCCTCTGATATGAAGCGATTTAAAAATCAAGGCCCGCCTCACGGGCAGCGTCTGCCAGAGCCTGCACACGCCCGTGGTAAATGAAGCCGTTGCGGTCAAAGACGACCTTGCTGATGCCTTTCTCTTTGGCCTTGCCGGCGATGAGCCGGCCCACAAGCTTTGCAGACCCCACTTTGCCTCCCGTGCGTTCCCCTTCCTTGATTTCTGGGGAAAGGGTAGAGGCGGCCATGAGGGTCATGCCACGCGTGTCATCGATGATCTGTGCGTATATGTGCTTGTCGCTGCGGAAAACGGAAAGACGAAGGCGTTCGTCTGTGCCGTAAATTTTTTTGCGAATGCTCATCTTCCGTTTTTGGCGGGCCACTTCACGTGGATTGGTTTTTTTTCCCATCGTCTGCTCCAAAATGCACTATTTCTTGGATCCGGTCTTGCCAGCCTTGCGCATCACACGCTCGTCGACGTAGCGAATGCCTTTCCCCTTGTAAGGTTCTACAGCACGAAGTCCCCGTATCTTGGCGGCGGCAAGGCCAAGAAGCTCCTTGTCTATGCCTTCGAGCTGAACAACATTCTGTTTGTCAACGGAGGCGGAAATGCCCGCCGGCAAGGTGAATTTCACAGGGTTTGAATAACCTATATTGAGATTGAGCACATTGCTCTGGACTTCAGCGCGGTACCCTGTTCCCTGGATAGCGAGGGACTTGGTGAATCCCTGGCTGACGCCCACGACCATGTTGTTCACCAGGGCACGGACGAGACCATGGAGGGATTTGGATTCTTTGGCGTCGTCCCGGCGCCGGATGTGAATGAACTGATCCTGAACGTCGATCTCGATCTTGCGGGGAAGGTTGCGCGACAACGTTCCTTTTGGCCCCTTGACGGTCAGCAGATCATCCTTCAGAGAGGCGGTGACTCCCTGAGGAATGGGAATGGGCAGCTTACCCACACGAGACATGATGCAACTCCTTACTTGGCCAAACGTTAATTTTCATGTGGACGACAGGAGAAGGCAAGGGCAAAGATCACCACACTGAGCAGAGAAGCTCCCCGCCGACCTGCTGTTTGCGCGCCTGGCTGTCGGTCATGATGCCCTTGGACGTTGAGAGGATGCTGACCCCGAGACCATTCAACACACGGGGAATCTCACTGTGGCCCACATAAACCCGGCAGCCGGGTTTGCTGATGCGCTTGACTCCCGCAATGGCGCCTTCCCTGGATTCGGTGTATTTGAGTTGAACTCGAAGGACACCCTGCTTGTCATCCTGGTAGTACTTAAAGTTTTTGATGTAACCTTCGTCTTTGAGAATCTGCGCAATGCTGGTCTTAATCTTTGAACCGGGAATATCGACCTTGTCAAAGCGCGCTTTCTGGGCGTTTTTAATGCGATTCAAAAAATCTGCAATAGGATCCGAGACCATTACGATTATGCTCCTCTAGTTTTTCCCGCACTACCAGCTTGACTTCACCACTCCGGGCAGTTCACCCTTGAGGGCCATGTTGCGAAAGCAGATGCGGCAGATGCCGAACTTGCGCAAAAAAGCTCTGGGGCGCCCGCACAAGGGGCAGCGGTTGTAAGCCCTCACTTCAAACTTGGGGGGTCTCGTTGCTTTGGCGATGAGAGACTTCTTGGCCAACTTTGCCTCCTTAGATTGTCTCGTTGAAAAATCAGTTCCTGAAGGGCATTCCCATCAAAGTGAGCAGCTCTCTGGTCTCCGCGTCCGACTTGGCAGTGGTCACGATGGTGATGTTCATGCCTTTGATTTTATCAATTTTGTCATAGTCGATTTCGGGAAAGATGATGTGCTCCTTGATGCCCAGGGTGTAATTTCCCCTTCCGTCAAAGGCCTTGGAGGACACACCGCGGAAATCCCTCACACGAGGAAGGGCGATGTTCACCAGTTTGTCAAGAAACTCGAACATACGATCGCCGCGGAGAGTGACCATGCATCCGATGGGCATCCCTTTGCGAAGCTTGAAGGCGGCGATGCTCTGACGCGCCCTGGTGACAACGGGTTTCTGTCCGGCGATCTGTGCCAGTTCCGCAGTGGCCGAATCCAGAATTTTGATGTTTTGTATGGCTTCTCCCAGACCCATATTCAAGACCACTTTGCTGATTTTGGGCGTTTGCATGGAGCTTTTGTAGCCGAACTGTTCAAAGAGCTTGGGAGCTATTTCCTGTTGATACTTTTCTCGCAATCGTGCCATGAATTGCCTCCACTCCCGCACATGGACTGGTGATGGATGTCCTAATCGATGATTTCGTTACATTTCTTGCAAAAACGAACCTTACGGTTGTCCTCAAGGACTCGGTAACCCACTCTTGTGGGATCCGTGCACTTGGTGCACACAACTTTCAGGTTGGAAATGTGAATGGGCATTTCTTTTTCAAGAATGCCCCCCTGTCTGTTCTGCTGGCTGGGCTTGAGATGACGCTTGGCCATGTTGAGCTTCTCAACGATGGCCCTGTTGCTCTTGGGAATGACACGCATGACCTTGCCGGTCTTTCCCTTGTCCTTTCCCGCAAGGACCGTGACCGTGTCATTCTTTTTGAGATGGAATTTTCTTTGTTCAGGCATGGTCTGAAATCCTCATCAAATCACTTCAGGGGCCAATGAAACGATTTTCATGAACTGTTTTGCTCGAAGTTCGCGGGCGACGGGTCCGAAAATACGAGTGCCGATGGGCTCCTTGCTGGCGTTGATGAGGACGGCGGAATTGTCATCAAACTTGATGTAGGAGCCATCGGGCCGCCTCACTTCTTTTTTGGTGCGGACGACAACCGCCTTCAACACATCGCCCTTCTTGACTTTGGCGTTGGGAATGGCCTCCTTGACGGAGACAACGATGATGTCTCCCACAGAGGCGTAGCGCTTGCGAGTGCCTCCCAAAACCTTTATACAGTACAATCGCTTCGCCCCGGAGTTGTCCGCGGCATTGAGCTGACTTTCTGTCTGTATCATGGTTCACTCCATTGGATTGTGCCCCTTGAGAGCACTCTCTTCAGACTCAGTTGCATCATAAGTCCTGGGCAGTTCTAAATGGCTGCCTTGGTCAAAATTTCAACGACGACCCAACGCTTGTCCTTGCTGAGCGGCCTGGACTCTTCGATCAGGACGCGATCGCCCACCTGGCAGGCATTGTGCGTGTCATGTGCCTTGAACTTGTTGCGGCGCCGGACATACTTTTTGTAAAGGGGGTGAGTCACGAGGCGCTCGACCTGCACGACGACGGTCTTGTCCATCTTGTTGCTGGTGACAAAGCCGATGCGTTTCTTTCTAGTGGTGGTTTTCTGTTCCATGAAGCATATCCTCATGCCGTCGGGTTTTGGCTCTTTGCGTGCAAAATGGTTTGAATTCTGGCAATGGTCCGGCGTGTTTTCTTCAGCTGCGCCGTGTTTTCCAGCTGTTTGGTCACATGTTGAAACCTGAGGTTGAACAGGGACTCCTGGGCGTCTTTGAGCTTCTGCTTCAATTCTTCCTGGGTCATGCCGCGTAGTGCGTCGGGTTTCATAGGACATCCTCCCTCGATACAAAGCGCACAGGGATGGGAAGCTTGTGGGATGCCAGAAGGAGCGCTTCCTTGGCGATTGCTTCGGGGACACCCTTGATCTCGTAGAGAACACGCCCGGGCTTCACCACGGCCACCCAGGCTTCAGGGGAGCCCTTTCCCTTGCCCATTCGGGTTTCTGCAGGCTTTTTGGTGATGGACTTGTCGGGAAAAACTCGTATCCAGAGCTTTCCGCCGCGGCGCACACGCCTGGAGATGGCGATACGGGCGGCCTCGATCTGGCGAGAGGTGATGTATCCGCAACCCAGTGCCTTGAGACCGTATTCGCCAAAGCTCAGGGAGGAACCCCGGGACGCCATTCCCCGCATGCGGCCTTTCTGTTGTTTTCGAAATTTGACTCTTTTTGGTGCTAGCATAACTGTATTCTCCTATGCGTCACCGCTGCGACGACGAAGATGCTGTGCCCTCTGGGTGATAGCTCATACCTCATCGTTCAAGGAGGAAACGATATCAGGCTGGCTCAAAACAAACTGGGGCATGTATGAACCTTGAACGGCGGGATATGAACTATCGCGCCAGGAGGCTGACGGGTTTCAGGGCAAAACCTCTCCTTTGAAGATCCAAACTTTCACTCCGATAATACCGTAAGTGGTTTTCGCATTGGCTGTCCCATAATCGATATCGGCACGGAGGGTGTGCAGAGGGACCCTTCCTTCGCGGTACCATTCCCGACGGGCCATTTCCGCTCCACCCAGGCGGCCGGCGGTGGCCACACGGACTCCCTTGGCTCCAAACTTCAGGGAGGATGTGACAGCACGCTTCATGGCGCGGCGAAAGGCGACCCTTCGCACCAGCTGCAGGGCAACGTTTTCCGAAACCAGGGTGGCATCCAGTTCAGGCCGACGAACTTCCTGAATGTCGATGAGAATTTCGCGCTTGAATTTTTTCTCCAGGTCTTTGCGCAAAGATTCGATTTCAATGCCTTTTTTGCCGATAACGATGCCGGGGCGAGCAGTGAAGATGCGGACCTTCACCTTGTTGGCTGCGCGTTCGATCTCAACCCGGGATATGCCCGCATGATAAAGTCTTTTCTTGATGTAGTTTCTGATCTGCCGGTCTTCCACGACCAGTTTGGGGTAGTCCTTGGTGGCGAACCACCGGGAATCCCAAGTGCGAATAACGCCCAACCTGAAACCTGTCGGATGTACCTTCTGTCCCAAACTTCACCTCCAAATGGATTGTGTCGAGATGTCACTTTTTCGTAAAATCCATGGCAATGATTTCGTTCAATGCCAGGGAGTTCCATGGTTCACAAACAATTGGCGATGGTTCTATATTTCCTTCAGAACCACGGTCACATGGCTGGTGCCCTTTAAAATGCGGGTGGCTCGTCCCATGGCGCGGGGACGCCAGCGCTTGAGTCTGGGGCCTTCATTCACACAGATGGTGTGAATGTAGAGCTGATCAACATCCATGTTGCCGGCATTTTCTGCGTTGGCGATGGCAGAGCGCAAAGTCTTGGTGATGATGCGGCAGCTTTTCTTGGGTGTGTACTTCAAAAGGGTGAGCGCATCATCAACCTTCTTGCCCCTGACCATGTCTGCAACCAAACGGGCTTTGTGCGGCGAAACCCGCAAATATTTGGTCACGGCTCTTGCTTCCATCACTTCTTCCCTTTCACTTTGGACTTCCTGTCTCCTGCATGGCCGTAAAAGGTTCTCGTGGGCGAGAATTCACCCAGCTTATGCCCCACCATGTTTTCCGAAACAAAGACAGGGATGAACTTTTTTCCGTTGTGGACGGCAAGGGTGAGGCCCACAAAATCAGGAAGAATGGTGGATCTTCTGGACCAGGTTTTGATGACCTTGCGATCGCCCGTTTCCTTGGCTCTCACAATTTTTTCCATGAGATGGTAATCGACAAAGGGTCCTTTTTTCAAGGAACGAGGCATTTAAGTTCTCCTTGTGGCAATGCGCCTCTAAGGTTGCCGATGATCGTCGTCCAGCGGGATCTGCTTCTCCCCGAGAAGGCGAGATCATAACAGATTTTGACGCCATGCCAACCACATATGTGGTGCTGGGGGCTCAAAATCCCTTCCCTACTTGCGTCGCCGGCGAATGATGAGCTTGTCCGTCGTCTTGGACTTGCGGGTACGGTACCCCTTGGTGGGAACACCCCAGGGTGTGCAGGGATGCCGGCCACCGGAGCTTCGGCCTTCGCCACCGCCCATTGGGTGATCCACTGGGTTCATGGCGACTCCACGCACATGGGGACGCCTGCCGGACCATCTCTTTCGGCCGGCTTTTCCAAGGGAGATGTTTTCATGTTCTATGTTGCCCACCTGGCCCACTGTGGCCTTGCAGGTGAGCAGGACCATGCGCATTTCCGTTGAGGGCATGCGCAGGATAGCGTGCTTCCCTTCCTTGGCGATGAACTGAATGCTGGATCCGGCGGATCTGGCCAGCTGACCGCCCTTTCCGGGCTTGAGTTCCACATTGTGCACAACGGTTCCCACGGGCATGCTGGCCAGCTGCAGGCAGTTTCCCGGTTTGATGTCAGCCTCGGGCCCCGAAAGAACGGTGTCCCCCGCGGAAAGACCCACAGGAGCCAGTATGTAGCGCTTCTCGCCGTCCACATAATGGAGCAGGGCAATGTGGGATGACCTGTTGGGGTCATACTGAATGCTCGCCACCTTGGCGGGAATGCCGTCCTTGTCGCGCTTGAAATCGATGAGGCGATACATGCGCTTGTGCCCACCCCCACGGTGCCATATGGTGATGCGCCCCGTGTTGTTGCGCCCCCCAGACTTCTTCAAGGGTCGAAGGAGGCTTTTTTCGGGAGCGTCTGATGTGATTTCATGGGATGTGGCATAGGTTTGAAACCGACGGCCAGGGGATGTCGGGTTCACTTTCTTGATGCCCATATTGAATCCTCTCTCCTATCTTTAGACACCCTCAAAGAATTCGACGCGCTGGCCGGGTTTGATGGTGACGACTGCCTTTTTCCAATTGGGCCGCTTGGTGAAATAGCGGCCCACGCGCTTTCTTTTGCCTTTCATGTTCATGGTGGTCACATCCAGAACGTCCACCTTGAAGATGGTTGACACCGCTTCCTTGATCTCGATCTTGTTGGCGCGGCGGTCAACTTCGAAAGCCAGCTTGTTGTGCGCTTCCTTCTCCAGGGTGCTTTTTTCTGTGACCAGAGGCCGTTTGAGGATCTGAAAAGTTTTATCGCTCATGAGCCAAACCTCTCTTCTATCTTCTCAATCGTGTCCTGTGTCAAAAGAATGGTGCGGTAGTTGAGAAGGTCATAGACATTGAGGCCTTCGCTGCGCAGCACTTTGACGTTGGGAATATTGCGCGCCGACTTTTCGATGACCTCGTCTTCCCGGGGTGTGAGCACCAGTGTTTTCTTGACCTGAAAACGATCAAGAATCTGAGCAAAATCTTTGGTCCTGATCTGTTCGAGTCCCAGGTTGTCAAGCACTTTGAATTGCTGCTCGGACACTTTCTGGCTGAGCGCCATCTTCAGGGCGAGGCGGCGCACTTTCTTGGGCACCTTGAGTTCATAGTTGCGGGGCTGGGGGCCGTGAGTGGTGCCTCCCCCGCGCCAGAGCGGAGAGCGGGTTGTTCCCGCACGGGCACGCCCCGTGCCCTTCTGCCGCCACGGCTTCTTGCCGCCACCGCGAACTTCACTGCGTTGCTTGGTTTTTGCCGTTCCCGCTCTGCGCTTTGCCAGTTGGTAGAGGACGACTTCGTGCAAGAGATGAGGGTTGGCGGGAATGCCAAAAATGTCGTCTCTGAGCTCGAGTTGCCCTATCACTTCATTGCTGTTGTTGTACAAGTCCACAGTTGGCATGGTGATCCCCGAATTCTTTTCCCGAACGGAATGGTTGCAGATTATCTGACACGGTTGGTCTGGCGGATGAATACAATGCCATTCCTGGCGCCGGGAACGGCGCCCTTGACAACCAGCAAGTTGTCTTCGGGGCGAACGTCGATGACTTTGAGCCCCATCACGGTGACTCGCTTGTTGCCTTTCTGGCCAGCCATTTTCCTGCCCTTGATGACGCGGCCGGGAAAGGTGGCGTTGCCCGTGGTGCCCGGCTCTCTCACATTCTTGGATCCGTGAGTGGAGGGTCCGCGGCTGAAGCCCCAGCGTTTGATGGTGCCGGCATATCCTTTTCCCTTGCTGGTTCCTCTCACATCGACGATGTCGCCGATTTTAAAAGAATCCACGGTCAACTGCTGGCCCAGATCGTATTGCTGGTCTCCGTCTTCGGGAAGATGAACTTCGCCCGTCACTTGAAAGTACCCCTGACCCGCCTTGTCCATGTGGCCCTTGAGAGGGCGATTGACGTGCTTTGCCTTGCGCGTGCCAAAAGCGATCTGCAGGGCGGCATAGCCATCCCTGTCAACGGTTTTTACCTGGGTCACCGTGCACGGGCCCGCTTCAATGAGAGTGACGGGAACTGCTGTGCCCGATTCTGAAAACAACTGGGTCATCTGGAGCTTGCGTCCAATGATTGCCTTCATGATGGTTCCTTGCCTTCTTAAGCTTTAACGCCCGCTCGATGGCTAAAGCTTGATTTCCACATCGACACCGGCAGAGAGGTCGAGTTTCATGAGCGAGTCGACAGTCTGCTGTGTGGGTTCGAGGATGTCGATCAGACGTTTGTGGACGCGAATTTCAAACTGCTCGCGTGATTTCTTGTCCACATGGACGGATCGAAGAATCGTGTATCGATGAATTTTGGTTGGCAGAGGAATAGGGCCTGCCACCCTCGCACCTGTCTTCTTGGCCGTCATGACGATCTCACTGGTGGACTGGTCGAGCAACTTGTGATCGTATGCCTTCAAGCGGATGCGAATTCGTTGATTCGTCATCATAAATTCTGTTCCTGTCTGTTGAGGGGGCCGGAGGTCCTAGGCGGGACGCGGCTCCCCTATGAGAAGCTGGATGGAGCTCATTCAATAA
>SLCH01000070.1 GCA_007125915.1 Syntrophobacteraceae bacterium
CACGTCATTCCCGCGCAGGCGGAAACCAGTCTGATCCACCAGAGGGAGGTGATTGGCGGCGCGACGCGTCATTCCCATGCAGGGGAGTACCCAGTCCCATGAGCGCTTCCTCATCAATGGGATGCGCCGTGCACGTCATTCCCGCGCAGGCGGGAATCCAGTCTTTCAAGATCGTCCGGCCCCCCTTCGCAGGTGGCGGGGCAGGACAACGCCCAGTCCCTTGAATCAACAGCATTGGGGTCCATCCGGGGGTGAAGCCATTGGCAGAAAAGTAGATTCTGAAGGCTCATTTCCCTGCACGAGGACAGAGATTGTAAATACCAGGGGAAGATCCCGGTTCAGGACAAAAAAAATGGCTCCCGAAGGAGCCAATGTCAAACAAGCTGTTATGGTTGATCAACCACCAGCAAAGGGCTGAGGACTTGTTGCATCATCCACGCAGTTTTTGAGTTCTTCATCGGAAACTTTCTTAGGATCCTTGAGAGCTCCCAATTCACATACGAATTCATTGCCCGCCTTGTCCTTAACCCATACAAATTGAGTCCGTCCTTTTGGTGTTGTAACGTCGCTCATGTTTCCCTCCTTCGGGATGTGAAGTAGTTCACGTTGGACCCTGACCAAGCTATAAACAGATTGACTGCTCGTTAGACAGATAATAAGGAAAGAACCTGAATCGATCAAGCCCGGAAATAAAAAAAAGCCCCACCAACGATCGATTTTCACACTACACCAATCCGCTGAAAGCATATAAACTATTGACATAAAACGTTAATTGTGACGTGGATGTGGAGCACCAATCAAATTTATCATTCACTCATGTGACAAATTTCTTTTGATGTGTTTTAAGCTGCAATGCACACACTGGCCAAAAGGGGCGTTTCTTTGATTTCCGAGAGAATAGACGTGCTTTGCGTGGGGCTGGCCACTTTTGATATCATTTTGGAAGTGGATCACCATCCGGGCGAGGATGAAAAATCTTTTGCTTCCACTCTGCTGTCCTGTGGAGGAGGACCGGCATCCAACGCAGCGGTAGCGGTGGCTCGACTGGGGGGGAAAGGGGCTTTCATGGGGTACCTCGGGAAAGATGTGCAGGGAGAACAGCATCTGCAGGAGTTGCTGGAAGAAAATGTCCATACGGAGGGAATAGTCCGGGGAGAGTCCCCCACACCCCTGTCGGTCATCCTGGTCAAACCCCAGGGGCATCGAACGGTGGTGAGCTACAAAGGAGCGTCACCCAGTCTCCCCTGGCGCCCTGAACGCATGCCCGCCACTCTACCGGGTTGTGTACTTTTCGATGGCCATCAGCCCGGCTTATCTGTCCCCCTGGCCCGCCTGTGCGTTGAAAAGGGCGTCCCCACGGTCCTCGATGGGGGATCCGTCCATGAAGGCACCCTTTCCCTTCTGCCCCTGGTGGATCATGCGGTGGTCTCCACCTCATTCGCCCGCCGTTTCTCGGGCGAGCATGATCTTGAAAAGGCAATGGCGCGTTTGAAGGATCAGGCTCCCTGCGTGGTGATCACCATGGGGGAAAAAGGGCTGCTGTGGCAAAAGGGAGGAAGTTCCGGACATGTGAAGGCCTTTTCCATTGACGCGGTGGACACCACGGGAGCCGGGGACACTTTTCACGGTGCCTACGCCCTGTGCGTTTCCAGGGGCGAAGATCTGGCGGCCACACTAAAAAAATCCAGTGCCGCCGCAGCCCTCTGCTGCAGGAAGGTTGGCGCTCGAAGGGGAATTCCCCGAAAACGAGAACTGAACGACTTTCTTCAAATTTATGGGCAAGGATAAAAAACAGCACCCTGGCTTTTTCGCGGGAAAGGTCAATGAATTTCCATGGGACTCGAATCTGTGTAATCCCTTAAGCTTTTCAGCATGAAATTTGCTTATTCATAACGGGTGTCAAATCTTCACCGAAGCCAGCAGGCCCCGCGCCGCGACCCCACAAAAGGAGCATTGCAAATGATCGTGCCGAAACCAGGAAAAGTCATTCAGTTATTCTTTTTTGTCCTCGCCATTGGTTTGACCCTGTCGTGGCAGTCTCCTGGCGTCACCCATGCAGAAAAGACATCAGACGCAAAGCTCGATGAGCTCAATGCTCAACTCATCAACGCTGCCGCCGTCAATGATTTTCACGGAGTGACAGCGGCTATCGAAAAAGGCGCCAACCCCAACACCATGGACCCGGAAGGAACCACCCCCCTCATGTTCGCCGCACTGAAAGGGGACAGGGATCTGGCTCAGTTTCTCATCAATCACGGCGCCAACATGAATGCCCGGGACGTCTTCGGAGCCACAGCCATCATGCATGCCGCCTGGTCCGGACAGAAAGACATGGCCCGATTCCTTCTGGAGCAGGGAGCCGACGTGAACCTGAGAAGCACCCAGGAAATGTCCAGAGTTCAGCACAGAGGGGTGACGGCTCTCATCGCCGCCTGCATGCACGGAGACATGGACATGGTTCGTTTGCTCGTGGGCGGCGGAGCGAAGCTCGACAAACAGGACAGCGAGGGCAAGACCGCACTCATGTATGCGGTGAGAGGCGGGTACACGGACGTTGCCCTGTACCTCATTTCCCAGGGCGCGGACCTGGAAATTCAGGATCAGTATGGAAGAACATCCCTCATCGTGGCAACCATGCACGGCAACAAGGATGCGGTGCGCCTGCTCCTTTTGGCCGGAGCCGATGTCTATGCGGAGGATGTCGCCAACCTCACGGCCAAGACACACGCATCGGCCCTCAGGCAAGACGATATTCACAGAATGCTCAAAAACTACCAGGATGGCCTGGAAAGCAGAAGGGCTCGCTTTTGATTGGATTTTTCGTTCAAGTCTTGTCATGAGAATTACAAGTTTGTGAGGAACATGAACACCCGCGCCGTTATTCTGGACCTGGATGGAACACTGCTGAACACTCTGGATGATCTTGCCCGCTGCATGAACACCGCCCTGGAGCGCCGGAGTTTTCCCGTACATCCGGTGCACGCTTACCGCCAATGGGTGGGAGACGGCCTGGAAAAGCTGGTGAAACGGTCCCTGCCTGCGCGGTTGGGAGGTGATTCAGAAATTCTCAGTTCCTGCGTCCAGGCCATGCGGCAAGAATATTCCAGAAGATGGAAGGAAAAAACAAGACCTTACCCCGGCATCATGGAACTCCTTCAGGCGTTGACGGCCAGGTCCATCAAGCTCTCCGTTTTGTCCAACAAACCTCACGAGTTCACCTGTCAAATGGTCCGGGAGTTTTTCCCGTCCATCTTTTTTGAAGTGGTTCTGGGCGAGCGCGCGGGCGTCCCCAGAAAACCCGACCCGCAGGCCGCATTGGAGATCGCCCGTGCCCTTGGAACACCTCCCGAAAAGTTTTTCTATGTGGGCGACACCAACACGGACATGGAAACGGCCAAAGCCGCCGGCATGCTTGCCGTGGGCGTTCTTTGGGGATTCAGGGACGCCAAAGAGCTGCTGGCCAGTGGCGCGCATGTGTTGATTGGGGAACCCATGGAGCTCCTTCAGCATCTTCATTGAACTTCAAAACACCGTCATATCCCCTTGGATCAAAGCATCGACCGCCCTCTTTCACCCCTTGTATTTTCCCCCGTCATCTTTATCTTAATTTATCAGTTTTGAAGTCCAGGTTGCTGCAGACCGCTTGTGAACAGACGAGGAGAACTTTTATGGATACCCGGCCGGTGCTGGTTGTGGGAGCCACGGGCTACATCGGAGGCCGACTGGTCCCGCGTTTACTCCAATCGGGACGCAAGGTGCGCGTCATGGCAAGGTCCCTGAGAAAGGCTTCGTGCCGCCCCTGGGCAAGGCATGCCAACGTGGAGCTGGTGCAGGGAGACACCATGGACCTGCCTTCAATGGTCTCCGCCGCCAGGGGATGCGGCGCGGCCTACTACCTGGTGCATTCCATGCTCTCCGCCCATAAGGACTTTGCCCATGTGGACCGCGAGTCCGCCGAGAACATGGTTCGTGCGGCATCCGAGGCACAGCTGGAACAGATCATCTACCTTGGGGGCCTGGGAAGCGAACAGGACCCCGATCTCAGCGAGCACCTCGTTTCGCGCCATGAAGTGGGCAAAATTCTTTTGAGGGGCCCTGTTCCCGCCACCGTTCTCAGGGCAGCCATGATTTTGGGTTCCGGCAGCGCTTCTTTTGAAATGCTCCGCTACCTGGTGGACCGCCTTCCCATCATGATCACACCCCGATGGGTGCGAACCCCCGTGCAGCCTATTTCCGTGACCAATGTTCTGGAGTACCTCGAGGGTTGCCTGGGTCGCGAAGAAACCAAGGGAAAAAGTTTTGACATCGGAGGCCCCGAAGTTCTCACCTATGAGGACCTCATTGGCATGTATGCGGAACTGGCGGGCCTCCCCTCAAGAAAAATCATCCCCGTTCCCGTGCTCACTCCCGGACTCAGTGCTCTCTGGATTCACCTGGTCACCCCCATTCCGGCATCCATAGCCCGTCCACTGGCGGAAGGACTGCGCAATGAGGTGGTGTGCAAAGACGAAATCATTCGCGACATTCTTCCCATTCCCCTGCAAGGATGCCGGGAAGCCATGGCCATCGCCCTGGAAAGACTGCGGCAGCAGGCTGTGGAATCCTGCTGGACTGATGCAGGGAACCTGTTGCCCCCCGAGTGGACCCACTGCGGAGACGCCGAGTATGCAGGGGGGACATTGCTCCAGTGCGGCCACCGGGTGGTGCTTGAAGGAGATCCCCGGGAAACCTGGGAAAGCATCGTCAGGATCGGCGGTGCCGTAGGGTGGTACTTTGGAAACCCACTCTGGAAGATACGGGGAATGGTGGACCGGCTCGTGGGGGGAGTTGGATTGCGTCGGGGAAGGCGGGATGCTCGGGAGATTCACACGGGGGATGCTCTGGATTTCTGGCGCGTCCTTGAAGTGGAGGAGCCTCACCGTCTCCTGCTTCTGGCGGAGATGAAAATGCCTGGGGAAGCGGTCCTGGAATTCCGCCTCACTTCCATGGGAAAAGACCGGACGGAACTCACCCAGTTGGCCCGGTTCCTTCCGCGGGGACTTCTGGGCATTCTTTACTGGTATTCCCTTTATCCTTTCCACGCCTGGATCTTTAAGGGAATGCTGCGGACCATCGCGGAAAAATCGGGCAAAAAGATCGTGAAAGGACCGGAAGAGTATAATCCTGACCTGCAGCATGCCTGTCAGATAAAAATACCCCGTTGAATCGTCAACCTTCTGAACCAGCAGAGGGAGTTTCCGGTGCCCGGCCCCTTTCAAGGTCGGGTCCATTGTTTACAGTTAAAGTAAAGATGTGTGACCTTGAGTCAAATGATTGAACACTTGACCGTATGGGAGGAAACTATGAATTATCAGGAATATTTCACCGATGCTAAGGGACGGGGCATTCTGGCCACCGCCGATGGACAGGGTAAAGTGGACGGCGCCGTTTATGCCCGGCCCCACCTCATGGAAGACGGATCCGTGGCGTTCATCATGCGCGATCGCCTCACTCACCACAACCTCCAGTCCAATCCTCACGCGGCTTATATCTTTATGGAAGACGGACCGGGATACAAGGGCATGAGGCTTTTTCTCACCAAGCAAAAGGAGGAACAGGACACGGAATTGCTCTACTCCCTTCGACGCCGGGAATACCAGGAGCCTCCCGAGTCCAAAGGCCCCCTTTACCTGGTTTTCTTCACGGTGGACAAGGTTCTGCCCCTTGTGGGAGCCGGTTCCGAAGAAAAGTGAACCAGGCTTCCGGAAAAAGGGATTGCCCATCCTGCCATCTCACCAGTGAAATCTCGTTCCCAGGCCGGCCCATGGGAACGGGAAACCACACCTTTGCTCTCTCCTCCCTCCCCTTCGGCCTTTCAAGTCTCTTGACCCAAAGATCATAATGAAAGATAAATACATACAAAAACAATGGACTCCTTTCGGGGGAAGCCCATTCTGTTTCCTTGGTGGCATGCCCCGGAAAATGGGTCACGAGTTCCGTCAAAGCGAACCATTCCTTTCACGGCAGCTGGAGACTGCCCTTAAAAAGTTCAACGATTGAAGATGTCCGTTGGGATTTGCATCGCCGTGAAAGCAACGAAATTGACAGTGGAAGGCCCGTGTTTTGGCCGCAAAGAGGAGGGATCGCCCCATGACAGCCCGCAAGAGCAAGAAGACCAATCTGCCATCGGAGATTGTGTGCACGGAAGGCAAGCATTCCCTGTTCGAAAATGCCATCAGAAAACTCCCCATTCCCGTGAGTTCCGTTTTCGTGGGAGACGACGGAAAGATCACTCCCGCAGCCTTTGAAGAGACCGAGTCCGCGTTCGTTTGCAAGGAGCAGGACCAGACGGAAAAGGTTTTTCCCAAAACCATGGCCAAGACTCGCAACGTGGTGCTGCGCGGCACCAGGCAGACAGCTCCGAAGGCAGTGAAAGGAAAGCGGGTGGCTGTCCTTTTTTCCGGGGGTCCCGCAGCGGGAGGACACAATGTGCTGGTGGGGCTCAAGGCCGTGCTGGGAAAAGACAACACGCTTCTTGGAGTTCGCAGGGGCCCCCGCGGACTTCTCAAGGGGGATCTCTTTGAAGTGAAAGCCTCCCAGCTCAAGGAAGTCGTCAACACGGGGGGCTTCGGCTTCCTGGGCACGGACCGCACCAAGATCAAGACACAAAGCCAGTTCGAGCAGGTCAAGGAAACGGTCCTCAAACACCGTCTTGATGGCATCATCATCGTGGGAGGAGACGATTCCAACACCAACGCGGCCTTCATCGCCGAATACCTGGAAAAGGAATCCATCCCTTGCAGCGTCATCGGCATTCCCAAGACCATTGACGGGGACATGGCCGCGGGGAAGAATCTCCCCATATCTTTTGGCTATGACACGGCCACAAAAATCTATTCGGAACTGGTAGGCAATCTGGCGGAGGATGCCGCTTCAGCGGTGAAATACTGGCACTTCGTAAAACTCATGGGGCGCACCGCCAGCAAAATCACCCTGGAAGTGGCCCTTCAGACCAAGCCGGCCATAGCCCTCATCTCGGAGGAAATCGCAGAAAAGAACATTTCCCTCACCCAGCTGGTGGACGACATCGTTCGCATCATCACCCTGCGCCGCCTTAAAGGGATCAATCATGGGGTCATTCTCATTCCCGAGGGGCTCGTCGAATTCATCCCCGAAATTTCTGCACTCATCCAGGAGCTCAACAAGGTCCTGGCCGAGTATGAAAGGGACATCAAAGATCTGCCCACCCTGAAGAACAAGCTGGAATTCATATACCCGCGGCTGACCCCCTATTCAGCCCAGCTCATGGCTGCTCTTCCCGATGACATTGAAGAGATGCTCATTCTCGACCGCGATGACCACGGCAATGTGAAGGTGTCACAGATTGAGACAGAGAGGCTTCTCATTGAAAAAATTCGCTACAAGGCTTCGGAAGTCAAGCGGCATACGGAAAAATACTTCGGAGAGGGAGAAGGGAAAATTCCCGCCACACCCGAGCAGCTTCAGCAGCTTCAGGCCATGTCCCTGTCCACTCAATCCCACTTTCTCGGTTACGAAGGGCGCAGCGGCAAACCCACCACATTTGATGCCGCCTTCGCCTTCGCCCTGGGGCTCACAGCGGGGTCTCTTGTCCTGGCGGGCAAGACGGGCTACATGGCGGCCGTGACCGATTTCGACAAAGGGGGCACCATTCTGGCCCTTCCCCTGACAGGCCTCATCACCTGTGAACTGCGCAAGGGTCAGGAGGAAATGGTCATCGAAAAGTCCCTGGTGACGACATCTTCCCCTTCCTTCAAGGCCTTTGCGGCAAACCGTGAAAAATGGGCGCTCGATGATCTTTTCAGCAGCCCCGGCCCCATCCAGCACTGGGGACCGGCAAGCCGCCAAATCCCCATCACCGTTGCCCTCGATCAAGGGTACGCTGATTACAAAACCTTCAACCTGGGTGAGGAAAAAACCGTCGATTTTGAGGACTGAAGCTGCCCGGTCTCCATGGAAACCGCACACAGCGGAGCAGTTCACTGATTGAATACAAGCCACTTTTTCATGTTTCACCATGAAAAAGTGGCTTGGCCCCCTGGCCCCTCTCCCTCAGCGCGCGCCCATGATTCTCATTCATCCTCCCATTTTCAAGCCTTCCGAACCGCCACCGGGGATAGCCAGGCTGAAAGCATTCCTCCTTGCCCACGGTATATCCTGCACCACTCTCGATCTGAACCTGGAGGGCATCTTGTGGATGCTCGAACACCCCCCGCAAGGAAACGGCCGCTGGTCGCGGCGGGCGGTGAAAAACGCAAAATGCCACCTGGACGCCCTCAGGGAGCTGAAGCTCTACCAAAACGTCGATCGCTACAAAAGGGCGGTGCACGACCTCTCCCATGTTCTTCATCTGCATGGAGCGGTTCATGGGGTGCAACTGAACCTGAGCAACTACCAGCACCACGCCCTGTCCCCTCTGCGCAGCGAAGACCTTGTCCGATCCGCAGAAAACCCGGAAAAAAATCCCTTCAGCCCCCATTTCAAAACCCGCATCACAGCCATCCTGGAAAAGACGGGAAGCGAGTGGGTCGGGATCTCTCTCAATTTCCTGCACCAGGCATTGACAACTTTTGCGATCCTTGGCTTCCTGCGCCGGGATTTTCCCCATGTGAAACTGGTCCTGGGAGGAGGCCTCATCACCTCCTGGAAGGGCCATTTCCTGCAGGAAAATCCTTTCGCAGGGCTTGTGGACCACCTGGTGCAAGGGCGCGGTGAAGAACCCCTTCTGGCCCTCCTTCGAGGCCAAAGCCGGGAAGGTGTCCATCCTCCACCCGACTACAGTGATTTTCCTTTTTCAGAGTACATTTCCCCGGCCCCCGTCCTCCCTTACAGCGCATCCACGGGATGTTACTGGAACAAGTGCGCCTTTTGCCCCGAAAGGGCCGAAGGAAACCCCTACATTCCCATTGCACCGGCGCGCGTCCTGAAAGACCTTCGCCAATTGCAGCTGGAACACCGTCCCGGCCTGATCCACTTCCTAGACAACGCCTTGAGCCCCTCCCTTTTGCGGGCCATGGCCGATGATCCACCTCCGGCCCCCTGGTATGGGTTCGCGAGAATCAGCGAGCAGCTGGAAGATCTATCTTTCTGTCACGCCTTGAGAAAATCGGGCTGCTTGATGCTCAAGACAGGTGTGGAATCGGGGGATGAAGCTGTCATGGAGGAAGAAGGGAAAGGGACCAGCGTGGCTCTGGCCTCGAGAGTCATAAAGAACCTTCGCAAAGCAGGCATAGCCGTTTACGCCTACTTTCTTTTTGGAACTCCCTCGGAAACGGAAAAAGAAGCCCGAAAGACACTGCAGTTCATTGTGGACCACGAGCACTGCATTCAGTTCATGAACGTGGCCCTCTTCAACATGCCCATTCGGGGCCCTCATGCGGCGGGACTTCCTTCACACGCCCACTACGAAGGGGACCTGTCACTTTACAGGGCCTTTGAGCATCCCGAAGGCTGGAACAGGCGTCAGGTCCGTCACTTTTTGGAGAGGAAATTCAAGAAGCACGAATCCGTCGCGGCCATTCTAAAACGGGAACCGCCTTTTTTTACGTCCAATCACGCTCCGTTTTTCAAGTAAAGCTCCACGCCTTCCATAGACTTCAACAGGAAATCCTGAAACTTGAGGATCCGGTCCTCCGAGAGCCCCATCCCCTGAAAGACCGGGTCCTCCTGGAGTTCCGCGGGGGTGATCGCTTCATCTTTCATGGCGTTGACCATCAAATTGGCTGCATAGACGTGCTGGGCGATTTCCCGGTCGGAATCGGCGCGATCGGGAGTGTGATGGAACTGTATGCCTGACGCAACCTCCCGGGGAAACTGCCACCTTCGGGCAATGATTCTTCCCAGTTCCTGATGGTCGATTCCCAGGGCCCGGCGCTCAGCTTCAATGAACTGAGCTCCCGAGTGGCGGATGGGGTCGAGATCTACCTGAAGATACATGCGGGCGTAGAGATCCAGCACGATTTTCCCGATGTCGTGGAGGAGGCAGGCCGTGTAGATGGTGAGTCCCCGTTTGCTTTTCATCTGGCCGGAAAGAATTTCCCCCATGAATGCCGTGGCCACGGAGTGGCGCCAGAGTTCACGATCATCCCTGGCATTGCCGGTGACTTTTTTTTGAAAATATTGACTGGTGCAGGCGGCCATGACCACCTGCACCAGTTTTTGATTCCCCAGCACGAGAATGGCGTCTTTCAGGGAGGTGACCTTGTGCCGGCGACTGTAGTGGGTCGACTGACTTAGCCTCAGAATCCTGGCCGCAATGATGGGATCGTACTGAATGACTTCCTCGATTTGCTTGATGGGCGCCATCTTTCGAAGGAGGGACATGACCTTCCAGACCACATCGGGAAAGGGCGGCAGCTTCTCCGCTGCGGTCAGAATGTCTTTGAGCAGCAACTCGTAGTGGAGCGCTTTCACTTCATACCCGCTCATCTCCCTGATCATGGTCTTCTCCCCAAGCATTCACGGCGCATGTTGTTTGATTCATTTCATCCCGGCATTGGAAACAGCACGTGGATGACATGCAAAACAATTGCCATACACCGCATCATCATTCACTCCATCCTGCTCCCCATCGAACTCTTATTGCCGGGGCCGCACGGTCACCCGGCCCACGCTGTAATAAAAAAACCCATGTTCTCTGAGCACTTCGGGCCTGTAGACATTGCGCAGATCAATGAATACGGGCTCTTTGAGCAACCCCTTTATCCGTTCCAGATCAAGGGCGCGAAATTCGTTCCACTCGGTCATGAGAACCAAGGCATCAGCTCCTTCGCAGGTTTCATAGGGGTTTTGGCAGTAGGTCACTTCGGGCATCAGTTTCGCCGCCTCCTTCATAGCCTGAGGATCATAGGCACGAATGTGGGCGCCATGTTCCAGAAGGATGGAAAGGATGGTGAGGGAAGGGGCATCACGCATGTCATCGGTTTCCGGCTTGAAGGAAAGCCCCAGCACGGCAATGGTTCTGCCCCCTTCGCTGCCCCCCAGGGCCTGGCGGATTTTGCGCGCCATACGGGCCTTCTGGGCCGAATTGACCTCCACGACCGATTCCACCACGCGGCAGGCAACGCCGCATTCCTGAGCAATGCGCATGAGGGCCTGAGCATCCTTGGGGAAACAGGAACCCCCGTAGCCGGGGCCCGCATGCAGGAACTTTTTCCCAATGCGGCCATCGAGACCGATGCCTCGAGCCACATCCTGCACATCCGCCCCTATTTCTTCACAGATATTTGCCATTTCGTTGATGAAACTGATTTTGGTGGCCAGGAAGGCATTGGCCGCGTATTTGATCAGTTCGGAAGTCTCGATGCCCGTGATCACGAAGGGGGTTTCCAGAAGGTAAAGGGGCCGGTAGATGTCCTTGAGCACCTCCTCGGCTCTTTGGGAATCCACACCGATGACCACGCGGTCGGGATGGGTGAAATCCCGGATGGCTGCCCCCTCCCGCAGGAATTCGGGGTTGCTGGCCACATCGAAGTGGGCCGCGGGATTGACCTCCCCAATGATCCTTGCCACCTGCCTTGCGGTGCCCACGGGCACGGTGCTCTTGTTGACAATCACCGTGTAGTCCTGGAGATGAGGGGCTGTCTGCCGGACAGCATCGTAGACGTAGGTGAGGTCCGCGTAGCCGTCGCCGCGCCTGGAAGCGGGCGTTCCCACGGCGATGAACACCACCTGGGCTTCGGGAACTCCCGGAATGAAGTCGGTGGTGAACATGAGGCGCCCCGCTTTGAGGTTCTTTTCCACCAAGGCTTCCAGGCCGGGCTCGTAGATGGTTATTTCGCCTTTCTCAAGACGGCTGATTTTCTCCTGATCCCTGTCAATGCAGGTCACTTCGTGCCCGAACTCTGCAAAACACGCTCCGCTCACCAGTCCCACATACCCAGTTCCAATGATGGCTATTTTCATTGCACTCTTCCCGTTCCCTTAGATTCTGAGAGCCCGCCTTGTCCTCCCAACACCTCTGTAAGGCAGGACCATGGACTCCGCCCATTTTCTTGAAAATTTTCTTCGCAACCCTTAAAGTTGACACGTCAAATGGCGTCACATAGGGATAACAGATTCTGAAGTCTTGCAAAACCATGGAATGTTTTTGCCCTTGCAAGAATCAATTCCTTTAAATAAAGGGCCACCACTCAGGTCCTCGCGGCAGAAACCAGGACCCATCGGCTTGCACCCTGCTTGCACTCACCGTTCATGAAACAGCCAGAACCAGAGAGGTCATCATGACAAGAACTCCCAAGAACAGTTTCGGAACAAGGTCCACACTGACAGTGGGGAAAACCTCCCGCACCTATTTTTGCCTGCAGGAACTGGACCGCCAGACCCTAGGAAAAGTGGCCCTTCTGCCCATATCCATCAAAGTGCTCCTGGAAAATCTGCTGCGCCATGAGGACGGACAAGTGGTGACGGCATCACACGTGCAAGCGCTCCTGGAGCACTTTCACGGAAGCCCTTCTCAGACGACGGAAATTCCCTTCATGCCATCACGGGTGGTCCTTCAGGACTTCACAGGGGTGCCCGCCGTGGTGGATCTGGCCACCATGCGCGATGCCATGAAAGAGATGGGGGGCGACCCGGACCGAATCAATCCTCTGGTGCGGGCGGATCTCGTCATTGACCACTCCGTCCAGGTGGACGCATTCGGGACCCCCCAGGCCCTGGAACACAACGAGCAAAAGGAGCTGGAAAGAAACCGGGAACGTTACAGCCTCCTCAAGTGGGCTCAGAAGGCTTTTGACCGCTTCACCGTGGTGCCGCCGGGCCGGGGCATCGTGCACCAGGTCAACCTGGAACACCTGGCTTCCGTGGTTCACGCCTCCCCCCATGATGGGCAACTCCTGGCCTATCCGGACACACTGGTGGGCACCGACTCCCACACCACCATGATCAACGGCCTGGGAGTGGTGGGATGGGGCGTGGGAGGCATAGAGGCGGAAGCGGTCATGCTCGGACAGCCTTACTACTTACCCATTCCCAACGTGGTGGGCATTCGCCTGGAGAAAGAACTTCCCCCCCTTGTTTCCGCCACGGACCTGGTCCTCCATGTGACGGAACTCCTGCGCAAGCACAGTGTGGTGGGAAAATTCGTGGAATTCTTTGGACCCGGACTTGCCGCGCTATCCCTTCCCGATCGGGCGACCCTCGCCAACATGGCCCCCGAATACGGCGCCACCATGGGCTTTTTTCCCATCGACGAAAAGACGCTGCAATATTTGCGGCTCACGGGAAGAGACGAAGAGTCCATTCAGCTGGTGGAAGCCTACGCACGCAAACAGGGGCTGTTCCCTTCTCACCACCAAGAGGACGGCAAAACCCTGTACTCGGAAAAACTGACGCTGGACCTGTCAGAAATCGAACCCAGTGTGGCGGGGCCCAAAAGACCTCAAGATCGCATTCCCCTCAAGTCCGTTCCGTCCCATTTCGCAGAAAGCCTTCGAAAACCTGTGGCTCAATGGGGGTTTGGCCTGAGTGAAGAGTCGGCGGCCTCACGGGTGCAAGTGGCATCCCCCGGGGAAGATTTCACCCTGCACCATGGGTCCGTGGTCATTGCCGCCATCACCAGCTGCACGAACACGTCCAACCCTGCGGTCATGATCGCCGCCGGGCTCCTGGCAAAAAACGCTCTTGACAAAGGAATCCATTCCAAACCTTGGGTCAAAACCAGCCTGGCCCCCGGCTCCCTGGTGGTCACGGACTACCTCAGGGAATCGGGGCTTCTTCACGCCCTGGAAGAGCAGGGATTTTCCCTGGCGGGCTATGGGTGCACCACCTGCATCGGCAACAGCGGCCCCCTTCCCTCTCACATCCAGAAAGCCATCGACCAGGGAGACCTGGTGGCTGCCGCAGTCCTGAGCGGCAATCGCAACTTCGAAGGCAGAATTCACGGAGCCGTTCGGGCCAATTACCTGGCTTCTCCCCCCCTTGTGGTCGCCTATGCGCTGGCCGGAAGGATGGACTTTGACTTTGAAAGAGAGCCTCTGGGAGAGGACCACAGGGGAAAGAACATTTTCCTGCAAGATCTTTGGCCCAGCGACGACGAGGTCTTTCAAACCGTGCAGGAGAACGTAAAAAGGGAATACTTCGAGACGGTCTACGGGGACATCTTCTCGGGGAAGGAAAGCTGGCGGGCACTCCCCGCCCCTGAAAACCGCATCTACGACTGGGATTCCCGCTCCACATACATTCAAAAAGCTCCTTTTTTCCAGGGTCTGACCATGGAAGCTCCCCCCATTGGGGACATCGCCCATGCGCGGGTTCTTCTTCTGCTGGGAGATACGGTCACCACCGACCACATCTCCCCTGCGGGGTCCATCCCCGCCTCCAGTCAGGCGGGAGCGTACCTTATTTCCCTGGGTGTCCCGCCGGAAGATTTCAACTCTTACGGTTCCAGGCGGGGCAACCATGAAGTCATGGTGCGGGGCACCTTCGCCAACACCCGCATTCGCAATCTGCTTCTCAAGGATGTCTCCGGTGGGTTCACACGCCACTTTCCATCGGGAGAAGAAATGAGTGTGTGGGAAGCGGCGGAGCGTTACAGACAGGAGAGGGTTACCCTCGTGGTCCTGGCGGGCAGAGAATACGGCACGGGAAGCAGTCGGGACTGGGCCGCCAAAGGGACAGCACTCCTCGGAGTCAAGGCGGTCATCGCTGAAAGCTACGAGCGCATACACCGAAGCAACCTCATCGGCATGGGCGTGCTTCCCCTTCAGTTTCTCCCGAAAGAGTCGGCTCATGGCCTCGGCCTGGATGGAACGGAGACTCTTCATTTCCATCAGCTGGAGGAAGTGCTCTCCGAGAGCAAAAAAGTCACTGTGCAAGCAGTGAAGGACAGTGGAGAGTCTTTGACCTTTGAGGTCCTCTCGCGGCTGGACACGCCCATTGAGCTGGAATACTACCGCCACGGGGGCATACTCCCCAAGGTGCTCAGAGACATGATACGAAACAACCCGCGATGAGGAGCAAGCCGGTGCCATACTCTTACAAAACTGTCCAGGCGGGCTATGTGAAAAAAAGAGTGCTGCTCGTGCTCTTTGTCCTCTCCTTTGGAGCTGCACTGCTGTATTCACTGAGCATGCACGGGGTGTTGAACCTCAAAGGCGGTGCCACCGCAGAGGGCGAAGACCAGCACATGCTGCGGGGGCACAAACTGGTCTGCCTCACCAATCCCGCCCATGCCCGAGCCTTTGAATTGCTGGCAACGTGGTTTCACGAAGAAACGGGAGCCGTCGTTCAAAACATTGTGGTCACTTCGGAGGAGATGCTTTCCTATCCTATGGCGGACTTTCACTCAGAAGATCCCCAGATCGACATCTTCATGATCCGCTACCACCACCTGGGGATTCTGCATGATAACAACATGATCTCGGATCTGACCCAATTCATTGAGAAGCATGAAAGCATCCTTCAGACGGACGACTACATTCCCTCCATCTATGCCCCATATTCCCTTTACGACGGCAAACGTTATGCCCTTCCCTTCGATGGAGACACTCACCTGCTCTTTTACCGAAAGTCCCTGCTGGATCGGCACAACCTGAATCCACCCAAAACATGGGAAGACTACCTTCACGTTTCCCAAACCATCACGGGGAAAGAACGAAGGAGGGGAATTTATGGATCGGCCGTCATGATGCACCCCTTCATGGTATTCAGCTTCTCGGCCTATTTCAATCGGCTCACCGCCATGGGCGGAAGGCTCCTGGACGATGAGGGAAATCCCACGGTGAATTCTCCCGAGGGCGTTGCGGCCCTGGAAGCCATGCTGCAGCAGGCAAAATATGCCCTGCCCACTCCCCAGGAAACGGACTGGGACGTTTCCAGGGATGCTTTCCTGTCGGGCAAGGCGGCCATGGTGGAGCAGTGGACAGACCTGGGCATCATGGCCGAGGATCTCAGCCAATCCCTCATTTCAGGCGACTGGGGGGTGGTTCCCCTTCCGAGAGGTTCGAACCCCGGGGGCCGTCACCCGGCGCCTCTCAATTCGGGATTCAGCCTGGCCATTTCTCAAAAATCCCCCAACCGCCAGGCGGCGGAAGCTTTTATCCTGTTCGCGTCCAGGCCGGACATCGCCAAGAAGCTATGTCTCTCCAACGTGGGGGTCGACCCCACGAGGCGATCCACTCTCGAGTCCAGGGTGTACCAGGAATTCACCCCAAAGGTGAGTGCCGCCATTCAGCAGGTGATTCATGACGCCACACCCTGGCCTCGAATGCCTCAAGCCTCACAACTGATCGAGATCCTGTCGGAAAACCTCATCCATGCCCTGGACGGCCACCTCACACCCCGGGAAGCCCTGGAACACGCTCAGAGGGAGTGGGAGCGGATTCTCGCACAATGACACAAAAGGATGCAAGGGAAGGCCATGGGAAAGAAACCTTTTCTTCTTTGGCAGCAAATGGTGCTTCTGCTCGGCAGCGTCATCCTCATCATGTTCCTGGGCATGGCGGGCATCGCGTGGTACTCGTTGCAGCATATGAACCGGGAGATCGAACGGTCGGGGGAGGCACTCCTCGCTTCCCAGGCCACCCACTTCCTGCAGAAAATCGTCAAGGGCCAGGCCGCCACCATCGACATGGGGCTGGAAAAAGCCAGGGCCAGAGCCATACATGGCTCTCTTCTCGTGAGTGAAAGTCTGCAGGTTCACTCACATCCCGGCACCATCAACCCAGAGTTTCTGGAAACCCTTGTGGGAGGGGACTCCAACCTGGTGGCCGCCTATTTCGCTCCCTATGGGGGGGAGATCATGAGCCATCCCCCCCGATCCACAGGAAACAGTTCCAGCACAGCACGCGATCTGGTCTTAAAACCCCATTTCCCCATTTTTTCCCCCCATGACATTTATCCGGGCGCCGTCAAACTCGGTCGTCCATACATGGATCCTTTTTCCCTGAAGAATGAACTCCTGGTGGATGCGGTCTCTCCCGTACTCGTCAATGGCCAGGCCCAGGGCTATGTTGGCGTGAGTCTCTCCATCCCCCAACTCATCGCCCAGTTTCACAAGTTCCAGCCCATCAGAGGAAGTTATTCCTTCCTCATCGATTCCCAGAAAATGCTCGTGTTCGGCCCCCCCCATGCACGGGTGGATCTGGCACCATCGGATCAGCACCATCCCAGCCATCGAATCCGTCTGGACGTCCCCGACAACCCGGCACTCACCATGGCACTGGAAAACATGGCCATGGGACATGAATCCCTGGCTGAAGTTCCCATGGGAGGAACTCTGAAATACCTGGCCTACCACCCCCTTCGAAGCATCGACTGGCGCTTTGGGTTCGTCATGCCCGTGTCCATCGCCACCTCGGCTTCCAGCCAGCTTTCCTCGGAACTGCAGCAAGTGGGGGGGAAAGCCCTGAAAAAGCTCTTTGCCTGGACCATAACCCTTTTTCTTTTCTCACTTTTTTTAGGCCTTACTCTGGTTGAAAAGCTCGTGGCTCCCATCGAGGCCATGATCGGTGTCACGCGGAACATGGCCCTGGGCGACCTCTCACAGCGGCTGAACGTAGCGAGCCGCGACGAGATGGGACAGCTGGCCAATGATTTCAATGCCATGGCCGACCAGGTGGAAACCATGGTTGGGAATCTTGAGAAAGCGAATCTTGACCTCCAAGCCAAAAATGAGCAATTGCTCATGGAAATGGAAAGCCGCATGGAGGCGGAAGACCAGCTTCGAAGGGCTGAGGAGCGGTACCGCAGCATCTTTGAGAACGCTGTGAGCGGCATCCTGCAGACCACCGTGGACGGCCGTATACTGACGGTGAACCCCTCCACGGCAAGACTTCTGGGATTTGAGAACCCCGAAGAACTCATGGAAAGCTCCCGCATCACGGATTTTTATGTGAATCCGCAGCGCCATCAGGAACTCCTGGAACTGATTCACAAACAGGGACAGGCTTTCAATTTTGAATGCCAAATGCGCACCAGGGATGGGCGCATCATCTGGGTTTCAACCGACGCTCGCGCCGTCCCCACAGAAAATGGCAACGGGTTTTTCCTGGAGGGATTCTTCCGGAACATCACCACACGCAAAACTGAAGAGGAGGCATCCAGGGCGCGCCACGATCAGCTGACCAGGCAGCACGAAAACAGAAAGCAGCTGTCCAAGAAACTCATCGACCTCCTGGAAGCGGACCGGCGAAGAATCGCCATGGAACTCCACGACCACATCGGACAGATTCTCACAGCGCTGAAAATGGACCTGGAGTGGGCCCTGAAACATTTTGCCCAACCCGAGAACGACATCAGAACAAGGGTGGAAAGGGCGCAGGAAAAGGCCGTTCAGGCCATGAAAGAGGTGCGGGAAATCGCCTATACGCTGAGGCCGAGCATGCTGGACAATTTGGGCCTTGCGGCTTCTCTTGAAAATCTCGTTCATGACTTTGACAAATCTCATGATGTCAAAATCCACCTGTTCACCATGGGAATTCCCCAGAAGATGGATTCGGAAAAAGGAACAGCTCTCTATCGCGTCGCACAGGAAGCCATCTGGAACGCCATAAAACACTCGGGCGCCAGGAATATTTTCGTGAATCTGGTGCGAAGAGACGACGTTTTCTCTTTGAGCATCGAAGACGACGGTGTAGGGTTTGATCCTCTTGCGGCTGTGAGCGACATGGAAGGCAAGGAGAAGATTGGATTGCGCATCATTCAGGAACGAGTGGTGCAAGTGGGCGGTGAGCTTTCATGGGAATCCCGGAAGGGCAAGGGATCACACCTTCTCGTGGAAATACCCCTTTGAACCGTGCATGCCTCCACTTGGTCGATGAAGGAGAGGGAGTGAAAAAGGAGCCGATAAAAATTCTCATCGTGGACGATCACCAGGTGGTTGTGGGAGGCATAAGAAGCGCTCTCAGCGAACATCCCCGGTTCCTGGTGGTGGGGGAAGCCCACAATGGGCGCCAAGCCATCCGCATGACCCAGGCTCTCAAACCCCATGTGGTCATCATGGACATCACCATGCCCGATCTCAACGGCATTGATGCTACCATTCAGATCAAGAAATTCGACAACAGCATCCGCGTTGTCATCTTTTCCATGCATTCGGACAAAGAGTACGTCATGGATCTGCTGAAAGCGGACATATCCGCCTACGTGCTCAAGGAAGACCCCATGTCGGAACTGGTCGAAGCCATTGACGCAACATCCCGGGGAAAGACTTTTTTCAGCAAGTCCGCCACCCAGATTCTTTTGAACTGCATTCATTCCCTGGGCCGCCTGAAAGACAGAGACAAGCCCCTGGGCGAACTGAGCATAAGAGAGCGGGAGGTTCTGCAGCTCCTGGCGGAAGGTCACACCGTGAAGGTCATTGGAGAAAAGCTGGCCATCAGCCCCAAAACCGTTGAATCTCATAAGTACAACATCATGAGCAAGCTGGGTGTGTCTCGAGCAGCGGAACTCACTCGAATCGCCATACGCGAAAAGATCATCGCTCCCTGAACTCCTTCATCGCCGTTCAACAATCGCCCAAGGCCTTTTTTATTTCCCGAGACGCCCCGAAGGTATATGCTTCCCTGGAAGCACCTTTTTATTTCACCGGACGGAGGGGGCTCTTTTCCCATGAACATGAAACGCCGTTACCCCCGCAGAAGAAAAATCTCTCACCAGAGGGACGAAGGACCATCTCCTTCTCCCCAGGCGGCAACTCCTCCCCTCAAGCTGAAAATTCACAGGAACGTCGTCCCCGTTCTGGACAGGATCAAGGTGCCCGAGGAAACACCCTTCATTCCCGATCCTTTTCAGGTGGAGGCCCTGGAAGCTGTGGAATCTGCCGATGTTCTCGTGACCGCTCCCACGGGTTCCGGCAAAACCTATATCGCCATCGAAGCCATCCGCAAGGTTTTTGAAAAGGGAGGCAAAAGCTGGTACGCCTCCCCCCTCAAAGCCCTGTCCAACGCCAAGTTCGGCGAATTCTGCGAACTCTTCGGCGGCGACAACGTGGGAATTCTCACGGGCGACCGCAAGGAAAACCCTCACGCACCCATCATTGTGGGGACCACGGAAATTCTTCGCAACCAGCTTTATGACATCATGCACCGGGGAGAAGACCTGGAAGAGGATTTGGTGGTCCTGGACGAAGCCCACTACCTGGGCGATGAGGACCGGGGAGTGGTTTGGGAGGAAGTGCTCATTTACCTTCCGTCGCGAGTCCGCCTGCTCCTCCTTTCGGCCACCATCCGCAATGGAGAGGAAATCTGCGACTGGCTCCGGTGGCTGAGAAAAGCTCCCTGCCGCTGGGTTTGTTCTCACGAGCGCCCCGTGCCCCTCTTTCCCCTGTTTCTTTTTCCCACGGGAGAACTCACTCCCCTGAGCACCCGCCGGGGTCTTTTTGCCAAAATCCGCACCCTGGATTCAAGAAGTTTTCCCCGGCATCATTTTCCCGACATTCCGGGCATCATGAATGTGCTTCACGACGCCAACCTTCTGCCCGCCATTTTTTTTCTCAAGTCGCGGGCCGACTGTGAAAAGGCCGTCTCCATGTGCCGCCCCCTGAGGGGAGACCGCAAATCCGCCAAATCCCGCGCCTTTTCCAGGGCTCTTGAGGAGCTGCTCAATGAATACCCTTTTCTCAGGTCTCACCAGCACCTGTCCCTCCTCAGAAGTGCGCGCGTGGGAGCCCACCACGGAGGCCAGCTGCCTCACTGGAAACTGCTCCTGGAAAAACTCATGCAGGGGGGGCACCTCCATGCCATCTTTTCCACTTCCACAGTGGCTGCCGGTGTGAATTTTCCTGCCAGAACCGTGGTCATCTTTCAAAGCGACCGCTTCACGGGAAAAGATTTCTCAGATCTTTCGGCCACCGACCTCCTCCAGATGACGGGGCGTGCGGGCAGGCGGGGGATGGACGAGATCGGATTTGTCCTGGTCGTCCCGGGACCCTTTCAGGACCCTCAACTCATTCACTCTCAGCTCCAGTCGCCTCCGGACGCCATCGAAAGCCGCATTCGCGTCAATTTCTCCATGGCCCTCAACCTGCTTCTTTCTCACACCCCCAATGAAATTCGAACCCTTTTTTCCTATTCCCTGGCCACCCATCAGAACATGAAGCGGGAAACGGACGTGGCGGCCCACCTGGAAAAAACCAGAACGCAAGCGGAAGAATGGGTGCCTGAGATGGCCTGTGGTTCCCTGGAAAACCTTCTTCACGTTCGGCCCCGATTCATGGTCCTGGACGACAAACTGCGCAAGGCTCGAAAGGATTGGAAAAGGCAGGCATCCTCGGAACCTTCCGCAACCCTTCTGGTGCCCGGCCGATTGTTCATGACACAGAGGGGAACCCCCTACGTGGTCCTCTTCAGGCCGGACATGGAAAGAAAAATGGTGGAATCGGTGCGGCTGGGGCTCCCCCTGCGCTTCAGGAAAGGAAGAGTTCGAACCTACCAGGTGCGTTTTCACCGCATTCGCCACCTGGGCGGGATGCGGGAAAGCCTGCCCCCCCTGACGTCCCTGGAGGAATGGGAAGAACTCGCCTTGAACCTGGAGCACCAGCCTTTCAAGAAATTGAGTGAGGAAGAAGCCACGGAAAAATCTCCTGCACTGGAACAGACAGCGCAGGAGATGAAGGATCTCATTTTGGAAAAATCCCGCCTGCCCTGTGCACAATGCGAACTTTATGGACCGTGCATCAAGTCCGCCTCCCATCCCTTCAGCGAGGCTCTTGAGCGGTGGATGCACCTCCAATCCCGGGTGCAGACCATCCAGGAAAGACTCTGGGAATCCTTCCTGCAGCACTTCCGCATTTTGAAAGATGAAGGCTACGTGGACGAAGAGGGCCGTCTCACCCACGACGGCATGTGGGCCTGCGAACTGCGCCTCGATCAGCCCCTGCTCATTTCCGACGGCATTCGCAAGGGGGTTTTTCCCGACGATGATCCTGCACTCCTGGCGGCCCTCATCGCGCCCTTTGTCATGGACCGGGACAGGCCCGGGGACACGCAGCTTTCCAGGCTGGCCTGGAAGTACTCCGAACTGGCCAAACCCTTTTTTCAGATGCTCAAGAGCTTGCAGCCCCTGCGCCACCGCCTGGAAGACGAAGGGTTTGAACTTCCCGCTCTCCCCTTCTGGGCGATGGTCGCCGTTCACCATTGGGCCCAAGGGGAAACGTGGGAGGAAGTGAGAAACCTCTTCGGAGTGGACGAAGGGGACCTGGCCATGGTGATCCTTCGCACGGCCGATCATTTACGCCAGATCGAGTCCCTGGCCGAAACCCATCCCCGGCTGGCAGCTTCCGCCCGCACCGCCATTGAATTGCTCCTTCGGGAACCCGTGCTGGTGGATTAGACATATCTAAAGGGAAAAAACCGGTGGGCAGAAAAAGCCCCTGCCCACCCTACGGGGTTTTTTCCTGGGACCGCTGAGTTCCAGCTCGGCACAACTAAGGGTATCCAGGGGCGAACCTTGATGCATCGGTCTGAACCGCCAATGCAGCACCTTGGCAGCTCTCTCTGCGCC
>SLCH01000124.1 GCA_007125915.1 Syntrophobacteraceae bacterium
GAAATGGAATATAGCATGTATGGGAACTTCCATGAAAGCGCCGAAGTGAGTCCCCAATCATTTTTATGCTCTGCGTTGAAGGGCAGACGTCCGTCAAACTTCTTTTTCCAGCAAAACCCTGGAATTCGGCGGGTTGTTCTGTCCACTCAAGTGTGCTATGGGAATGTAGGAATTTGCCTTTTCCCATCATTTACAGGGCCTCCATACAGGAGTTTTTCATGTCCCAAAGGCGCGGCGGTATTTTTGGCTATGTTTTTCTCGCATTTCTGGGTCTTTGTTTTTTTCTGGCAGGAATCGCAGCACACACCCTGTGGCTTTTTTCCATGGTTCCGGCCAGCCCCGGGGTTCAGTCGAGGATCGTGGACATTCCACAGGGCTTGAGCGGCCTGGAAATATCGAGACTCCTCAAGGAAGAGGGTGTCATAGAAGACGAGAGGCTCTTCTTTCTGCTCTGCCGGGTTCGACAGGTGTCGCAGAGACTCCAGGCGGGTGAATATGAATTCTCCGGGTTGGTCACACCCAACCAGATCATAGACCAGATGATCACCGGCAAAGTGTATGTGAAAAGGGTTACCCTTCCTGAGGGAGTCACTGTGAGGGATATTGCCGGCATTTTTCACAGGAAGGGTCTTGCTTCCCAGGACGAGTTCCTTCGATTGGCGCGGAATGAAGAGGTGATTCAATCCTTGGGAATCGATGCTCCCAGCCTGGAAGGTTACCTCTTCCCCGAAACTTACTTTTTCAGAAGACACATGAGTGAGTTGTCCCTCATTCAATCCATGGTCCGGCAGTTCTGGCAAAGCCTTCCTTCCCATTGGGAAGAAAGGGCGGGAGAACTGGGGCTGTCCCTTCACGACGTGGTCATCCTTGCTTCCATGGTGGAAAAGGAAGCCGCTGCGGCGGAGGAGCGTCCTCTCGTGGCGGCTGTTTTCCACAACCGTCTTCGAATTGGAATGCCCCTTCAGAGCGACCCCACGGCCGTGTACGACCTGGAAGATTTTTCCGGGCCCGTGCGGCCGGAACATTTGAGGCGCCCAAGCCCTTACAACACCTACTTGAACAGGGGCCTTCCTGCTGGTCCCATCTGCAATCCCGGAAAGAGTTCCATTCTGGCCGTGCTCCACCCCGAAGATGTGAATTACCTGTATTTTGTGAGCAACAACGATGGAACCCATCATTTTTCCCGGACTTTCCAGGAACATTCTCAAGCTGTGGCCCGCTATCGCCTTTTGAGAGCCCAGGAAAGGGAAAGAGGAACACTGCAGGAAGAGGGGGACCAATGATCCACAGGCTGACGCCCGGCAGTCCATTGGAGAATTCCCCAGGAGAATTTCTATGAGTGAAGTGGCCAGCGTGGTTTTTGCGGCGGGCAGAGGGAGCCGCATGGTGGGTTTCGAAGGCAACAAGACCCTCCTCCCTCTCAAGCCTTCTCTTTCCTCGGTCTATGAAGGAGAAGCGCCGCTGCTTCTGGAGGTCTTGAAGAATCTGCCCCCGGGCCCAAGGGGCATTGTGGTCCATCACCGTGCCCAGGACGTGCGCCGTGCCACGGACCACCTCACTGGCATCTCCTATCTCTTCCAGCCCGTCACCAATGGAACGGGAGGTGCGCTTCTGGCCTCACGCCCTTTTCTTCAAGCCAACCCCCAAGAGCGGGTGATCATAACCATGGGTGATGTGCCCCTCATCCGTGCAGCCACATACCAGCAGCTGGTGGCCATGCTTCACGGTCACGACCTCGTGCTCCTGGCCTTCACTCCCAGGGACCGGGGTCAGTACGGCATGCTGGAAATGGGCCGCGGACGGCTCTTGCGCATTGTGGAATGGAAATACTGGAAGGACTGGACGCCCGAAAGGCAGAAAAGGCTCCAGGGCTGTAATGCCGGGGTCTATGCCGCGAGAAGGGAGACCCTCCTTCCCTACCTGGATCGCATGGCCGCCCGGCCACACCGGGTGCAAAAGGAGAGGGGCGGGGAATGGGTGACCGTCGAGGAATACTTTCTCACGGACCTGGTGGAATGGATGAGTGAAGACGGGCTTTCCATCGGTGTGCTTCATGCTCCTGAAGAGGAAGTCATGGGCGTTGATTCACCGGAAGCCCTTCGAACAGCTCAGAAACTCCATGGGGCGCGCTCCGGTCTTGAAGGGTGAGTTCCTCCGTCACGGGTGGAAGGTCATAAAAAGTCCAGATAAACCCTCAGCTTTGGTGCCGCTGTATCCTGAAAGGGTGGAGAACGCCACGGGGGTTTCGCACACAGCCATTTCATTGGCTCACTGGAAAGCCACCCGGCTCCGGTAACGCCCCCCTTCCTCATGGACTTCCATGGGGACCTCAAAGGCTTGGCTCAACAATTCCCCTGTCAATGCTTCCCTTTTCTCTCCACTGGCCACACACCTTCCTTCTTTGATGAGGAAAACATGAGAGAAAACGGGAAGGATTTCCTCCAGATGGTGCGTGACGAAAATCATGGTGGGAGCCTGGGGCGCCCTTCCAAGGTTCTCCAGGGTCTGGAGGAGGTGTTCCCGAGCTTTCAGATCCAGCCCCGCGCAGGGTTCATCGAGAATGAGCAGTTTTGGACGGTGAATGAGGGCCCTGGCGATGAGGAGGCGCTGCTTTTCTCCCTGTGAGAGAACACCATAGGGAAAGGGGAGAACCTGGAGACACCCCAGCCGTTCGATCCACTCCCGTGCCTGGGTATAGTCCTCATGGGTGGGCGCATCGAAGACGCCGATGCTTGCAAATTTTCCGCTCACCACCAGATCCAGGGGGGGTTGGGATGAAGGAATCTGGGCCTGGAGAAAGGATCCCACCCATCCAATTTTTTTTCTCAGTTCGCGCAGATCCGATTGGCCGAACCTTTCACCTAGAACGGTGATGTCACCCCTTGTGGGCCAAAGGTAACCGGCGAGGAGCTGAAGAAGAGTGGTTTTTCCAGATCCGTTGGGTCCAAGGAGTGTCCAATGAGTTCCCGGCGCGATCTGCCAGTGGATATGATCCAGAATGGTTTTCCTGTTGCGAACGAAGCTCACTCCCTGAAGGGTGATCCAATCCTCCGCTTTTTTTTGCTGCTCCGTGACCGGTTTGCTCATGGAGCGCCGTACTCCTGCCAGGAGAGAACGACCTTCCCAAACTGCTTGCCATCTTTCAGGTACTCATGGGCTTCCTCCACGGCCGTGATGGGAAAGACCTTGTCCACCACGGGATGTACCCTGTTTTCCTGGAAAAGGGGAATCACCTGGTCCTGGAAAGCTCTTGTGATGGCGGCTTTTTCCTCCATGGACTGGCTTCGAAGGACGGATCCCATGATGCGCAGCCTCTTGGTGAGGAGGGGTGCCAGGGATATCTCCCCTTTCGCGCCTCCCATGAGTCCGATGAGGACCAGCCTTCCCCTTGTGGCCATTAAGTCCACGTGTCTCGCGAGGTAGGAGGCTCCAATCCAGTCCAGGATCACGTCCACTCCCCGGTTCTCCGTGATTTGAGCCACCCGCTCGGCGAATTCTTCTTCATGATAATTGATGGCGTGGTCGGCCCCCAGCTGCAGACAACCTTTCAATTTTCTTGCGGAACCTGCCGTGGTTATCACCCGTGCTCCCGTATTCTTGGCGAGCTGAATGGCTGCCGTTCCCACACCGCTGCCTCCGCCATGGACGAGCAGCGTTTCACGGGGCTGCAGTTCTCCCAGGATACAGAGGTTATAGAAAGCGGTGAAAAAAACTTCCGCGGCGGCGGCGGCCTCCACAAAGCTCAGGTTTTCCGGTATGACGACCAGGTGGGAAGCGGGTACTGACACGTAGCGCCCGTAGCCTCCCCCCGTGACGATGCCAAAAACGCGATCCGTCAACGCCCATTGTTCCACATCGTCGGCTTTTTGAACGATGAACCCGGCGAAATCGAGGCCCAGGATTTCCGACTCTCCCGGAGGCGGCGGGTAAAGTCCTCTCCTTTGAAGAAGATCCGCACGATTGACAGAGCAGGCCTCCACCTGGACCAGCACCTCCCCTTTCTTCATGACAGGGCGTGGAACCTCCGCCATGGTCAGGTTGTTCCACTGGCCCTTCACAGACGGCTCCTGGACCAGGACCGCCTGCATCGTGTTTTGTTTCATGCAAGTCCTCCATTTTCAGCGAACGAAAAGTAATTGGGCCCGGCAATGATGATGTGATCATGGACCACTATGTCCAGTTCGGACAATAGCTTTTTCAGTTTGGTGGTGATCTGGCGGTCTGCGAGGGATGGCTGCGGGTCTCCACTGGGATGGTTGTGAGCCAAAATGACCGCAGTGGCACGATGCTTTACACTTGCTTCCACCACCAGTCTGGGAAAAACGGCTGTTCTGTTGACACTCCCTCTCTGAATTTCTTCTGCGGCAATGAGGTCGTTGCGGCTGTTCAATGCCAGCAGGCAGAAAACTTCATTGCGTTGCACCCCCAGCCTGGCCGAAAGGAAGGAAACCGCCGCTCGTGTGGAATCGATGGTGGGTCCCTGGCGCCATCTGTCCTGCTGATAGCGCGCCGAAAGCCTCGGGATGATGTTCAGAAGGACGGCTGCGTGAGAACCTATTCCCGGAAGCAATTTCAGGTCTTCCAGGTGGGCATCCAGAACGGCCGAAAAACTTCCGAAATGAGCCAGAAGATCCTTGGCCAGTGGTTTCACATCACGCCTTGGAATAGCGTATGTGAGGAGCAGTTCGAGCACCTCATGATCGTGGAATCCATCCAAGGCGGCCTTTTCATAGCGCTCCCGCAATCTTTGCCGGTGTCCTGCAGCGCCATCGGTCATTTACCTTCTCCCTGGTCTTCATTGGGGCATGGTGCGGAAAATCACGCGGTGTCCCTCTCAACCCTTTCTCTCATCATATGGAGCAACTGCTCAAAGGTTCTGTTGGCCAGGATGGAAGCGAACTGGCTGCGGAAATTGTTCACGAGACTTATGCCTTCCACATTGACGTCAAAAACTCTCCATCCATCGTCATCCAGCCGAAGATGGTAGTTCACTTCCACGGTGGTGCTCCGGTAATTGAGAATTCTCGTTCGCACGAGGGCGTGTCTCCCTCGAATCTCTTCACTGTCATACACCACCTTTTCGTCACCCATGGTGTAGGTCTGAACCCTGTCCACGTAGGTGTTGAAGAGAAGGCGCTTGAAGAGCCTCACGAACTCCTCGCGGTTGGAAAGGGACTGTTCTCTCCATGGACGTCCCAGGGCCCTCATGGCCATCTCGTCGAAATTGAAGTATTCATCGACGATGGAGAGTATCTCCGCCCTTCTTTCATACAAGGTGGGAGCCTTGCCCGTTTGGGCACTGCGAAGGATTTCGATGGCTCTGTCCGTGCCCGACTGGATGACCTCCAAGGGACTCCGATCGGCACTGGCCCATGAGGTGGATGCGAAAAACACTAGGAACAGAGCAACCGCTGGCTGCATGACCCATGGAAATTTTATTCGCTTCATGAACTTAGCTCCTGCTGGCAACGTCAAAAACTCCTCGGTATTTCTTATGAACAGAATATCGCTTACTAATGTAAGCATGTTATTTAGCATATCACACGAAAAAACCCCCTTTTTCCAAAAGGGGTTTCAAATCACGAACATGAAGAACTCATGAAGGTGAGTGCCACGCTCTTCTTTGTCGCCGGCCCTTCAAAGGCATGTTTGTTTGAGTCCTAATCGGCTTTCGAAATGATTCTCAAAAGCTTTTTCCGGCAGTCTGGATGATTTTCTCTGCACGACGCCACTTTAAACCTCTGCCGCCTGGCCCATTGTCTCAGTCTTTGGATGGGATGATCCAGGACTCGGTCCAAATACAGCCCTTTTCCCGGTGCCAAACCCTGTGACTTTGCCCTCAGGCCGTTGTTTTCATTTCCTGCGGATCTTCTTCCCGGGCAGGGAAAAGTTGTGGGGGTCGATCCGATCCTTCACTGTAACCCCCACTATCGCATTGACAAGTAACTCTGATGTTAATAAAAAAGCGAGCACTGAATCCAGCAATTATGGAAGCGGGCTCTCTGTTTTTGCTATTGAAAGGAGCGGGACGATGACCGATTGGGTATTTCTTTTTCCTGGCCAGGGTTCTCAGTATGTGGGAATGGGTCGAGATTTCTATGAAAATTACAGCGAGGTTCGCGAACTGTTTTCCCAGGCGAGCGACATCCTTCGCATGGATATGGCCAAGCTTTGCTTTGAAGGACCCGAGGACGTTCTGGTTCAGACGGAGAATGTTCAGCCGGCTATCACCGTTGTCAATGCGGCCTGCCACGTTGTCCTGCAGCTGCATGAAATCTATCCCGTAGCGGCAGCGGGGCACAGCCTCGGTGAATACAGTGCCCTCTATGTTGCCGGTGTGATGAGCCTCAAGGATCTTTTGCAACTGGTTCTCTGGAGGGGGCGCTTCATGCAGGAAGCTGCCTTGCAATCTCCCGGGGCCATGGCGGCCATCATGGACCTGGAAGAGGATAAAATCCAGGAAATCTGCCGCTCCTGCGGGGCTGAGATCGCCAATGTGAACTGTGCGGAACAGGTCATCATCACGGGCCCATCGGAAACGGTGGAGCGCGCCGTGGCTCTCAGCGACGAAGCGGGCGCGAAAAAATGCATGATGCTCAACGTGAGCGGTCCCTGGCACAGCAGATGCATGGAAGGGGCGCGGGAAAAATTTGAACCTTATGTGAGGAACTGTGTTTTTCACGATCCGCAAATTGCGGTGATCAACAATGTGGACGCCATGTTCCTTCAGGGGGCCCATGAGGTGCCCCATAAACTCATCAATCAGATTTGCGGCTCCGTTTTGTGGCGCCAGTCCATGGAAAAGTTCCTGCAGCAGGGTCACAGACATTTCGTGGAAGTGGGTCCCAAAAAGGTCCTCAGAGGTCTCATGCGGCGCATCGACCGCAGCGTCAAGGTTCTCAATGTGGAGGACACGGAAAGCCTGGCCGGTTTTCTCCGTGCCAACCAGTGAGCCTTTGACCATTCAGGGTGGTGCTGCGTCCACAGCGATTGCAGCTCCTCCCGCAACCGCCACACTTTCCGCGGCCCTGCTTGTGTCTTCAGCCCTCACTTTCTGAAGAAAGCCCATTGCTTCAGAACTTGCTGGTGCCCGTTCACGCCCTCCAATTCAAAGTCCATGGTTTCCTGCGCCCCTGTCCCCGGAAAAATGGCCCTGCAACTGTGGAGGCCCAGCGCATCCAAGGAGACACGGCGCCACCCGTTCGACCCCTTGGACCTCCTGTGCCCATTCATGAAACAAGGACTGTAAAC
>SLCH01000006.1 GCA_007125915.1 Syntrophobacteraceae bacterium
ATGGGCTGAAGAATGCCTTTTTCGCTCACGGACCGAACCAGCTCTTCCATGGCGTCGTCCTGAACCACCTGGCGGGGTTGAAAGGGATTGGGAGTGAGCTGGTCCACGGGGCAGTAAAAGAGCTGCACATCGTCCCGTTTGAGCCAGTCGCCGGAGGAGAGGAGCTGGTCGAGGCCTCTGCCCAGCCCCCGCTTTTTGTCCGCCATGTCAGGTGCCTCCATTGGTGAGGATTTCCGATGCCAGAGACAGGTAAGCCTTGGCGCCCGCACAGCCCGGATCATAGAGGAGCGCGGGAAGTCCGTGGCTGGGAGATTCGCTCAGGCGCACGTTGCGCGGAATGAAGGTTTCGAAGACGCGGAACTGAAGGTGCTTGCGAATTTCGTTCACCACCTGGTGGGCGAGGTTGTTCCTGCGGTCGAACATGGTGACGAGGATGCCCTCAATGGCAAGGTCGGGATTGAAGCGCATGCGGATTTTGCGAATGGTGTCCAGAAGCAGGGTGAGTCCTTCCAGGGCGTAGTATTCGCACTGAAGGGGAATGAGAACCGATTGGGCCGCCGTGAGGCCGTTCACCGTGAGAAGGCCCAGGGAAGGGGGACAGTCCAGAAGAATGTGGGTGAAGCGGTCCTTCAGGGGGTGAATTTTTCGGGAAAGGAGGGTCTCGGCGTGGTCCCGTGAAAAGAGGTCCCATTCGGCGGCGGCCAGTGTGGCACAGGAAGGAATGAGGGTCAGGTCCAGGGGAGGGGGAAGGGGTTTGTGAAAAGGGGGTGGAGCCCCGTCGTCTGTGAGAAAAGTGTAAAAAGAAGGGTCGTCAGGCTGCAGGCGCACTCCGAGGCCGCTGGATGCGTTGCCCTGGGGATCGCAGTCGATGAGGAGCACTCGCTGATGCATGCGTGCGAGGCTCGCCGAGAGATTGACGGCGGTGGTGGTCTTTCCGACCCCTCCCTTTTGATTGGCGATGGCAATGACTTGGGCCATGATTTTTCTTTTCAACCCCCGGTCCCCTGGTTGAATGTTTCACGTGGAACATGATGCGCCGCTCGCATCATGTTCCGAGAAAGTCATGCGGCACTACCAGGCTCCAGGCTTCAAAGAGTTCATGGTGGCGCAGCACGAAAAGGGTGCCTTCATCCGTGCGCACTCGAAAATACCTCATGGGAACACGGGTGGAGTCCAATCGTCCTTCATACCAGCGATCCACGATTTCCTCAATGACAAATGTGGAGCCCCGCCACTGAAACCCAGTGGGATCCTGGCTGCCACGGTAGCCGTCCCTCGTGGTCACGGTGATGCGTTCCAGTTTCATGCCCATTCTCCAGGGAGTCCTTGCCATTTCCTTTCACAAATACCTGTCCAGGGCTCAAAAAGCAAGGGAGTGAGAAGGAAAAGAAATCCCTTTGAGCAGAGGGGGAAAACAATTTGAAGAGATTTGGGTGCGGTAATGGAAAACGCCCATCCCGCCACAGGGGCAATGACACCCCAAGAACAAGGCAAGCATTGCCTAACATGCCGCAATCGTTGCTTTTATCTGGTTGTTGCCCGGAACTCCCCGCCATGGTGGTGGCTCCTGGTTCGAACCTCCCTGTGGCGGAAAAGAAAGCCCTTGGCCATTGACAGAACTCTCCATTTCATGCATCGAAAGAAGTGTCTCTCGTTCTTTTCCCAATGGCACGGAATGGCACGGAGCCAAGGCCCGTTCAGGGCGTGAAGGGAGCCGCCCATGGCTCAAGGGGCAGGACCTCAGCCTCACAGGGAGTCCCCTGAGAATGCAGGCTCTTTTGTCATGACATGGACTGCAGGGAATGCGTGTGGGCCCGCTCCATGGCCACCTCCAGGCGCAAAAGACATAACCATATGAAAATACAATGTTTTATGTTTTGATGGAAAGAGAAAAAAGGACTCGCCCTTTGGAGCAACACCCTTGAGTCAACGGTGTTTTTGAATCCTGTTCATGAGAAGGGGAAAATGAGAACATGAATCTCTGGCAAAAATACACTCCGGAATTGGTGACTGATCTCTATGAATTCACCATGGCCGAAAGCTATCTTCGAGAAGGCATGGACGCTCCCGCCACATTCAGCCTCTTCATTCGCAGCTACCCTCGGGATCGGGCTTACTTTGTTTCCGCAGGCCTTGAACACCTTCTGGAGCTGATTCCCCGGTTCCGGTTCGGGGAGGAGTCCCTGGAATACCTGGCTTCCCTGGGCAAGTTTTCTTCCTCCTTTCTCCATTACCTGGAAAACTTTCGCTTCACGGGTACCGTGCGCGCCATTCCCGAAGGGCGCCTTTTTTTTACCCAGGAACCGCTCCTCGAAGTCACGGCGCCCATCATCGAAGCCCAGCTCATTGAAACCCTTGTCATCAATGTCCTTCAGATGGAGACACTCATCGCCAGCAAGGCCGCCCGATGTGTGCAGGCGGCTCGAGGCCGGTCTCTCATAGACTTTTCCCTGCGAAGAACTCACGGAGTGGATGCGGGCGTGAAGGTGGCTCGAGCCAGCTATCTGGCGGGATTCGACGGGACCAGCAATGTTCTGGCGGGCAAGCTCTTCCATATTCCCGTGGTGGGAACCATGGCCCACTCCTACATCATCAGCTTTCCCAGTGAACTGGATTCCTTTTACGCCTTTGAACGGGCTTTTCCCCGGTCAACGGTCCTCCTCATCGACACCTACGACACGGTGCACGGCGCGGAAAAGGCTCTCCGGGTGGCGCGCAAGATGAGGGAAAAGGGGCTGGACCTGCAGGGGGTCCGCCTGGACAGTGGCGACATGGTTCAGTTGAGCCGGGAAGTGCGGGAAATTTTTCACCAGGGGGGATTCCCTGATGTCAAGATTCTTGTGAGCGGAAGCCTCGACGAATACACCATCGAAGAGATGCTCAACGCTGGGGCGGAGGTGGACGTCTTTGCCGTGGGCACGCGCATGGGAGTGAGCGCCGATGCCCCTTACTTTGACATCGCCTATAAGCTGGTGGAATACGATGACCGTCCCGTTCTCAAGCTGAGCAGCGGCAAAAAAACGTGGGTGGGCCGCAAGCAGGTTTACAGGAATCTGGACGAGAAGGGGCGGATGAAGGGAGACACGGTGGCCCTTCTGCAGGAGGAGCCACCGGAGGGGCAACCCCTTCTGGAAACGGTCATGGAGGGGGGAAAGCCCTTGCGCGAGGCCGAGTCACTGAAAACCGTCAGGGAGAGGTTTCAAAGAGAATGGGCCTCCTTGCCCGAAGCGCTGCGTCAAACCAGGCCCCAGTCCTCCTACCCCGTGCGCATCAGCGCTTCTTTGCAGCAGCTGGAGGAGAAAACCGCCCAGGAGAAAAAAAGGACGGAGCTGGCGCCTCTCCCCTGAAACCGCCTTCCACAGTGATGGGGATTTCACCATGGCTTTCTGGTCCAGATGAGGATTCTTCTCTCCCCACTGGTGCCCGGAAGGAGATAGGGATGAGATCCTTGGAAGGTCAGTTTCGTGGCAGGGCTGCCTTCCGCAAGGCCCTGTGCGGGCAAGGCACTTTCGGGTCCGGCCCAAAGGGCGAAACAGCCTTCGGGGGCGAGGAGGGGAGAAGCCAGGTGCACCAGGTGACTCACTTCCATCCGCACGGCTCTCATGGCGATGAGGTCGTAGGAAAGCCCCCCTTTGCTGCCCTCCATGGCCCACTCCTCCCATGAGCTGTGGACAACTCTCAGGCCCTTCAAGGCCAGCCGGCTGCAGAGTACTTTCAAAAAGCTCACCTTTTTTCGATTGGATTCCAAAAGGGTCATGTCCTGATGGGGGTGGATGATCTTCAGGGGGATGCCGGGAAAGCCGGCCCCTGTTCCCACGTCCAGCGCTTTCCCCGCATGGGGGAGCCAGCGGGCGGGAAGGAGGGAGTCAAGAATGTGCTGTGTTACGATGTCTTCAATTTGAAGAATCCGAGTGAGATTGGTCCTGAGGTTCCACTGCAGCATGAGTTCCGCGTGGACTTCCAGGGCGTGCATCTGCGCCGCCGTGAGGGGTAGGTTCACGGCGGATGCGTGACGCAGGAGTTCCCTTTTGAAGGCTTTCCTGTCGAGCCCGGCCCCTTTCATCTGTCATTTTCCAATGCAGAACTGCGAAAAAATGCGGTCCAGAACATCTTCATCTTCGCCCCCTCCGAGAATCTCGTCCAGTTTTTTGCGGGCTCTTTCCAGTTCAAGGATGATGAGCTCCCCGAAGCCTTCCCCGTCCATCAACCGGGCCGCCTTTTCAAGGGCCTCATGGGCCTCCCTCAGGCAGGCTCCCTGCCTCACGTTGGGAACGATCATGGACTCGAAGCCCTCCAGGGGCTTTTGAACAAACTCCCGGGCCAGAAGATGCCTCAACCGCTCCAGGTCTTCCCTGTGGAAAGTGGAAAGGGGCAGGGGGGGACTTGAAGGATGATAGCGTTCCTCGACCTCCTGAGAAGTCATGCGGGGTTCCAGGTCTTTCTTGTTGAGGAGAATGCGGTGCACTTTGTGGCCGATGCACTGGTGGACCAGGTCGTCCTGGTCATCGAGGGGGCGGCTTTGGTCCATGAGCCAGAGCACGACGTCAGCCTGCTGCACACTGGAGAGGGTTCGTTCAATGCCCAGGGATTCGATGGTGCCGGGTCCATGGCGAATGCCCGCCGTGTCCAGAATGCGGACCTGGACCCCTGAGAGTATGAACGAGTCTTCGATGACGTCCCGGGTGGTTCCGGGAAAGTGTGTGACGATGGCCCGGTCCCTGCCCACCAGGGCGTTGAGAAGGGAAGACTTGCCCGCATTGGGTTTCCCCACCAGTGCGAGGGTCAGTCCTTCCCGAAGGACGCGACCCCTTTCGGACTCCTGAATGGCTGCCTTTAGAGCTTCAAGGAGTTCCCGCATGATGGCGGACCTCTGGGGTGAGCTTTCCCCGTCATCCCCGTGAAGGTCTTCGCTGAAGTCGAGGAACGCCTCCGTTTCAGCCTCCAGCTGGAGCAGGGATTCCTGCCACTGCTGGACCTTGTTCCCCAGAGCCCCTTCCAGGTGGCGTCCGGCCACTTCCAGGCTCTTTTCGCATCGGGATTGAATGACATCGGCGATGGCTTCCGCCTGGGAAAGATCTATGCGGCCGTTGAGAAATGCCCTGCGGGTGAACTCTCCCGGTTCAGCCATGCGAGCCCCCGCCCTCAAAACCAGTTCCAGGATGCGCTGAAGCACGGCGTATCCGCTGTGGCAGTTGATCTCCACCATGTCTTCGCGGGTGTAGGTGCGGGGGGCGGCCATGTGGCTCACAAGGACTTCATCCACGGTGGTGTGAGTGTGCGGGTCTTTGATCCAGCCATAGTAAAGACGATGGGATCGAAGGGGAAAGGATCCGTATCGGGGGTGAAACAGGGTTTCACAGATGGAGTGGGCCCGGGGGCCGCTCATGCGGACGATGCCAATGCCCCCCTCGCCGGGAGGGGTGGCAATGGCGCAAATGGTGTCTTGATCGAAGGGGATGTCCATCGTGCGGGTTCAGGGGGAGGAAAAGCTCTCCTCTCACTCGTTGGTCTTGTTCTGGGCCTTTTTGCTCCTTCGCACGGGATAGATGACCACTCGGCGAAGGTTTCCCTCTCCTTTGCTCTTGGTGCGGACCTCCTGGTCTTCCTGCAGGGCCAGGTGAATGATGCGGCGATCCTGGGAGTTCATGGGCCCGGTGGTGAGAGGGCGCTGGGATTTTCTTACCTTTTCACACAGTTGCTGGGCCAGTTCCGTGAGGCTCTCCTGTCGTTTGATGCGGTAGTTTTCCGTATCCACGATCACAGAAACGCTCTCGCCCACTTCCCGGGTGAGGATTTTGGAAACCAGGAACTGTAAAGCGTTGAGGGTCTTTCCACGTTTGCCGATGAGCAGGCCTGACCCGTTGCTGATGATGTTGAGCACCACATGCTGGTTTTCAATTTCGTATTCCACGACCGATGGCAGATTGATGTGCCTGAGTATCTCCAAGAGAATGCCTTTGGCCTGCTGGGCGGCCGCTTCCAGCGGAAGAATTTTGGAGGTCACACGGATTTTGGCTTTTTTGGCCCCAACAATTCCAAAGATGCCGGAAGAGCCTTTGGACAGAATTTCGATTTCGAGCTGCTCTCGAGGCAGCTGAAGCTGTTTGCATGCCGCGGCGACGGCATCCTCCACAGATTTATCTTCGATTTCAATTGTTGACATGCTCTCCTCCGTTAATTCTCCATGTCGAGCGAGTGACGATTGGTCACGGCGAGGAGGTCGCGATCACGCCTTGCGGGTGATGATGTAGTATTGTTGCGCGATGGACAGAACATTGTTGATGAGCCAGTATAACACAAGACCCGACGGAAAGTTGACAAAGAATATGGTGAAGACGATGGGCATGGTCATCATGATTTTTTCCTGCATGGGATCACCGGTCATGGGGGTCATCTTCTGTTGCACAAACATGGAGAGGCCCATCAGGATGGTGAGCACCGGCACTCCTCCCAGGTAGGGAATGGCGATGCCGATGTCCAGGCGGTCCGGGGCTGTCAGGTCGTTGATCCACCACAGAAAAGGTTCGTGCCTCAACTCTACGGCAGCGGAAAGCATGCGGTAGAGAGCGAAAAACACGGGAATCTGGAGGAGCATGGGAAGGCAGCCTCCCAGAGGGTTCACCCTGTGGGTGCGGTAGACATTCATGAGCTCCTGGTTCATTTTTTCCCGGTCGTTCTTGTATTTCTCCCTCAGTGCCGTGATCTTGGGCTGGATCTTCTTCATTTTCTGCATGGAGACGTAGCTCTTGTGCGTGAGGGGAGCGAAGATGATCTTGATCAGTACCGTGAGAAAGATGATGGCCAGGCCGTAATTGTGCACGTAGCCGTAGAACCAGTTGAGCAGCCGAAGAAGGGGTTTAGCCAGGAAGCTGAACCACCCGTAGTCCACGGCCTTGTGCAGGTTGTGGCCGACCTCCTGCAGAAGGTTGATTTCCTTGGGGCCCATGTAGAGCCGCATTTGAAAGCTCAGGCTCTCCTGTGGCGCGATCCTGAAGGGATCCGTGAGGTAGGCCACCTGCATGAGCCCCTGCTCCGGGTCCAGTATGCGCGGAACCACCTTGAAATTCTCCCGTTCCATGGGAATGATGGCTTGAATGAAGTAGTTGTTGGCATAGGCGATCCAATCCAGGGGGGGCTCGATGACCACTCCCCCCTGCTGCACGTCTTTGGTGTCAAACCTGGTGGTGTCGCCTCCCTGGTGGACATG
>SLCH01000149.1 GCA_007125915.1 Syntrophobacteraceae bacterium
CCAGCAGTGGCGCGCATTGCTGGAAGCGCGAACAACTCACTGGGAGAGTTATGAAGCAGCCATGCGCTTGAGAGGTGAAAACCCTCGAGGAAGATTCGCCTTTCGTTCCCTGGCTGTAGCCGACCTTCCCCACCGGTTCCGTCTAGACGCCTTCAACCCTCTGGGACACGGAGTGGCCCTGCTGACCGTGGAACACTCCTCCACCCACCTCTGGATTCCCGGTGAACAGGTTGTCTACACGTCCAGTGAGCCTGAACCCCTTCTCAACCGGATGCTCGGAGTCACTTTTCCCTTTGATTCCCTGCCCTATTTCATGGCAGGGACCATACCGCCTGAACACCTGAAATCCCTGGAATGGGAAGCCACCGCTGATGGGTGGAAGGGCGTGAGAGAATCGAGAAGGGAGGGAGTCCGCTACACCTATCATTTCATTTCTCAACCCTTGAGCCTTTCGGCAGTGACCGTACGGAGAGGCCTGTGGGTGTACGAAGTCCAGTACGACCCTCCCGTTGAGATTCACCGGGAAGCCTTTCCGCAGCGCGTGGCCCTGTCCGGCGCAGATTGGACGATGCAGGTTTCCGTGGAAAGGATAGAAAGGTCCAGTGATCTTCCCGGAGAAGTCTTCCGGCCGCCCCTTCCCGAGGGAACACTTGCAGTGGAGTTTGTCGAGCGCACCCCATGAAGGAGCCATTGGCATTTGCCGTTGACAGAATGCTGGGTCGCCTGTGCAAATGGATGAGGATACTTGGATTTGATTCCAGGTATGTGTCTGTTGACAGCCGGAAACAAATCGAAGATTTTAGAAAAGATGGCCGAATGGTTTTGACACGGAATCAAAGGTGGCGAAACGTGGAGGGTGTTTTCTTCATAAGCACGGACCACCCCATGGAACAGGTGAAACAGGTGACCACCGCCCTGAAGATCCACCGCGGACACACTGCTCCATTCACAATCTGTATTCGCTGCAACAATCCTCTGAAAGCAGTGCCGAAGGAGGGGGTCCTGGGCTTGGTTCCTGAACACATCCACTTCACGATGAAAACCTTTCACATGTGCTCTGAATGCAAAAATGTATACTGGTGCGGAAGCCATCCCCGGCGCATGACACAGCACATGGAGCAAATTTTTGGTCAGCAGATATTCAATGCCAACTCAAAGGAGGGATAAGCATGAAAGGACTCTTGGGAACCATTATGATTTTAGCACAAAAAATCCTCTACTGGATTTTGGAGTATTTCTTCATCCTGGTGGCCTACATCACCAAATTCGTCAAGATTCGAATGTTCAAGTGGAATGTTTGCCGAGCCCGCAAAAGGCTCGATCAGGCCACGAGCGCTCTTGGAAAGGATATCTATACCCTTTACACACAAGGGATCACCAACTGGCATGAAGACCCGGGTGTGACCGAAAAACTCAAAGGAGTGGAAGAAGCGGAGTCCGGCCTGCTCATCACTGAACAGGACATTCAGAGCATCGACAAAACTTATGCGAGGAAAAAAGAGGAAATTAAGGAGAAATACGGTGAAAAACGTCAAGCCGTAGGCAGCGCCTCTTCAGCTGATGACTGAAAGGCTTGATGCGCACAATTGCGGGGGTGTGGGGAAAACTTCCCCCTTCACCCCTGTGTTCCGCACCAAAAAATCTCAGGAAATGAAAAAACCCAGCTCCAAGAAAAGCCGTTCGCACGGCTTCAACGCCTCGACCATCACGTCCGGCCACAATCTTCCTCGTCACCCCGGATTTTATCGAGAGCGTGGTCCAGAGCCGGCAGCACCACATTCAGATTTTCCATGGCTCCCCTGGGGCTTCCCGGAAGATTGATGATCAGTGTTCTTCCCCGAATGCCCACAACAGCCCGGCTGATCATGGCACGGGGAGTGATGGCCACACTGGCAGCCCTCATGGCCTCACTCATTCCAGGCACCAGACGATCAACCACCTCGAGGGTAGCTTCCGGTGTCACATCCCTTGGAGAAACTCCTGTTCCCCCCGTGGTGATGATGAGAGCCACCCCATGGACATCCGCCCATTGGCGGAGCTCTCTGGCGATCAGGTCCCTCTCATCGGGGACCACAGCTCGATGAACGACTTCGTAGCCCCATGACGAAATCATATCGAGCAAAGCTTCCCCCGACTTGTCATGGCGCTCACCCCTTGCGCCTTTGTCGCTGATGGTCACCAAAACCACCTGATGCCTGGAGCGTTGCAGAGGCCTATCCGAAGGAATCTTCTCTTCTCTCTTCCCTTCCATGTTCACCTTCGTAAAAAAAATCCCGTGCAAACCTTCCACCAATGGCTGGTCTCACGGGATGATGTGTGTTTTTCCGATTTTCATTCCCTTTCACCACTGAAAGGAAGGGGTCATTCTTGTTTCTTGTGGGCCTCGATGATCTTTTCCTGGGACTGGGCAGGCACTTCCTCGTAGTGGGAGAAGCGCATGGTGAACATGCCGCGGCCAGCGGTCATGGAACGAAGCTCGGGAGCATATTTCAAAACTTCCGCATGGGGCACGTTGGCTTTGACGATCTGTTTCTTTCCGCTGCTTTCCATTCCCAGCACGCGTCCCCTTCGTGAATTGAGGTCCCCAATGACATCGCCCATGCAGTCGTCGGGAACGATGATCTCCATGTACATGATGGGTTCCAGAAGTGTTGGTTTGGCATCCATGACCGCTTTTTTGAAGGCCATTGACCCCGCAATTTTGAAGGCCATTTCCGAAGAATCCACCGCATGGAAAGAACCGTCCACCAGGTCGACTTTGAAATCCACCACGGGAAATCCCGCAAGGGGACCCTCTTCGCTCGCTTCCACAATGCCTTTTTCCACAGCGGGAATGTACTGTCTGGGAATAACCCCCCCGACAATCTTGTCCACAAACTCAAACCCCTCTCCCCTTCCCCGGGCCTCCATTTCAATCCAGCAATCGCCGTACTGACCCCGGCCCCCCGATTGCTTCTTGTATTTGCCTTGAATGCGGGCTTTGCCCTTGATGGTCTCTTTGTAACTGACCTTGGGGGGATTCAGATTCACTTCCACGCCGAACTTTCTTTTCAGCTTGTCAACGGTGGCCTCAATGTGAATTTCTCCCATGCCCGACAGGATCATTTCTTTGGTTTCTTCATTGCGCTCCAGCTTCAGGGTCAAATCCTCTTCCATGAGGCGGGAGAGAGAGGAAAAGATCTTGTCCTCGTCACCCTTGCTCTTGGGTTCCACTGCAAGAGAATAAATGGGTGGCGGGAGCTCGACGCGGGGATAGACGATGGGATCCTTTTCGTTGCAAAGGGTGTCCTGCGTGGTGGTCTCTTTGAGTTTGGCAACGGCAACGATATCTCCAGGCCCTGCACTCTCAATGGTCTCCTGGCTTTTTCCCTTGAGGCGCAAGAGTTGCCCGAACCTTTCCTTGGCATCCTTGGTGGCATTCAACACGGTGGAATCGCTCTTGAGGACGCCGGAAAAAATCCTCATGACCGAAAGCCTTCCCGCATAGGGATCGCTGATGGTCTTGATGACAAGAGCACTGAAGGGATCGTTAGGATCGGGGTTTCGCAGCAACTCTTCATCGTTCTTGGGAGAAGATCCTCTTCGCGGGGGCTTGTCCGCAGGCGAAGGGAAACAATCGGCAATGACGTCCATGAGAGGCTGAATTCCGATGTTGGCCACCCCCGACCCGCACAGTATGGGGATCAGCTTACCCGAAACAACAGCCCTGCGCAGACCCCTTTTCACCTCCTCGGCAGTCAGCTCCCCTTCTTCCAGATATTTTTCCAGGAGCGCATCGTCCGATTCGGCAACCCTCTCAACGAGTTCTTCCTTGATCCTGCTCACCTCATCGGCGAATTCGGAGGGCATGTCCTGCACTTCAAACTTTCCACTGTCCCCCTGATTGAAAACCAGTGCTTTTTCCGCGAGCACGTCCACCACTCCTTTGAAAGCTTCCGAGGATCCTATGGGGATTTGCAAAGGAACACAGGAGTCGCCAAAATTGCTCTGGATGTCTTGCACTGCTTTCATGAAGTCAGCCCGCTCACGGTCCATCTTGCTGATGAAAAAGAGGCGAGGCAGGTCGAATTCGTCCGCAAATTCGCAAACTTTTTCCGTCTGGACTCTCACGCCGTCAATGGCATCGGTGATCACGATGACCGCATCGGAGCCAAGCATGGACATTCTGGTCTCGGCAATGAAGTTGAAGTCCCCCGGAGTGTCGATGATGGTGAACGGGTGCTTTTTCCACTGAATGGAACAGAAAGAGGTGCTGATGGTCAGGCTGCGCTTCATTTCTTCGGGTTCATAGTCCAAAATGGATGTTTTGTCATCCACCTTGCCAAGTCGAGTTGTCGCACCAGCATTGAACAGCATGGCTTCGGACAGTGACGTTTTCCCGGCGCCACCATGTGCGATGATTGCGAAAGTTCTTGTGCTAGCAATGTCCTCTTTCATTTTTCTTCCTTTCTCAGAGCATTACAGCCTTTGGAGGGCCGGGAGTCATTTGTTGTTTCCTGACCAAACCTTCCTCTTGAGGGCATCCTCATGATGGAGAGAGGGACCTTGCGAAACTGTCCGGACCGCGCGGGTCTTGCATTGAAACCAAAATCCTCAGGACCGTCGCAAGAAAGGCATGTAAAATGGAATAAGCCATGAGGCCGTCATTTGGTGTCCAGGCGCAAATTCAGAAAGAGAAAAATAGGGCAAACCCTTCATCAAAGTCAAGGAGATTTCTTGACCATTCAATACCCTAACGCCTTTTCGAGAGTGTGCTCTCAGAATCACTGGTGAGGAGTCTTCTGTGCTCATTTTTGCCTGTTCACGGGACTATTTGGCTCGCGCTGCCATGAGCGGCCTTTCGACCATGATATCCTGCAGTTGAGTTGAGCCCATTCCCATGAGGCTTTTTGCGCGCATTTCTGAACAAGGGGCGTTCTTCCGCACCCGCCCGGTCGCACGGGCATGGGAGCATCGATTCTGTCCATGTTTTGAAGCACACGGGGCCAAAGGATGTAAGATCCAATAATCTTTAGGAAAACTTATTATTTTCATTGATTTTTTTCCGTACTGTGCTAAAAATCACCTTTTCTTTGCGTTCGATGCATCCCCATGGGAACACCCTTGCCGAGGGCCGCACCATGAAGAATTGGTTTCTTTGCCAGGAAACATTCATCAAGCACTTGACGCATGAACGGGGTCTCAGCGGGGAAACGGTCCGAGCCTACCAGTCGGATCTCAGGCAGGCGTTTCATTATTTTGCCGGCGTCACGGGCAATGAAGGGGTTTCTCCCGGGGAAATTCAACCCGAACATGTGCGGGGATTCATGGCTTACCTCAGCAGGGACCACCAGAAGGTATCCCAGTCCAGAAAGCTCTCGGCACTTCGATCTTTCTACAGGCACCTTCAGGACAGAGGCATTGTTGAACAGAATCCTGCCCAGTGGGCTGCCCACCCGAAAGTGACCCGCAAGCTTCCTGGCTTCATGAGTGTGGACGAAGTGTTTTATTTCCTCAAAGTATTGGAAGAAAAATCCAGGGGAGCCGATTTAGCGTGGAGGCGGGCACGGAACTGGGCCATGTTCGAAACCCTTTACTCTTCGGGAGTCCGGGTTGGAGAGCTCACCAGGCTCAATGAGCCCAGTTTGCGGCGGGAAACGGGAATGGTCTGTGTGCTCGGAAAAGGTCGCAGGGAAAGACTGGTGCCCATTGGAAAGAAGGCCCTTCATGCCGTGGATTTGTACCTTTGCAGATTGAAGTCTCAATGGAAAGACGCAACCCTGCGGGGGAATGCCCTTTTCCGCAATGCCAGAGGGGGCCGCCTGAGTCCACGATCCGTCCATCGTATTCTCGTGACAGAACTGAAGACCAGCGGCCTGTGGCAGCACGTCACACCTCATGGACTGCGTCACACCTTCGCCACTCACCTTCTCAGTGCCGGTGCGGACCTGCGGTCCATTCAGGACATGTTGGGCCATAAATCTCTCACCACCACTCAGCGCTACACTCATGTGAACCTGGACCAGCTCATGAAAACCTACGACCGGGCTCACCCAAGAAGCCGCCTGAAAAACCAAGGGCCTGGAGAGCACGATTGAAACCCGGAAGGGCCACGAGAGGCTTTGGCAAGAAGCAACACGTATGCCGGCTGTCCCTTTTTCCCTCTCCCTTGTGCAACAGGGCAATGAGCCTTCATTTTAGGAGCGAATCATAATGACTGGACAATCAAGGATGAAAAGCACCACGGTTCTGGCCATCCATCAAAAAGGCCAGGTGGTCATCGCCGCCGATGGTCAGGTGACCTTCGGGGATACGGTCATGAAACATCAGGCCAAGAAGGTGAGAAAAATGTACCAGGGCAAGGTTCTGGCCGGATTTGCCGGTTCAACAGCGGACGCTTTGACCCTGTTTGAAAAGCTGGAAGGCAAGCTGGAACAATACAACGGCAACCTCAAGAGAGCAGCGGTGGAAATGGCCAAGGACTGGCGGATGGACCGGGCCTTGAGACGCCTGGAAGCTCTGCTCATCGCTGCAGACACTGTCGATTGCTTCATCCTCAGCGGAACGGGCGATGTCATCGAACCCGATGACGGCATCGCGGCCATCGGTTCCGGCGCCCCCTATGCACTGGCCGCCGCAAAAGCGCTCACAAAACACACCCAGCTCCCTCTGAGGGAGATTGCTGAGGAAGCCATGACCATTGCGGCTTCCATCTGCATTTACACCAACGATGCCTTCACCTTTGAGGAGCTTTAGTGATGCAACAACCCCTCACTCCATCGGAAATTGTCCTGGAGCTTGACAAATACATCATCGGGCAGCGCGAGGCCAAACGAATGGTGGCCATCGCCCTCAGAAACCGCTGGAGACGGCAGCAGGTTCCCGAGCACCTTCGCGATGAAATAGCGCCCAAAAACATCATCATGATCGGCCCCACGGGAGTGGGAAAGACGGAAATCGCCAGGCGCCTCGCCCGCCTGGCCCAGTCGCCTTTCCTCAAAATCGAAGCCAGCAAGTTCACAGAAGTGGGCTACGTGGGCCGCGACGTGGAATCCATGGTGCGGGACATCATGGAACTGGCGGTGAGCATGATCCGCGC
>SLCH01000080.1 GCA_007125915.1 Syntrophobacteraceae bacterium
CACGGCCAGCAGCCCCCCAAGGCTCACCATCTGCAGGTAATCCAGAAAAGACAGCCCGATCATGCTGCCGACGAGAAAAGTCGCGGGATCCCCCACCAGGGTGAGCATGCCGGCGGCGTTGCTGACAATCGCCGTGATGATCAGCGGTCCGACGAAATCCACCTTGAGCGCCCTGCAGACGCCGATGATGATCGGCGCCACCAGGATTACGGCGGTCGCGTTCGGCAGAAAGGCGCACACGGGCACCAACATGGCGACGATGAGAAGGAGGAAACGCTTGCCGCTGCCACCGGTGGCGCGGAGGAATACATCGCCGAGCCATTCGAAGATTCCGGTCTTGCCGATCACCCGCGCGACCACCATGCCGCCGAAGAGCAGGGCAAGGGGACCGCCGGCGGTTTGGACGATGGAGATGAGATCGCTGCCGTCAAGAACGCCGAATACGATCAGGACGGATACCCCGAGCAGGGCGGCGACCGCCATGTCGATCAAATCAAAGGCGATCAGCAGGATCACGGCGGCGAAAACGCCGATGGTGAGATAAATCTGAAAGTCTGTCATGGGGTCCTCCCTCAATCAATTGGAGGGGCATAGTGCAGTCCGCCCTGGGTCCAGAGCCGGTTGAGACCGCGCTCGATATCCAGCGGGCTGTCTCGGCCGACGTTGCGTTCATACATTTCGCCGTAGTTGCCGACGGCTCTCAATACCCGTGCTCCCCACAGGACCGGAACCCCCAGCGCACGCGCGATCATTTCCTGTTCATCGCTGGAGCGCCGCACCAGGGGATTCCGGTTCTCCGCGATGACCGCGTCGAGATTGTCGCGCGTGACCCCATGCTCCTCGGCAAGAATCAGGATGTTCAGGACCCAGCGGACCAGCGTAGTCCACTCCGGGTCGCCGCCCCAGACGACGGGACCGAGCGGTTCCTTGGAGATCCGTTCGGGCAGGATTACAAAGTCCCGAGCATCCTTGGGCGCCCGCTGGCGCATGGCGGCCAGTTTGGCGGCGTCCGAGGTGTAGGCGCGACAGCGGCCCGAAAAGAAGGCTTGCGCCGCTTCGCTCACCGAGTCGATGACCAGGGGCTCGTAGGACCAGTCGTTGGCGCCAAAGTATTCCTCCAGATTTCGCAGGTGCGTCGTTCCCTTCTCAATGCAGATGGTCGCGCCGTCGAGGTCGGCGAGCGTGCCAACGTTCGCCGCGACGGGAACCATGAAGCCCTGACCGTCGTAGAAGAGAATTCCGGGAAACTGGACCTTCAAGACCGCCTCGCGGGTGAGGGTCCAGGTGGTGTTGCGCAACAACAGGTCGATCCTGCGCACCTGCAGCGCGGGGAAGCGGGTCGAGGCCCGCAGGGGCACGAATTGGACCTTCTCCGGGTCGCCCAGGACCGCCGCCGCCACTGCGCGACAAAAGTCCACTTCGAAGCCGTGCCAGCGTCCATCGGCATCACGTTCGGAGAAGCCCGGAATCCCCTCGCTGACCCCGCAGCGCAGTTGTCCCCGAGCTTTCACACCCTCCAGGACCGTGCCGGCGGCCACGATCCGCGGAAACACCACAAGCATCAGGGCCAGCACGGCAATACGCAATACAGTCCTATCAATTTGGATCAAGGACCTCACAAAGATGAAAAAATTGTGAATTCTGCTAGAGATTGTTGAGAGCAAGCTTAAACTCTCCCCGCTACCCCGTGGGAGCGGGGAGTTTCCGTTCAGCAAAGCGTCCCTTACTTGTCCAGTTCCTCGGCGCTGCATTTTTCCTCCTCGGGCGAAGGCTGTGTCGGGTTGGGCGGGATATCGCCGGGGCGCTGATTTGGCCGGCGGCGGGCATGCATGATCGAACGGGTGGCGACGCACTCTTGAGCAGGAGGCCGAACTTGAGCGCGCTCAACCGCATTTCGGTGTTCATGCGCACTGCTTCCGCGACCTCCTCGGGCGTCGCCTCGATCCGCTCCATGACCGTGAGCAGTTGATCGCTGCTGACGAGCTGCCGAAGCTGATGTCGTCGAGATCGAGCGGCACTTGAATCTCGATGGGCAGAGATTGGTTTTCGACCAGACTGCGCATGGCCCCCGCGCTGAAGTGTCCGGCCCTCAGTGCGCCGGCCACCGCGGTGCCGACGGCCGCGGCCAGATTCAGGTTCGTACCGCGCAGGGAGCCCACGTTGCCGGCCAGTTCCTTCGGCGCGGTGGTCACCAGCAAGTTAAAGACCAGGTTGACCAGTGCGCCCTGCCCCATGCCGAACACCACCAGAACGTTCAGCACCGGCAACGGGGCCCAGTCGAACTTTGCCGTTGGTCCCATACCCATTCCGAGAAGCCAGTCTGCCCTCGCCTCGTCCAGCGGGTTGCCCATCCGTGGAGCCATTCTCAGGAGTTCGTTCAATGCCGTGAAGCAGGCCCTGGCATCGGCGAGGTCGGCTCAGGCAACCCCGAAGTAGTCGTCGAGATTTGGATTGGGACGGCCGATCCGGCGATCTGGTCTTTGCCTCACTGGCTGAGGGGCATGAGGCGGGTCTGCCCACCAGCCGATCACCATCGTTTTCTCGTCTGACATTGAAAATCCAACTTTCATGCCATGGGGTCTTATCCCTGCTTCACACTGCTTATTGATTGATATGATTATGTTTTTTCTTATTTGAAATGGGCTTCATGGACCATCGGCATATGGATAATCCGCGAAATATCGAGAAAGTGTTGCATGTCGTAAAAATGATGTCAGCGGGAACCTCCATCTTAAGTATCGAGGTTGAAAAAGGGAGCCATTTTGACCGATGTGAAAGGCATCCAGCGCTATTGCCCCAGGAAAGAGTGCCAGCGGGCCAGGAAAAACTCCTGGCAGAGGCAAAAGCTGGCAACCGATCCCGGCTGCAGAGCCAATCAGCAGGATCGCCCGGGTTCCGTCCATCCTCAAGTCTCCCTTCACCGCTGCCTCCTCAACGCTTTCCATTTCTACGGCGGCACCGCCAGGGAACTGGTCCACCACAATTACGGAAAGGAGAGACCGGAAGGAACAACCTTCGTCACCCCTCTTCTCCATCTTGACTTTCACCCTATATTCACCTATTTTGTTTTCGTGATCTTTCAAAAGATCCAAAGGGAGGCCCATCGTTCCTCATTGCCGCCCTTCCCCATGGGAATGCATGCGGGATCAGGCGATTTGCATGACTGGCCGAGATTTGTTCCATCATTTTGGAGTCATCCTTAACTCTGAACCCGGAATACGGCCAAAAACCAAATGGGAAAAAAACACTGACGGCTTCAAATTTTTCTGCAACCTTCGGGGTGCACCATGGAAAACCGCCACATCGTCCACTTCAGCTTTCCCGACTTTTACGCCACCCTGGAAGAGCGCAGGCATCCGGAGCTGAAAAAAAAACCTTTGGCCCTGGCGGTGCCGGGCCCACGATCGGTGATTCAGGGGGTGAACGCCCTCGCACGCCGGGAAGGCATTCAGGAAGGAATGGCCTTTCATCACGCCAAACGCTTCTGCCGGCGGCTCACTGTCTTTCCCGTGGACCTTCCTGCCTACATGGAGGAGCATCAACAAATCCTCATTCACCTGGGCCGGTTTTCTCCCCTGGTGGAGGGGCCCCGGCCCGGCCGGTACTTCGTGGACCTCACGGGAACGCACCGCCTCTGGGGAGCCGCTCCCGATGTTTCCTTCCGCATGGAAAAAGAGCTGGCCGCGCAAAGAACATTGCATGCCCGGGTGGGTCTGGCGGGGAACAAACTGGTCAGCCAGGTGGCTTCCCGGTGCATCATTCCCGGAGAACTGTCGTGCATATTCGCAGGGGGTGAAGTTTCCTTTCTCACCCCCCTCCCCCTCGATTTCCTTCCGGGAGTGGGCCCCGCGACCTTGGCCCGGCTGAGGGATTTCAACCTGCGCAGCATCGGTCAGCTGGCCCACCTGCCGTCAAAAAGCCTGGCGAGCGTCCTGGGAAAAACGGGGATTCGCCTGGCTCAAATGGCTCGAGGTGTGGATTTGGCCCCTGTCCTTCCCTTCGTCAGGAGCCCCGGCCTTTCCATCGTCCAGAAACTCGATCGGGACGAAATCCACCGGGAAAACCTCGAAGGACTTCTTTTTCAGCAGGTGGAGGAAGCGGGGTGGCACTTGCGCCGCCACAACCGCTGTCCCGGCCGTTTCACCCTGGAAGTGCGCTATGCGGACGGGGGAACGGCCCGTCTTCAACACCCCCTTCCCCCCATCACCACCCGGGTGGACCAGCAGCTGTTTGGAAAAATACGGCCCGTTTTCCTCAAGTTTCTCCAACGGCGTGTGGCCATTCGCCGCATCGGCCTGGAACTGGGGGAATTTTCCATGCCTGCAAGGCAGCTCCCCCTCTTTCCCTGGGAAGAGGAAACTTCCGCAGGCGCCGGACGCATCCAGCAAGCCCTGGACGCCGTACGCACCCGTTTTGGCCGGGAAAGCATCGCCTGGGGCCGTGTCGTGCAAATGGAAGCCAAAGGCAGCATCACCGTTGAATTCAACTGAAACGTAAAAACCCTTTCCGAGTTTAGAGCTGATCCCATGGGAGCATCCTTCGTTCATCTTCATGTCCATTCATCCTACTCCATGATGTGGGGCGTGAGTTCCGTGGAAAAGCTCTGCCAAAGAGCCGCAAGCCAGGGATGCACCTCCCTCGCCCTCACGGACACCAATGGCTTCTACGGCCTCATGAATTTCCTGGAAGCGGCACGGCGTCACCGCCTTCAGCCCCTGGTGGGCACGACCCTTCGGGCGGCCGGGCGGGAAGCGGTTTTCCTGGCCAGGACGCCCCGCGGCTATGAACTCCTCTGCCACATGGCCACCCTCGTGCACAAAAACGACTTCTCCTTTTTCCGGGACGTTCCCCATGCTCCCCAGGACCTGGCAGCCCTCGCTTCCGACCCGGAGCTTTTGCAATGCCTTCCCTCCCGGGTGGAATGCCGGGTGGAGGTGATCCCCGGCGAAAGGGACCGCAGAACGCTCCAAATGTCCCGGGAGCTGGGAATTTCTCCCGTGGCCACCAACGGAGTGCACTTCGCGGGCCCTGAAGACCACAGCCTGCACCGGCTGGTTCGGGCCATAGACCTCAACGGCACTTTGAGCACCCTTCCCCCTGAAGAGGTGGTTCCGCCGTCCCGCTGGCTCAAAAGCCCTGAGGAAATGGCCCGCCACTTCCCCCAGGCTCCCGAAGCTCTGTCCAACACCCTGGCCCTGGCCCGGATGTGCTGCACCCACTGGGACCATTTTCAGACGGTCTTTCCCCCCTATGACGACCGACGGGAAGACCACTTTCAGGTCCTTTTGGACCGGTGCCGCCGGGGAATTTCATGGCGGTACGGCATGACCAGCCATGCCGTGGAAAAGCGGCTGGCGGAAGAACTGGAACTCATCGCAAACAAGGGCTATGTGGATTACTTCCTGGTGGTGGCGGACATGGTGAGCCGGCGCCCCATTCACTGCGGGCGGGGAAGCGCTGCGGCCAGCCTGGTGAGCTACCTTCTGGGGATCACTCACGTGGACCCCATCGAACACAACCTTCTTTTCGGGCGGTTTCTGAACCCTCACCGCAACGATCATCCCGACATCGACGTGGACTTTCCCTGGGACGAACGGGACGATCTCATGGAAGAACTGCTGGGGGTTTACGGGTCTCACCGCATGGCATCGGTGGCCAACCACGTGGGCTTCGGCGCAAGAGCTTCCGTGCGTGAAGTGGCCAAGATCTACGGCATTCCCGCCCATGAAATCAAGGAAGTGACGCGGCGCATGGGCTACGGAACTCATCCCGGGCGCATCTGGGACCGGGTGCAGCGCCATCCCCGTTTCCAGGGCTTTCGACTGGACCCCCCCTGGCCGGAAATCCTGGACCTGGCGGCCCGCCTGGAATCCCTGCCCCGGCACCTGTCGGTCCATAGCGGCGGGGTGATCCTCGTGCCCGACCACATTTCCCGCTACGTGCCCGTTCAAGTGAGCGCCAAGGGAACGCGCATCATTCAGTGGGAAAAGGACCAGGCGGAAAAGGCGGGGCTCGTCAAGATCGATCTTCTCGGGAACCGTTCCCTGGCGGTCATCCGGGACGCTCTGGCCGCTGTGCAGCGCAACACGGGTCTGCACCTGGACTATGCCGCCTTCGACCCCCTGGACGACCCCGGCACGCAAAAACTCCTCCAAAGGGGGGAGACCATGGGGGTATTCTACGTGGAATCCCCCGCCATGAGGCAGCTGCAAAAGAAAACGGGAAAAGGGGATTTCAAGCACCTGGTGATCCATTCTTCCATCATCCGTCCCGCGGCCAACCGCTACATCAACGCCTACATCGAACGGCTCCACGGAGCCCCTTACGAACCCATTCACCCGCGCCTGGGAGTGATCCTGAAGGAAACTTACGGCATCATGGTGTACCAGGAGGATGTGGTGCTGGTGAGCATGGCCCTGGCGGGATTCGACTGGGCGGAAGGGGACGGGCTTCGCAAGGTGATCAGCAAGAAAAGCCCTGAACGGATTTCCCACTACCGGCAGCGTTTTTTCCATGGGTGCAGGGGGCGGGGCGTCTCACAGGACGTGGCCCAAAGGGTCTGGGAAATGATCCTCTCCTTTGCGGGGTACTCCTTCTGCAAGCCCCATTCGGCCTCCTACGCCCTGGTGAGCTTCAAATCGGCCTACCTCAAGGCGCACCACCCGGCGGAATTCATGGCAGCGGTCATCAACAACGGGGGCGGATACTACAGCACATGGGCCTACATTTCGGAAGGGCGGCGCATGGGCCTGGAAGTCCTGGGGCCACATGTGAACGGGAGCCTCTGGGACTACGAAGGAAAAGACGGGAAAATCCGGGTGGGATTGAAACAGCTCCAGGCCATGCGGCGGGAAACTCTGGAAAGGCTCCTGGAGGAACGCAACGGGCACGGCCCGTTCCTTTCTCTGAAAGACCTTTTCCGCCGTGTCGTCCTCACCCCTTCCGAAGGGGCTGTCCTGGTGAAAAGCGGTGCCCTGGACGACCTGGAAAAACACCTGAACCGCTCCCAGCTCTTCTGGGAAGCCGCCG
>SLCH01000113.1 GCA_007125915.1 Syntrophobacteraceae bacterium
TTTCCCACAGGTCCAGGACTGCGTCCCCTTCACGGAGCCGCATGAGTTGCGTGAGGAAAGCGGTCCGCCCTTCGGGCTGCACGTGGGGAATGACGGAACCCCAATCCCCCCAGTACTGGACCGCCAGGAAGGAGGCTTCGCGTACCCGCTGGGGCAGGCGCGCCAATATAAAATTGAAGGAAGCGGCAAAGCGGTCGCTGTCCCGAGTCTCATAGGCCAGGAGGAGTTCCTGCCACTTCCAGGTGCTCACCTTTTCCAGTGCGCCGGAAACCTTTCCGTAGGTTTCCCGGGCTTCCTCCCTGAGGCCCATTGCGGCCTGTCCCCTGGCCAGTGCAAGCCAGGCGTCCATGTACAGGGGCTGCAGAGCCACGGCTTTTCGAAACTCCTCGATGGCCTTTTCGCCATCCAGGTTCACCCAATTGGAATAATTCCCTTTCAGGAGCCAGGATTCGGCAAAGATTCCTGCACCCGGCCCATGCCTGGCAAAGGAAAGATCTCTCTGGGAAACCTTCCGGCTGCCATGGGCATAGAACAGAAGCCCCACGCCCATGATCAGAAGGATCACCGCCATCCCGCACCTGCGCCACGGAGACATTGTGCCCCTCAAACCAGGGGTGCTCGTTTTTCGTCTTTGGAATCAGCCTCCCGGCCGTCCTCCAGGGTCATGCTTTCAGGCTGCCTCCCGTAATCGGAATACGGGTGGTAACTGTAATACTTGTAGTACTTCTGGTAGTAGCCGCCATAGGCCTGGTTCACGTTGAGCTTGTTCACGATGCAGCCGAGAAGGTTTCCGCGAACGTTCATGACGCTTCGCCGGAATATGCGCAGCGCTTCCCGGTGAGTCTCCCCCAGGGTGGAGACAAGAATCATCCCGTCCACATTGTTGCCCAGGACCAGGACGTCTGCGAAACCCGCCGCAGGGGGAGCGTCCACAATGATCCTGTCAAAGTGTTTGGCGAGCATTTCCATGACACTCCGCATGCGTTTGGACGCCAGGAGCTCCGCGGGATTGGGGGGAATGGGCCCGGCGGCAATGAAGTAGAGGTTGGCAATGTCCGTTTTCTGAACAACATCCTCGAGCTTGCACATGCCGCTCAGAAGCTGGCTGAGCCCTTTGCTTGGAGTGGTTCCCTGGCCGTTGCCGTTTCCCTGGCCGTTGCCGTTTTGTTCCCGGGAAAATACCCTGTGAAGACGAGGTTTGCGGAGATCCGCATCGATGATCACCACGCGCTCCTCGGCGGTGGCAAAGGCCTGGGCCATGTTGCAGGCAATGGTGGATTTGCCCTGCCCCGCATGGGTGCTGGTGAAAACCAGGGATTTGGGAGGCTGATCCATGGACGCGGACAGCTGAATGGAGACGCGGGTGGTGCGTATGGCTTCGGAAAAACCGGCCCTCGGCTTGGTGCGCACCAGGTGATCCAGTTCCTTCATCTCCGGTTCTTCCGCCTGGGGCAGCACTCCCAGGACCGTCATCTGGAACCGGTCCGAAAGTTCATCCACCCGTTTCACGGTGTTGTCCAGGTATTCCAGGAAAAAGGCCAGTCCCATTCCTCCCATGAGACCCACCACCATGGCCAGAAGGAGGTTCAGGCGAACGTTGGGCTTGAAGGGCGCCAGGGGGAGAGATGCATAGTCCACCACGTGAATATTGCCCAGCTCTATGCCCACGTTGGCATCGATTTCCTTGCCCCTTTCAAGGAGGCTTTGGTGAATGAGCTTGCTCGTCTCCACCTCCCGTTGAAGGACTTTGTACTGAGTGGCCCGATCATTGAGTTCCAGGGCCAGGTTCTTCCTGTTCTCGGCTTCGGCCCTCAGGGTTTCTTCCCTTTTGGCCACCGAGAGATAATCGTTGCGAATGGAGTCGAGAATGTGTTGTTCTTCCACGCCGATGCGCCGCTCCACATCGGCGATTCTGGCCTTGAGGGTCTGAATCTTAGGGTACTCATCCCTGAATACGGAACTCAACTCCTGGTACTCGGATGACAACCGGATGTGATCTTCGCGCAACCTCTGGATGAGCGTGTTGTTGAGAACCTGGGGAAGCGAACTCAAATTGTCCAGTTGAGCCTGGGCAAAAACGGCTTCCCTGGCGATGCGCTCCGCCTGGGTGGTCGCCAGGGCTTTGTTGATTTCTTCCAGCTGCCGGTAAACGAGGTTCAGATTGGAATCGAGGGAGACGATTCCCGCTCTCCTGGCAAACCGGTTGAGTTCCATTTCGGAATGTTCCAGGTTCACACGGGCGATCTCCAGTTGCTTTTCCAGCTGGTTTTTGGCCGTATGAGCCGCCTCGATCCTTTTGTCCATCTGCCAGGAAACAAACTCCTGGATCTGGGCATTGACCACATCTCTTGCAACGGCGGGATCTGTGGAACTGAACTCCAGGGTGATGATGGTGGTGTCTCGCTCCGGCCTCACTTCAAGACTTTTTGCAAATGCGTTCTCCACAGCACGATCGAGCCTCAACTGGGCCAGGACGGGATCTTCCTGTGCCGCACCGCTGGAACCCAGAAGAGACTTGATTGCCGATGAGGTTCGGGCCACGAAACCCTGCCCCTGGGATCCCGATTCCCCATGAGGATTGAAGACGGGGTTCTGGTGCAGCTGAAGTTTTTCGATGACCCGGCGGGCCAGGGACTGGCTCTGCAGAAGTTTGACCTGTGTCTGCATGAATTCCCTTGTTTGAAGCTGGCTGGCCACCACATCCTCGAATTTGGTGACATTGGGTGCCTGCACATTCAACTCCAGGCGGCCCGTGGCTTTGAAGACGGGCTTCATGGAGAGGCTCACCACCAGGGTGAGCGTGAACACTGCCGTGAGGACTGTGAGAACAACCCATTTATGGCGCAGTAAGATCTCCAGATAGTCCCTAAGGTCCACCGCATCTTCAAACTCCGGTGCATGTTCCCTCACTTCCGTGGAAGGCAGGGTATTCCCGGGAGGCAGAGCCGGATAATCCTTGACGGGCGAATTGTCTCTTTTTTGATGCATCACTTCACTCCATTCTTACCCACATGGCACAGTCATTCACACAGAAGCATTTTGAAAGATTTGCAAGCGAGGGGAGGCCCTCAAAGGCAGGTTTTCACCACACGCCATTTGAAGGGCGGTAGGTTTGCAAAACTCTTACCACCCCATACTTTTGCCCTCCCATCCAAAGAGCCCCGGGTCGGCCCTTCTGGAAAGCCTTTCTGGAATTCCTGCCAAGGAAAGGGTGGGAGAGACATGCCGCAGGAAAGTGGAAGTTCAAACAGCTTGTCCTGAAATGCCATTATTTTGACTCAAAACGGCCAATTGATTGAACACAACTCCACCACCTGCGGATATTTTCAAATGAGACCTCGAAGCGTCACAAACATCCAAGGAAGGAAACTGCAAAGAAGGCGCGGAAAAGATTCAACTTTTTCACGTTTCAACCGACAAGGATTGAGGGTGCGACGCAGGTCATGGAAAGACATTCAGGAACAACAGGTCAGAACAAGGCTGCGGTCCTGAGGCATGAATATTGTAAACTTCGCCCTTCAGGTGTTGAGCACTCATTCGCTTCCCACTGAGCAAAGTTAAAAGGTTTCTTTAAACGCTCACAAACTTCCGTCTCTTCGAGATGAAAGCCGGAGGAGTTTCATATGTGAGATTTCACAGCAAATCCATTCATGAAAGGAGGTGAAAAACAACAATGAGAAAAATCTGTGAAATGTTGGTGCTTTTGATGGTGGCCGTGATGATCGGACATCCCATGGCGGCTTTCGCGGGGTCTTCCCCTCGATTGATCCCCAATGGTACGGTGAGTGTCCTCGCAGATGGCAAGGAAGTGGACCAGTTCCGCTCGGAAATGCCCATGCCTCAAGGCACGATGGTGGCGTGCAGCGGCAGCTGCATCATTCAAAGCCAGAGCCTGCAATTGGTCGCCCGCGACAAGGCGGTCTTCGCTCTGACGGAGGAATCATCCCGCTGGGACCTGACGGTGAAAACGGGTCGTGTGGATTTCGCCATGCGTTCCGAGGCGAAGCCAGTGTCCTTCAACACGCCTCATGACACCATCCGTACGAAGCAGGTCATCGTGCCCGCCTCATCGGGTGGCCTGGTGAGGGGTTTTGTGTCCGTTACGGAGAAGGGCACGGAGCTGTCCGTCCAGGAAGGCGCCCTGCAGGTCGTGGACCATAGGGGGACTCAGCTGGTACAACCCGGTCATTCCCTGCTCCTGGCCCAGGCGGTCATTCCTGCCGCTCCGGCCCCTGCAGCAAGTGGAAATGCTGCGGGAGGAGGTTCCCTCACTCAGAATCAAAAGATCGGACTTGGAGTGATGGGTGCAGGCGCCGTGGCCATAGTGACAGCAGCTGCCGTGGCTTCATCGGGCAGCAGTGGAACAGACGTGAGCCCCAAGTGAGTTCGGGTTTCTCTGAAAAGTTGTGACCAAGGAGTCTGAGAAAAACTGGTCTCGGACTTTGCCGCAACTCATGGTCAACAAGCATTGGGCACCGGAACGGCCGTTCCGGTGCCCAATGCATCAGACAGGAACTACGATGGAAACCGCTCATGCGGAGTGGCCACCCTTGGTATTTCTAAACGCAATATGCAAAAACACGGAGCAATTCTTCCCATGAGACCCATGACGCCCCCGCCCGTCAAAGGAATCCTGTTTTCAAAGTCTTGTTTGTTTTTCATCCTTCTGCTGGCCGCCTTTCATCTGACCGCCTGTGCTCCCGGGGGAAAAGGACCCACACCGACCACCAACCTCGAGGAAGTGCTGGCCCGAGAAGGCAGTTCCAGTCAGGAAATCCGCGCCATCAATCAGCAGTTGTTTGCGTCGGTGAGCGCTTCACCGCAGATGCAGGATTACGTCCTGGGAGAAGGGGATCTCATAGAAATCACGGTTTTTGAAGTGCCTGAACTGAGCACGAAAACAAGAGTGGGAGCGAGAGGCCATGTCACTTTGCCCCTTCTGGGACCCGTTGAACTCACAGGCCTGACTTCTCGCGAAGCAGAGCAGAAGATCGAGGATCTCTACAGAGCCCGGTACTTGCGAAACCCCAGTGTGAGCGTCTTCGTCAGAGAACAGGTTTCGGGAAAAATCACCCTGCTGGGAGAGGTCAAAAAACCCGGCACCTATGCACTCCTCTCCCGCCAGCATGTTTTGGATGTTCTGGCCATGGCCGAAGGCCTGTCCGAAAGGGCGGGCCGCACTGTTCAGGTGAGGCGCACGGAGCATCAACAGCAGCAGCCGACGACATACATGATCGATCTGGATGAAGTCATCAAGGGCGGCCACGACGCCATGAATATGGAAATCAGAGGCGGCGACGTGATTTATGTCCCCGAAGCGGGAATGGTTTATGTGGATGGGGCGGTGAGACGCCCCGGCAACTACCCCATCCGAACATCCATGACAGTTCCCGAAGCCATTGCTGCGGCGGGAGGCTTCTCCACTACCGCCAACGAGGGCAACATCAAGCTGGTGCGCCTGCGTGAAGATGGTGAGAGAGAAGTTTTTCAGGTCAGCATGAATGAAATGCGCCAGGACACGGAGAGAGTTTTGGAAGTGCGCGACCGCGACGTGCTCTTCGTGGAAACCAGCCGGCTGGAAGCGCTCATCTATGGGCTCAGACTAAACCTGGGAGGGGGCCTTTTCGGAGTGGGATACACCCCTCCGAGGGACTAACCTGAGACATTCGGGGACTGATCAAGTTCCGGAACCAGCGATCAGTTCATTGAGGTCTCTGCGTCTCCGCATGAACCGTAGGGTGGGCACGGGGTTTTGTGCCCACCGCTTTTATACCCGCCCAATGAACCGGCCATCCCAAAACCAGACACTGTTGCATATGGTCTCATGTGGTCTAAAGACAAACCAACTCCTCCGTGGCCGTGTCAAGAATCGTAGGGTGGGCACGGGTCCTTCGTGCCCACCGCTTTTTTGCCCACCGAAAGAACCTGCCACCCCAAAACCAAACACTGTTGCATCTGGTCTCATGTGGTCTAAAGACAGATCAACTCCTCCGTGGCCGTATTGAGGGATTCCAGCCCCTTCGGGGTGACCACATAGGTGTTTTCAATGCCCGCTAGACCCATTCCCGGGACCACGAACTTGGGTTCCACGGCGAAAGTCATGCCTTCCTCCAGCACCAGCTTCTGCCCGGCGGCGATGATGGGCAGCTCGTCCACTTCGATGCCCAGGCCGTGGCCCACGAAAGTGACCCGGTTGTCATCCACCCCCATGAAGTTATTGGTCCAGCCCGCCTCGTCCACCCAGCGGCAGATTTCCGCATACAGTTCCCCCGTGACAGATCCCGGGACCGCTTCCACACAAAGCCTTTCAAGAATCTGCCGCGACAGGTCATAAGCTTCACGCAGCCTGGAGGGAGGCGTTCCCAGGCAGAAGTTGCGCGTCTGGTCGCTCAGATAGCCGTGAAAACTCAGCATGGTGTCGACGCTCACCATTTCGTTCCGCATGATCTTCCGTTCCGAAGGCCCCTGCCCGAAAGCGGGGCTCACGCCGCACCCCCCCGTGGGCATGTCCCCATAGGCCGGTACCGCCGCATCGGGCCCCGAAAGAATGTGCCCGAAATACATGTCCATATTGGGGTTCCTCAGGCGAATGAGGCCCAGGTTCCCCGCCTTTCGGGCCACCCTTTCCAGTTCGATGGTCAGTTCCAGTTCGGTCACACCCTCGTGCAGCAGTTCCGGAACGGCGTCGGAAACGGCCTTGGAAATGGCGGCAGCGCCCCGCATCATCTGAAGTTCCCAGGAAGATTTCACCATGCGCACCCGGCGCACCAGCCCGCTCACGTCCACAAGCTGCTGCCCGGGAAAAAGTTTCTCGTCATAGAAGAAAAAGGTGTTGGCGGACAGCACGTCCAGTTCCAGCCCAAGGCGCTGAAGAGGACCACCCTCCACCGCTTCCGTGACGGTGGCGGAAAGTTCCCTGATGCTCTTCATGGGGCGAATGGGACGCAGAAAAGATTGGAATTCAGCCCGCTGCGGATCTCTTCGAACGAGAAA
>SLCH01000210.1 GCA_007125915.1 Syntrophobacteraceae bacterium
GCTTGTAAAAGTCAAGACACAATTTCAAGGGAAGTTCAGGGGATAGCCGGGCAATTCCAAACGGCCCAATCCGATAAAATTCTTGACAAAATCCATGCGCCTTGTTACGGAAAGAGCCCAGCTTGGGGATCGGCTTCGCTTGGATCTTGGAGAAAGACCGAGACGGAAGTCGTGCTTGAAGCTGCCGCCGGGACAGGGGTTTTGAGATTTGCCGTGAAAAGCTTCCCGACCCCTGTGGCCTGGAAAGATTCTGAGCACCCGCACAATTTAAAAAAAACACAGAAAAGGGAGTTGATGATGCGCATCATCGAAAAACTTGACGAGATGCAGCAGCAGGCCGAATCATGGCGCCGCCAGGGAAAGCACATTGCCCTGGTGCCCACAATGGGCTACCTTCACCGGGGGCATTTGGCCCTCATGAAGTTCATCCGGCCAAGGGCAGACCTGGTTGTCGCCAGCATCTTTGTGAACCCCACCCAGTTTGGCCCGGGAGAAGACCTGGACACTTACCCCCGTGACACACCCCGGGATATGAAGCTCCTGGAAGATGTGGGAGTGGATGTCCTTTTCATGCCACAAGCTGAAGACGTGTACCCCGATCATTATCAGACATACGTGGAGGTGAAAAAGGTCACCCAGCCTTTATGTGGAAGCTCTCGCCCCACCCACTTTCGGGGGGTCACCACCATCGTCAGCAAATTGTTCCACCTTGTGAAGCCTCGCACCGCAATTTTTGGAGAAAAAGATTTTCAGCAGCTGGTCACCATTCGGCGCATGGTGAAAGACTTGAACATGGATGTGGAGATCATCGGCCACCCCATCGTCCGGGAGGAGGACGGACTGGCCATGAGCAGCCGCAATGTTTACCTGACACCCGAACAGCGGCTCAAAGCCCTGAGGCTCAGCCGGTCCCTTGCGGCGGCTGAGGATCTCGTCAAAAAAGGGGAACGCAATGGCAATGTGATTCTGCAGAAGGTGAGAGAAATCATTGCAGAGGATCAGGACGGGGACGTTCGCATCGATTACGCTGAACTGCGTCAGCCGGACACCCTGGACAGCGTTGATCGCATCGACGGGCCCACCCTGCTGGCCCTGGCCGTTTTCATCGGTTCCACTCGCCTCATTGACAATCGCGTGCTATAGATAAAAATTATTTTTTTGAATCATCCCCCCAGAAAAAAACGCCGCTTTCAGGAGGAAAAAATGCAGAGACTGATGCTCAAGTCCAAACTTCACCGCGCCACCATCACCGACGCCAATCTCGAGTACGAGGGAAGCTTCACCATCGATGAGAACCTCATGCGTGCAGCCGATATTCTGCCCCACGAACAAATCAAGGTTTATAATCTCAACAACGGAGCAAGGTTTGAAACCTATGCCATTCCCGGACCTGCAGGCCGGGGGGATTTTTGTCTCAACGGGGCCGCAGCGCGGATGGGAGCCAAAGGAGACCGGGTCATCATTGCAACCTACGCTCACTATGAGGAAAAGGAACTCGCCCGCTACAGCCCCAGGGTGATCCTTCTCGATTCCCGGAACAAGCCCTACTCCGCGGAAAACCAGGTGAACGATACGGCCGCATGAAATGGTCTGCACAGGGGAATGAACCTCGCATTTCACTTGAAGTGAGTTGACACTTTGGCTCTGCTCAAAACCATGAAGGACAGAATTCGAAACTATTTCATCGCCGGCCTGCTCACGGTGGTGCCGCTTTCCATCACGACCTATGTGATTTTCGTGCTGCTTCAGCACGCCGATCGCGTCTTCAATTTCATCCCGCAGCAATATCACCCCAAAGAATACCTGCCCTTTCCTGTGCCGGGACTGGGGGCCATCATCGTTTTTTTGCTCATTCTCACGACAGGCCTTCTGGTCAAAAATTATCTGGGGGGAAGGATTGTCGAATTTGGTGAACGGATCGTCTATCAAATTCCTTTGGTGAGGCCCCTTTACGTGGCGGTGAAGCAGCTCCTTGTGGCTGTTTTTTCCCAGAGCTACACAGGATTCAAAAGGGTTGTCCTCATCGAGTATCCAAGAAAAGGGATTTATGTTCTCGGTTTCGTGACCGGGGTCGCATCGGGAGAAGTCCAGGAGATCACCCAGGAGGTGGTGCTCAACATTTTTCTGCCCACCACCCCCAACCCCACATCGGGCTTTTATCTGCTAGTGCCCGAAAAAGATGTGGTGCCTCTGCAAATGTCTGTGGAGGAAGCATTCAAACTGGTCATATCGGGAGGATTGGTTGCCCCGGAATACAATGGAAGGAGTCCACAGAACGCAAAAGACCCCTGCGAGCTTCAGCAGTCGGCGTGATTTCTGTGCCACTCCTTTCAAATCCTCATGAGTTCAACGCCTGGCACACTGCCATGGGGCTCAGGACAGTTCGTGCCAGGACCATGGCATTTTTTTTGCATAAACCATTTGCTCAAGGTCGCGGCAACTTCCAGCAGAAGGAAGCAACGGCCAAAAGCTCCCATGTCCATGCGTGAACTCCCCTGCAAGCCCATGAACCGCTTGATACGTTTGCCTGACCCAATTCAAAGGAGAAAACACCCAAATGTCCATGTCACAATTTCTTTTCACATCAGAGTCAGTAACCGAGGGCCATCCGGACAAAGTTGCTGACCAGATATCCGACTCCATCCTGGACGCCATCCTCACTCAAGACAAGGTCGCCCGGGTCGCCTGTGAAACCCTGGTCACCACGGGCCTCGCATTCGTTGCGGGAGAGATCACCACCTCATCCTGGGTGGACATTCCGGACATCGTTCGCCAAACCATCAGGGAAATCGGATACAACGATTCGGCAATGGGCTTTGACTGGGAAACCTGCTCTGTGATCACCAGCATCGACAAACAGTCCACAGACATTGCCATTGGCGTCAACCCCGGCGAAGGCATGTTTGAAGAACAGGGGGCAGGAGACCAGGGGCTCATGTTCGGCTTCGCCTGCAACGAAACTCCAGTCCTCATGCCCACTCCCATATATTATGCCCATCGAATCACCAGGAAGCTGGCTGAAGTTCGAAAAAACGGGGTGGCGGAGTTCCTGCGCCCTGACGGAAAAAGCCAAATCACCGTTGAATACAACGGCCACAAGCCCAAACGCATCGACACGGTCGTTGTGGCAGCTCAGCACGTCCCCAGCGTCACTTACAAGACCATACGCGAAGCCATCATCGAAGAGGTCATTCACAAGGTCATTCCCCAGGAGCTCATTGACAGCGACACCAAGTTTTTCATCAATTCCACGGGCCGGTTTGTTGTGGGGGGTCCCATGGGCGATTGCGGATTGACAGGGCGCAAAATCATTGCGGACACCTATGGGGGCCAGGGCAGTCACGGAGGGGGCTGCTTCTCGGGCAAGGATCCCTCAAAGGTTGACCGCACGGCTTCCTACATGGCCCGATATGTGGCCAAAAACATTGTGGCCGCAGGGCTGGCTGAAAAAGCGGAAGTGCAGGTGGCCTACAGCATAGGCGTGGCTGAACCCGTCTCATTGATGGTCGACACTTTTGGCACGGGGAAAATTCCGGCCGGTCGAATTGCAGAAATCGTCCGGGAACTCTTCAGTTTCAAACCCGCCGAAATGATCCGCCACCTTCGTCTGCTGCGCCCCATCTACAGAAAAACATCGTGCTACGGACATTTTGGCAGAAACGATGCGGACTTCACATGGGAAAAAACGGACATGGTGGAAGCCCTTCGTGACAGGGCTGGACTGTGATCCTTCAAAGCCTCGCTCTCATCATTCAACGGCAGTTTTCGGCGCCTTTCCCGGCTCCCCCACACTTTCCCCTTTCACCGAGGAGAATTCATGGATTTTGACATCAAGGACAAAGAACTGGCCCATAAGGGAAAACTTCGCATCGAGTGGGCGGCGCAATCCATGCCCGTTTTGAAGTCCATAAAAGATCGATTCGCCAGAGAAAAACCTCTGCAAGGCATTCGCATGGCCGCCTGCCTTCATGTGACCACGGAAACGGCCTTCCTTGCCCAGACACTCAAAGCGGGAGGCGCCCAATTGCGCCTTTGCGCCTCCAATCCTCTGAGCACCCAGGACGACGTGGCCGCGTCCCTCACCATGCACGACGAAATCTCTGTGTTCGCCATCAAGGGTGAGGACAAGGAAACCTACTATGGGCACATTCATGCCTCCCTTGCCCATAAACCCCAAATCACCATGGACGACGGTGCCGACCTGGTGAGCGTCCTCCATTCAGAGCGCAGGGAGCTTCTCCCGGAGGTGCTTGGAGGCACGGAAGAGACCACAACGGGCGTCATTCGCCTTCGCAGCATGGCGGAAAAAGGTGTGCTGCAGTACCCCATCATCGCCGTCAACGACGCGGACACCAAGCACCTGTTCGACAATCGCTACGGCACGGGACAAAGCACTGTGGACGGCATCATTCGAGCCACCAACCGGCTCCTTGCAGGATCCAACTTCGTGGTGAGCGGTTATGGGTGGTGCGGCCGTGGAGTGGCCATGAGAGCAGCGGGAATGGGGGCAAAAGTGATCATCACGGAGGTCGATCCCCTCCGTGCCCTGGAAGCCGTCATGGATGGCTACCAAGTGCTTCCCATGCAGGATGCGGCAAGGATTGCAGATTTTTTCTGCACCCTCACAGGGGACATCCATGTACTGCGCAGCGAACACTTTGAAGTCATGAAAGATGGGGCCATCATTTCCAATTCAGGCCATTTCAACGTGGAAATCGATCTGGATGCCCTGGAAAAACTGGCCGTTTCCCGCCGAATGATCCGCGAGTTTGTGGAGGAGTTCACTCTCAAGGATGGAAAAAGAATCTATGTTCTGGGTGAGGGGCGGCTCATCAACCTTGCCGCAGCAGAAGGACATCCCTCGAGCGTCATGGACATGAGCTTCGCCAACCAGGCTCTCACGGCGGAGTACATGGTCAAAAACCACGACCAGCTTCAAAAGCAGGTCTACGGGGTTCCCGCTGACATCGACAAGGAAATAGCAAGACTCAAGCTGTCCAGTATGGGAATCCTCATAGACAGCCTCACTCCGGAACAGGAGAAATACCTGACTTCCTGGGAGATGGGAACCTGACCGGAACTTTTGCCGCAAGGCTTTGGCTTTTGGGGCGGCCAGACCCAAAAGCCAAAGCCTTCCATGTCCTGCCCCACTCATGGACCCCTTCCCCGCTGACGGGGCCCATGAGTGGGGCAGGCCCATATGCCCGCGCCTCCCTTTTCACCACTGACCCTGACCAGCCCCCACAAGGGTTGAAACATGATTTCAAGGGCAGCCCCGCTCAGTCCGGGAAACCCTTTTCATAAAGAGACATTTCCATATGGATTCGATTCGCTCTCACCCCATTCAAACAGTCTTTCGGTCCTTCGCTGCGTGCATGTGCGTCTCAGTTCTTTTCGCATTTCTGGGATGCTCCCCCCCGGAAGAACCCGAGACCGTCATTGATCCAGGCTTTGAGCGGATCACATTCCATGAATTTCCCCACTTCGAAGACCATGGGGACATGGAGTCCCTCCAAAGAGCCATCGAGCAAAGCCTGCTCTTTTACAGCAGGATCCCTGCAGACCGAACCTTTTCCCTGGGCGAGCTCACCCTCACGGCGGACACACTGAGAGAAACTCTCGAACTCTTCAAAGCATTGATGCACCAAGGTGCACTGGATAAACAAACCCTTGCGGAACACTTTCATGTCTATCGCAGCCGTGCTCCCACCGAGTCGAACAAGTCCCTCGTCACGGGATATTTTGAACCCATACTGGAAGCCCGCCTGCACCCCGACTCCAGTTTTCACTACCCCCTCTATGGCTTGCCACCTGAACTCCTCACCATCGACTTAAACCTCTTTGATGCGGAACGATTTCAGGGAGGGCGCCTTGTGGGAAGACTCGAGGGGAATCGTGTCGTGCCCTTTTACACACGTGAAGAAATCGACCAGAGAGGAAAGATTGTTCCCCAGCAGTGCGAAATCGCCTGGATCGAAGATCCCATAGACGGCTTCTTTCTTCATGTTCAGGGATCGGGCAAGCTCCATCTGGGCAACGGCCAATATGCCCGCATAGGCTATGCAGGAACCAATGGGCATCCCTATCGGAGCATTGGAAGGTATCTCATTGACCAGGGAGTCCTGGAGCGTGAAGCCGTTTCCCTGCAAACCATCAGAGGCCACTTGCGCTCCCACCCGGAACAGCGGGATGAGGTTCTTTTTTACAATCCGAGCTACATATTCTTCAGGTGGGTTGACGAGGGGCCTGTGGGAGCCATCAACGTGGTCCTCACACCCAATCGTTCCATAGCCACGGACCTCCAGCTTCATCCTCGAGGAGCTGTGGCCTTTCTGGAGACGCGGCAGCCCCTGGTGGACGAACAGGGGAACCTGCTTGGCTGGGAGCCTCTCCATCGATGGGTCTTGAATCAAGACACGGGGGGAGCCATCAAGGGAGTGGGCAGAACCGATTTCTTTTTTGGCAGCGGTAAAGGTGCCGAAGGATTGGCGGGGAACATGAACAGTCCGGGAAGACTCTATTTTCTTGTCAAAAAATAAAACAATGACCTGGCGGGTGCCCTCATGAAGAAAAGTGAAGACCCGTCACCCATGAAAAATGTGAAGGATTGCCGGGCAAAAGTGTTACTGCCTAAGGGGTCTTGAGAGGGCGGCAAAGTCACCCTTTTTCCTTTTCCCCTTCCGCGGCCATGGCATTGAAAAGAATCCTCATTTCATCGAAACACCGGCAGAGGGCCATGGCCGCGCTGCGCAGTGTCGCCTGGGACCCCTTGGATGAGATCTCGTTGAAGAGTGCCTGCTGGGCAATCCGGAAATTGTTGGTGGTCATTTCACTTCGAAGTATGAGCTGGCCGCACACCCTTCGCGGCTCAAGATCCTTGAGGAATGCTTCCAGTTCAGTGCTTTTCTGGTGATACTCCCGCGCCAACTGGCTCAGCAATTGCAAGTTTTCC
>SLCH01000203.1 GCA_007125915.1 Syntrophobacteraceae bacterium
GATGTTTCCCTGATCCTGGCCGGCAGGTGCTCGGGTAGAATGAGTTTTCCATCGCAAAAGGTCACCGCGCGCTCAATGGCGTTTTTCAATTCGCGCACATTTCCCGGAAATGGGTATCGCTTCAGAATCTTCAGGGTCTTATCGTCAAAACCCTGTATGTTTTTGCTGGTTTGAAAGGTGAGTTGCTGGAGCAGTCGAGCGGCCAGGATTTCAAGATCATCACCCCTTTCCCGCAGGGGCGGGACTCGAAGAGTGAAGGTTTCCAGGCGGAAGAACAGGTCCTGCCGAAAATTGCCCAGCTTGACTTCCTTTTCCAGATCCTGGTGTGTGGCGGCCACCGTGCGGACATTGACCTGCTCCTCTTTGTCCGCTCCCACTGGCCTGATTTTCCCATCTTGAAGCATTCGCAGAAGTTTGGCCTGAAGAAAGAGGGGCATCTCCGAGACCTCATCCAGGAACAGGGTGCCTCCATCGGCTTCTGCACAGAGACCGCGCCTGGACTTGCTCGCCCCGCTGAAAGCCCCCGCTTTGTGGCCGAAAAATTCACTTTCCAGCAGGTGTTGAGGAATTCCGGCGCAGTTCACGGCCAGAAATGAACCGCCGTGATTCTTGCTCTCTTCATGGATGGCTCGGGCCACCAGTTCCTTGCCGGTCCCCGATTCGCCCAATATGAGCACGGGGCCATCGGCCATGGCCACGCGGCGGATGTGGTCGAAAAGGGTGCGCATGGCCCTGCTTTGACCAATCATTCCGCGGAATACGTCCTGGTCCAAAAAAACCTTGATACGGTTCATTTCCTGGCGCAGACATCGGTTCTTGAGAATTCGAGTGACGGTGAGCATGAAATGATCCACATTCAAAGGTTTGGTCAGAAAATCTTCGGCTCCGGCCTTGAGGGCTTCCACCGCGCGTGCAATGTCTCCAAAAGGAGTGATGATCAAAAAGTCCGGGCCCGTGTCCAGCCCTTCCCCCCTGGACCTGCGAAGGAGTTCCAGGCCATCCATCCCTGGAAGGCGAATGTGGCTGACCACGAGATCCGGCGCCCACTCCCTCATGATGGAGACGGCTTCCTCGCCGCTGCACGCCCACCGTGCTGCCAGTTCCTGGTCTTCCATTTCCTGGATCAGCATCTTGGCAAAAGCCTGATCGTCTTCAACGACGAGAACTTTGCTGCCGCTGATTTTTGAATTCATTCGATGACTGGGCACGCCTATCAATCCTTCGGTGCAGTTCCTCTGAGCGGGCAGGCAGAAGCCAAAATTTCCTGCGGGGATGGTCGTCCGCCAACTCCATTTGGACACAGACTAATTATGATACATGTGTCATTTGTATACACCTATGAGGAACCCTTTTCAAGGTCAAAAAAAAGAAAACCTGCTCATGGGACATGCTCCATGAACTGTTCCTGAAAACTCCAATCTCCCGGTGCGCCTGGTTTCGGGGGACTTCCTTCCCTCTGGTTTTGTGCGGGTGTGCCCGCCAAAAAAAATCCAAACACCTTCCTGGCACAGGAAATGCTTTGAGACTGAAGGCAACGTCGTCACCTTTTGCATGTATGGGATGAAGTGACGGCACAACATTTACCCAGGAGGTTTTGATGAATTTGGAAAAAAGGTCATTCCCCTTGACGGTTTTCGCTTTAGTGTGCGCTTTCTTTCTGTGCATGAGCGCCAGCGCTCACGCACAGGAAGGCTACGGTCAGCATGGTCAGGAGGGATATGGACAACATGGCGAGCAGCACATGATGGAATCGCCCGCCATGGAAATGCAAGTGAGTGACGCAAAGCTGGAAAAGGTTGCATCGGCCTACAGCGAAATTCAGGAAATACGGCTCGACCTTCAGGATTCTCTGGCAGGGGTGACGGATCCCAATGAGGCCCAGGAAATGCAAATGCAGGCGGCAGCTGCCATGGAAGAAGCTGTTCAGGACAACGGCCTGGATGTGCAAACCTACAATCAGGTTATGGAAGCAGCCCAGATGAACCCAGAGCTCAGGGATGAGCTTTTCACCAAGCTTGAGCAGATACAATAAGCGCCCTTAAAGGTTTCAAGTGATGAAGAGAACGAAACAGAGACTTTTTATTGTTTTGATGGTCCTGGCCTTCGGTTTGGCCCTGGGTTGCAATTCCCCTGAACCTGAAGAGGAAACTCTGATTCCCATGAGTCCGGCTGACCCCCCGCCGGGATACGAACAGCCTCATGAGCAGCCTGAAGGGACGTTTGAAGAGGGTTCTCCCGGTCTGCAACCTGAAAACCGTGAGCCAGCGCCGGATCCCCCCTTTGAAACAAGGGAAGACGCACCCGAACAGCAGGAACTCGGGAGTCCCGGCGGCTATTGACCCGGTCCCTTCCTGAACAATCTTTAGATCAAATGCACAAAGCCCTTCCGTGATTCGGAAGGGCTTTTTCCGTGGAGCATGGCCCTGGAGGGGGAGAAAAAGCCGGCCATGGGCTCTCGTTTGCGGCAGTCTGTGTTAGAATGCCTTTATTGATGAACAAAAACCTTGAAATCAGACGGGTTCGCACGGCTCAAAGGGCGGTTCACACCCTCGCGCACGGGCTGCCCTCGTGGATTGCGTTTCACTGGCATCCTCGAAAATTCCAGCTTCCAAAGGACTCGATGCATGGAATCCATCCTCAGAGAAGGAAAGAACTGCTGGTGCCTGAAGAGGGCCGACAAAGTTGCTTTCCTGGTGGACGCTGCCGCCTACTTCGATGCTTTTGCCCGCTCCGCTTTACAGGCCAGGGAATCCATTCTCATAACGGGCTGGGACATAGACAGCCGCATTCGGCTTTTCCCCGGGAAGGAAATGAATGGCCATCCGTCCATATTGTTTGAATTTCTCAAACACCTGGTGAAAAGAGAAAAAAAACTGAATGTGCATCTCCTGGAATGGGACTTTGCCGTCATCTATGCCTTCGAGCGCCAGCTTTTTTCTGATTTTAAAATCCCCTGGAAAAGAAATAGGCGGATTCACTTCCACATGGACAGTGAGCATCCCATAGGCGGTTCTCACCACCAGAAGGTCGTGGTCCTGGACGATCGAATGGCTTTCGTCGGGGGAATAGATCTCACCGTGAGCAGATGGGACACACCTGAACACAGGCCTCATGATCCACGCCGAATCAATCCATCGGGCGAACATTACGGCCCTTTTCACGACGTTCAATTGGCACTGGAGGGCCAGGCGGCATCGGCTTTGGGCGATTTGATGCGAACGCGCTGGGAGAGAGCCACGGGAGAAAGACTTGGGGTTCCCGAGAGAGCCGGAGGGGAAATCTGGCCCCGAAATCTCTCACCGGACCTGGAAGACGTGCGTGTGGCCATCGTCCGCACCGACCCCGCACACAAAGGCAGAGAAGAAGTTCGCGAGGTGGAGGCCCTTTACCTCGACACCATTGCTGCCGCACGGCGTTTCATTTACATGGAAAATCAATATCTCACGTCCATGTCCGTCGGCAAGGCCCTGGCTTCCAGCCTCGAAAAGAGTGATGGACCCGAAATCGTGGTCGTCCTGCGTGTGAGTTCCGACTGGCTGGAGGAGACCACCCTGGGGAACCTGAGGGCAGGTTTGCTCGACCATCTCAGGAGGGCGGACGTGCACGGCCGCCTTCGCGTCTACTATCCCCATGTGCCCCATCTTCAGGAAAAGGTTCTGAATGTTCATTCGAAAGTCATGGTCGCGGACGGGGCTTTTGTCCGGGTTGGATCGTCCAATTTGACCAACCGGTCCATGGGGGTGGATACGGAGTGTGACATCGCCTTGGAGTCTTCAGGGGAACAGCGTATAGAAAAAGGCATTGCGGGCATCATGAATCGCCTTCTTGCGGAACACCTCCATGTGTCTCCCCAGGAGATCCAGAGCACCCTGGAGAGGACGGGATCGCTCATTGAGTGCATCGAGGAGCTGAGGGGCTCGGGAAGAACCCTGCTGCCCTTTCCCCATGAGGAGGTTTCCTGGAAAACTGAGTTCCTGCCCGATGTGGTTGATCCCGTGGAGCCCATTGATCCTGACAAACTCATGGATGAATTCCTGCCTGAGGATGTGGCTCAAAGGGGCGGGCACCGCCTGAGGCGGTTCATCATCCTTCTGGCGGCATTGCTGGCCCTTGCGGCCGTCTGGCGATGGACTCCCCTCAGCGGGTGGGCGGATCCCGACACCCTGATGGCTTTGGGGGCGCAGTTGAAAGACAATGGAATGGCCCCTGCCCTTGTTCTTTCCGCGTACGTTCTGGGCAGTCTCATCATGTTTCCCGTCACGGTGCTGATCGTGGCTACGGCCATCACTTTCGGACCGGCGAGCGGTTTCTTGTACTCCCTCACGGGATGTGTTCTGGCTGCAATGACCACCTATGGGCTTGGAAAGGCCCTTGGAAGGGAAACGGTGTCCCGCCTTGCGGGCTCTCGGGTCAACCGCCTGAGTCGAAAACTGGGTCGACACGGCGTGGTCGCTGTGGTCACCGTTCGCATCATCCCCATTGCGCCCTTCACCATCATCAACATGTTTGCAGGCGCCAGCCACATCCGGTTCCGGGACTTTCTCCTGGGCACGGTACTGGGAATGACCCCGGGCATTGCGGCGGTCACCCTTTTCGGCCATCAGCTTGTGGCTGCAATCAGGGAGCCCGGGTGGAAAAGCTTTGCCATCCTCGGTCTCATCCTGGTGCTCATGGTTTCCGCCGTTTTTCTGGTCAAGGCAAAATGGTTTTCCAGGTCGGACGAATCCAGGACACACCGCTAGGAGTGGGCGCCGCACTCCTTTCAGAGGTCTGCTTGAAGACTTTTACCGTAGCGACCTACAATGTGCACAAATGCGTGGGAGTGGACCGTCGGCTTGATCCCGCAAGGGTGGGCCGTGTGATAGACGAACTGAAAGCGGATGTCATAGGGCTGCAGGAACTGGACAACCGTTCCAGCGGAAGTCTGCAGTCAGCGCAAATGGAGTACCTGGCGGGACAAACGGGTTATGAGGCTATTCCGGGACCAACCATAAAGTATTCCAACGGTCATTACGGGAATGCCCTGTTCACTCGCTGGCCCGTTGTGGAGACCCGGGAAATCGACCTGAGTTTCTCGCAGCGGGAGCCGAGAGGTGCTGTGGAAGCCCTTCTAAAAGTGCACGATGAGGAGGTGAGGGTGATGGTCACGCACCTTGGCCTCACCGTTTATGAGCGATGGTACCAAATCGCCCGTCTCACGAATGTCATCATGGAGAGGGCCTCACCGCTTTTTATCCTGCTGGGGGACATCAATGAATGGTTTCCAACGGCCCGGGGCCAGAAGCGGTTGCATCGAATCCTGGGAAAAACACCCGCAACCCGGACCTTTCCATCCCGCCTTCCCCTGCTTTCTCTGGACAGGATCTGGGTGAAACCTGTGGAAGCGCTCAAGAGCATCCGGGTTCACAAATCAAAGCTTGCCCGTGTGGCTTCCGATCACCTTCCCGTGGTTGCGGTGGTGGCCCTTCAGAGGTCAGAACATGTGAGTCCCCGGGACTGAAGGAATGCACAAAAAAATTCGTGGCGCCCGGAGATGGACAATGCTGTTAATTTAAGGATTTGTGGATTGTTCTAACACGTCATCCCCGAGAGCACGGGGATCCTGAAGGTCTTGAAAAAGCTGGATTCCCGCCTTCGCGGGAATGACGTAAAGGTGCTGTTGCACTGGTTGAGGCAGCTTAAGTCAACAGCATTGCCAGAGATGGATGGGCCGTGGCAGTTCATGCTTTTTTCAAGATGCGCGGAATCCTGTCATCTCCCTCGCGCACGCCCCCCGCCCAACGCGGGTGCCCGTTGTCTCATGAACAGCTCTATCAGGCCCGGCATTCCCGCACGGAGCCTCCCGTAGTTGCCCCTTGAGGCCCTGCCTGCAGAGAGGCGTTCAATGGAGCGCACTCCACGAGTTCCATCATTTTCTTCCTATCCAACGGGGATGAGAGCTTCCCATCGCAGTGTGGCCCGAGTCACACCACAACGATGGTCTTGTCGCCCCATTGCACCTTCTGTCCTTTTCGAATCTTCCTGCCTCTTCGCAGTTCCACTTCGTTGTCCACCTTCACATCCCCCTGCAGGATGATTCCCTTGGCCATGCCTCCGCTCTCACAAAGCCCTGTGATCTTAAGGAGTTTGGAGAGTTCGATGTAATCGCCTTCCAGCTTGAATTTTTCGACCATTGGTGGTGTCTGCTCCCTGGAGAGTCAGGACAGTCGCTTGTTGTTGCCGGGGTTTCCCTCAAGAACAGCTCTCCATGCAGTCCTGGGGGGAGTCAGAAGCGCCCCCGAGGCATGTGCCCACGACTTTTCATGGCCCTTGGTGCCCGCGGGGAAGAATGGAGTTCAAAAAGATGTTTTGCGGCTGTGTCCCTGCGCGTTCCTCCCGGTGAGCAACTCTTCACCGATTCTTTGCGCACCGCTGTGAGGTGGATCATCACAGAGAAAAGGCTCTCCTTCAGGTCCCGAATGGAACCTGTAGAGCCTTCCTCCCGCCTCCAGAAGGATGGAATGACCGTCGTGAGGAATCTGGATGTAGGCCATTCCCGGCTTGGGGCATCCCAGACTGCTGTCCGGCCACACCCTTTCCCGCACTTCCACGACGGCGATGGCCTCCCGGGGAGCCTGCGTGAGAGATGCCAGTTGGGCCAGAGCTCTTTGCACCACCTTTTCGCCAGGCACAAGAACGCCGTCCCCATGGTTGAAGCTCTCTCTGGTCCTTTCAGTGCCTTGACCCTTGTGCCCGCTGGCTTCCTCATTGCTGCCGCCCAAGGGTGCTTGCGGCTGTGGCTCCCGCCACGAACCTCCTTCCCGTTCGTTGTAGGCATCGGGATTGGTCCAGAGGTAATAAGCCGTTCTGGTCCATCCCATGATACCGACCACGAAGAAACCCAATGCCAGGTACAAGAGCCATTTATTCTGCATGAGAGTGTCATTGCCTCTTGGGGGACTTGAGACCCCTTTGAGTTTGCTGGCACATCTTTTACGCTGGTTTGTGCCCAGGTTTGCACCATGGGGAGTCATGAGTTGCAGCCCGGGGGAAAGTTCATGGAACGTCCCCCCGCGTTCCTCATGGGCTCCCGGTCCGTCACAGCCTCAAAGGGACCCCGGATCAAAAACCAACGTTGGGGCACGACTGCATGGCCGTCTGCAACTGTTCTTCCGTGTATTCTTCGTCCCTCAACTCGCCGCGAAGGTAGTTGTCGTAAGCGCCCAGATCCAGGAAACCATGGCCTGAATAGAGAAACACGATGACCTCTCCCGGTTCAGCTTCCCTGGCCGCATCAATGGCGGCTTTGATGGCGTGCGATGTTTCCGGGGCGGGGAGGAATCCCTCCGTATTGAGGAAGAGCTTGGCCGCCTCGAATACCTCCGTTTGATAGTAGGCTTTAGCCTCCACAATGCCCAGGCGCGCCAGGTGGCTCAGTATGGGAGATTCTCCATGATACCGCAGGCCACCTGCGTGGATGGGGGGTGGAAAAAAGTTGTGCCCCAGCGTGTGCATTTTCAACAGGGGGGTGAGCCGTGCCACATCGCCGTAGTCATACCGGTACTGGCCGCGGGTGAGGGTTGGACAGGCGTGGGGCTCCACCGCCAGGAACCGCATGGGTTTTCCTGCGAGCTTGTCGGGCACGAAAGGCAGTACGAGCCCGGCGAAATTGCTTCCACCTCCCACACAGCCGATGAGCACGTCCGCATTTTCTCCCAGCATCTGCAGTTGTTTCTGCGTTTCCAGGCCCATTATGGTCTGGTGAAGGACCACATGGTTGAGAACGCTTCCCAGAGCGTATTTGGTGTCTTCCCGGCTGGCGGCATCTTCGATGGCTTCCGATATGGCGACGCCCAGGCTGCCTGAACACTGGGGGTCCGACGTGAGAAGCTGCCGGCCGAAGCGGGTTCGGTCCGAGGGCGAAGGGAAGACTTCGGCACCGTAAGCACGAATGAGGATGCCCCGGTAGGGTTTTTGCTCATAGCTGCACCGCACCATGTACACGGTGCATTGAATGCCGTACATCTGACAGGCGAAAGCCAGAGCCGTTCCCCACTGTCCGGCGCCCGTTTCGGTGGCGATGCGTTCAACACCTTCCTGCTTGTTGAAATAAGCCTGGGGAATGGCCGTGTTGGGTTTGTGGGATCCCGCGGGAGAAACGGATTCGTTCTTATAGTAAATTTTTGCCTTTGTGCCCAATGCGGCCTCCAGTCGATGGGCGCGCACAAGAGGTGTGGGACGGAAAAGGCGGTAAATATCCAAGACAGGTTCGGGGATATCGATCCACCGATGGGGAGAAGCCTCCTGCTCAATGAGGGCATCAGGGAAAATCGGAGCCAGTTCGTGGGGCTGTATGGGCTTGAGTGTCTCGGGGTGCAAAGGTGGGGGCAGGGGTTCCGGCAGATCAGGAAGAACATTGTACCACTGTTTGGGCAAATCTTTTTCTGGTAGTATGATTCTGTAATCCATCAGTTCTTGATCCTTCTCATTGAAAATAGATTGAGTTTCCCGTTCATGGATGCCCTCGCGGAGAGTGCTTCTCTGATTCTCCTCATCTGCATGCCTTGCACCTCAAAAGGCTTCACCAGTGTCCATTGAACCTCGGAACGGTGCAATTGCCATATGGGCTTGAAAACGAATGTAAATGATCACCATACTACATATGGAGCTCATTAGAAAACAAAGTTTTGAAGAGCGAGTGTTGAATGTTCACATGAAGTTCCAGCATTGAGGAAACTATGGGAAAAATCCTGGCCATTTATGGAAGTCCCCGTGTGCTTGGGAACACCTCTCAGCTCCTTCGGCAGGCGGTGCAGGGTGCGCGGGATGCCGGCGGGATCGTGGAGGAAGTGGTGCTGCGTGACCTCAAAATGTCCCCCTGCCTTGAAATTTACGGCTGCAAAGAAACAGGCCGGTGTGTCCTGCGGGATGATTTTCAGAAGCTCTACGATCAAATCCTTCAGGTCAAAGGACTGATGCTCGCATCCCCCATTTTTTTCTACACGGTGAGCGCCCATACGAAGATTTTCATGGATCGCTGTCAGTCTTTCTGGGTCAAAAAGTATTGGCTGGAAGGGGCGAAATTCGGGGTCCGGGAGCCCGAGCGCAAGGGGCTTTTCATCAGCGTGGGAGCCACCAGGGGAAAAAAGCTCTTCGATGGAGCCCTCCTCACGGTCCGCTATTTTTTTGATGCCCTGGACACGGAGCTGTGGCGAAGCCTTCTCTATCGGGGGTTGGACTTTGAAGGGGATGTGCTTCAGCACAAAGAGTTTCTGGAAGAGGCGTATTCGGCAGGTTTTGATCTTGCCCAGGTGGTGGACCATGGGGAAAGGGCGTGAGTCACAGCACAGGTGAGCAGTCCCCTTCGGGGCAAAATGCTCAACGGGAAAATCACGGGGAAAGCAGCCATAAAGAAAGTCCCTGGCGCTCTTTCTCTCTGGCCCTTCCCTATTTCAAAAGGCACTGGCGAAGAATCGCCCTCGGTTTCCTTTGCCTCATGGTGGTGGATACCCTTCAACTCATCATTCCCCGCATCATCAAGTATGCCGTGGACAGTCTGCAGATGGGGGCTGCCACAAGTCAGACGCTCCTCGTTTATGGCGGCTGGATCGTTCTCATAGCGGTTGTCATCGCCCTTCTCAGGTATTTTTGGCGTTTTCTCCTCCTTGGATTCTCCCGGATCATGGAGACAGATTTGCGGAACCGCATGGTGAGCCATCTCCTCACCCTTGATCGAGCCTTTTACCAGCGCAGGACCCCGGGGGAAGTCATGGCGCTCACCACCAATGACCTTTCCTCGGTGCAGCTGGCCATGGGGATGGGACTTGTGGCATTGGTGGATGCCCTTTTCATGGGCTTTGCGGCCATAGCGTTCATGGCCTACATCAGTCCCACCCTCACACTCATCGCCATTGCTCCCATGCCCCTTCTGGCTCTTCTCACACGTGTTCTCGCCGGCCGCCTTCATCTTCGCTTTCGAAAGGTGCAGGAACAATTTTCCCACATGACCGAGTTCGTCCGCTCCACCTTTTCATCCATCCGCCTGGTCAAGGCTTACAACCAGGAGTCGTCACAGGTGTCCCGGTTTGATGAGATGGGACAAACTTACGTGAGCGACAATCTCAGACTGGCGGGCATTCAGGGCACGCTCTTTCCCGTGTCAGGGTTCATCGGCAACCTGAGCATGCTCCTGGTCCTCTTTTATGGAGGACGCATGACCATCGCGGGAATCATCACCGTGGGCGACTTTGTGGCCTTCATCGCCTACCTTTTTCTCATGACATGGCCCATGATGGCTCTCGGCTGGGTCACCAATCTTTTCCAGCGGGGCGTCACATCCCTGTCCCGCATTCAGGGGCTTCTCGAAGAAAAACCCATCGTGAAGGCTCACGAGGAAAGTTTGGAAGAGCCTTCCCATGCGCGGGTCCTTCGAGGGGAGATTCGAATGGAAAATCTTTCCTTTGTGTTTCCCGGTCAGAAGAGGCCGGCTCTCAGGGACATTTCACTGGAGATCACCCCGGGGACCTTTCTGGGTGTTGTGGGGAGAACGGGGTCCGGCAAAACGACCTTGTGCCAGCTTCTTGCAAGGCTCTATCCCGTCCGGGAGGGAGCCTTGTACTTTGACGGCGTGGATGTGAATGACCTGCCCTTGAGTACCGTGAGGGGTTCCCTGGCTTATGTGCCCCAGGAGGTGGTTCTCTTTTCAAACACCATTGCGCACAATATCGCCATGGGCAAAAAGGATGCGGAAAGGGGGGAGATCGAGGCCGTTGCGCGGGCAGCCTCCATCCACGATGAAATCATGGCCATGCAGGACGGTTACGACACGCGCATTGGTGAAAAAGGGGTGAACCTCTCGGGAGGACAGCGGCAGCGGATCGCCATCGCGAGAGCACTGCTCCTGGATCGCCCCATCATCATCATCGACGACGGCCTGTCTGCCGTGGACATGGAAACGGAGCATGCCATCATCCGCTCCATCGCCGATTATCTCACGGGACGGACCTGCATCGTCGTTTCACACCGGGTGGCTCCTTTGGCAAACGCCCACAAGATCATCGTCCTGGAAGAGGGGAGGGTTGTGGAGATGGGGTCTCATGGGCAACTCCTGGAACGAGGCGGTTTCTATGCCAACATTCATCGCCAGCAGACTTCAGGGGAATGACATGACCTTTATCAGGGTTGCCGGCATGCGGGAAAAGTGAGTATGCGCCGAAGCACTGCACATTTCCAAGGGGAAAAAGACTTTCACGTGAAGGACCTGAAACTGTGGAAAGGCCTTTTCCCCTACATCCTGCCTCGATGGAGAGGTCTGTCTCTGGCCATTTTCCTGTCCTTCATGGTCACCGCCACGAGTCTGGCCATGCCGCGACTGGTGCAGGTGGGAATGGATGACTACATCCTCAACGAAAATATTTCCGTGGAAGAACGCTTTCAGGGCCTATCCCTTCTGGGAGCGATCTTCCTGGGAATCATCCTTGTGGCTTTTGTCAGTAACTTCTTCCAGGTGGTGACCCTCGAATGGACGGGCCAGCAGATCATGCACGCCCTGCGGCAGGGACTCTTTCGGCACGTGGTCAAACTCAACCTTTCCTTTTTTCAGTCTCAGCCCGTGGGGCGCCTCGTGACGCGCCTCACCAATGACATCCAGAATATGTATGAGATGTTCACCTCCGTCATCGTCACTCTTTTCAATGACGGGATTCGCCTGGTGGGAATTCTGGCCATCATGTTCTGGATGAACTGGCGGCTCTCCCTGTTGCTGTGCGGCATTTTTCCCATCATGGTTCTTATCACGGTTCTTTTTGGAAGGCTCAGCAGGGATGCTTTCAGGAGGATCAGGAAGCACCTTGCGGAGATCAACTCCTATGTTCAGGAGACCCTGTGGGGAATGTTCGTGATCCAGATCTTTCTTCGAGAGAGAGAGACTGACCGTGAGTTTCGGGAATTGAACAATCGGTATTTCGACAGTGCCATGTACCAGATCAAGGTGTTTGGCATTTTCATGCCCATCATTGAAGTCATGAGTTCCGTGGCCATGGCTCTGATCATCTGGTACGGAGGTGGAGAAATCATTCGTCAGAACATGACACTGGGGGAACTCACCGCTTTCATTTCCTACATACGGCTCTTTTTTCAGCCTTTGCGGGAGCTCTCCCAGAAATACTCCATCGTGCAGTCGGCCCTGGCTTCTGCAGAGAGAATATTTCAGCTCCTCGAAACGAAGGACATGCTTCCCGTATGGGATCGGCCCATGAAGGGCTTTCCTGTGAAGGGGGACATCCGTTTTGAAAATGTCAGCTTCAGGTATGCGGAAGACAAACCCATTTTGCACCGGGTGTCCTTCCGTGTTGCCCCGGGAGAAACTTTGGCCATTGTGGGGCCCACTGGATCAGGAAAGACCACGATCATCAATCTTCTGGAACGGTTTTACGATCCAGGGGAGGGAAGGGTAAGCGTTGACGGGGTGGATCTGAGAATAATGGATGAGCACTGGCTGAGAGAGCTTGTGGGACTGGTGATGCAGGAGGTCTTCATCGTTCCCGGTTCAATCCGGGAAAACATCACCCTCGACAGGGAATTGGGAGACGCGGAACTGGATCGGATTCTGGAGCTTTCTCAACTGAATTCCCTTCTCAGACACCTTCCTGACGGCCTGGACACACGAGTGGGTGAAGGAGGCATGGATCTTTCCGCAGGGGAGAAGCAACTCCTGGCTTTTGCCCGGGTCCTTGCCCGAAATCCACGCATTCTCGTTCTCGATGAAGCCACAGCCAACGTGGACACGGAAACGGAGATGCTCATTGAAAAGGCCATTCAGGCGGCCCTGTCCAACAGAACAAGCCTGGTGGTCGCCCATCGGCTTTCCACCATTCGAAGGGCCGATCGCATCCTGGTTCTGGATCATGGCCGCATTGTAGAGGAGGGGACCCACGAAGATCTCATGAGGCTCAATGGTGTCTACCACCACCTGCAGTCATTGCACAATGGGGAAGGTTTGAAACTTTCCCCGGGGGCGGTGGAAAGCTTCAAGCTTTAACCACCCAAAAATCCCCACAGCCGGGGGACCAGCGCCACCAGCGCGGGGGCGATCACCAGGGCGGGCAGGAAGTTGGCGATCCTGATCTCTTTCAATTGAAGAAGCTTCAGGCCGATTCCCATGATGATGATTCCTCCGGTGGCCGTCATTTCCGTGATCATGGGATCGGTGAGGACACTGGCAAAAAGGCCGGCGAAAAGGGTCAGGGCCCCCTGGTAAATGAGAATGGAGACCGCTGAAAAAGCCACACCCCATCCCAGGCTTGCGGAAAAGGCTATGGAGGCGAACCCATCGAGCACAGACTTGACGGCGAGTGTTCGATAGTCTCCCGAGAGTCCGTCCTGAATGGATCCAAGAATGGCCATGGGCCCCACGCAAAAAACAAGGGAGGCCATGACGAATCCTTCGGCGAAACTTTTGAGGGACCCCCTTGTTCCCCATCGGGACAAGGAGTTTTGAAGCCCCCTGCCCAGGCGCTGAAGGCCCTCCTCCAGCTGCATGAACTCACCCATGATCCCCCCCACTAGAACGGCTCCCATCACAAAGAGAATATTCTGAGTTTCCAGGGCCATTTGCAGGCCCACGAGGGTGGTCACCAGGCCAAGGCCGTGGAGCACCGTGTCTCGCATTTTTTCAGGGAGCCTGCTCCCCAGTGAAACCCCCAGGAAGCTGCCTGCGAGGATGCTGCTCACATTGATGAAGGTGCCGACCATGCGCGATTTTCCTTGTGAGGCACTGGATCTTGAGAGGAGGGTTGATCGTGTGAGAGCCTGAAATCACGGGGAGTCGAACCTTTCCAGGTGTTCGATTCGCTCCACGATGGGGGGATGGGAATAGTTGAAAAATACGTACCAGGGGTGGGGATTAAGGTTGGCCAGGTTATCCGCGGCAAGCCTTTTGAGAGTTTGAATCATGGGTTGGGGACTTCCCATCAATTTTGCCGCATATCGGTCCGCCTCCCTTTCAAAGTGTCTCGATACAGCTTTGGGCAAGGGTTGCAGAAAATAGGCCGCCTTTTGCCAGAAAATTCCTGCCAGGAAAAGTCCCGCGTACATCTGGGTGGTTTGAAAGCCGAAAGTGGTCAGGAAAGGAGGCCAGGAGAGAAGGAGGTAAATGCCGAAGAAAACGAGAAACATGGAGCCCAGGGCAAGAATGAGCTGCCTGGGCAGATGATTTTTCTTGAAGTGGCCCGCCTCATGGGCCAGCACGGCGAGGATTTCCTGCTGGGTGTGCGTTTCCAGCAGTGTGTCATAAAGCACGATGTGCTTCGTCTTTCCGAGGCCTGTGAAATAGGCATTTGTGTGTCCACTGCGCAGACCTGCGTCCATCTGAAGTACTCTTTTCACCTTAATCCCGTTGTCCTCCATGAGCTGGACGATTTGCAGGCGGAGCTCTTCATTCTTGATGGGTTCGAAGGTGTTGAAGAGGGGTGCAATGACCACGGGGTAAAGGAGCACCAGCGTGATCTGTATGGCCGAAAGGGCGCCAAAAGCCCACAGCCACCAGGTGGAGGGGTACCGGGTCATGGTGAAGAGAATCACTCCCAGTACGAGGGCAAAGAGGATGATGGTAACGAGGAGAGACTTGATGTGGTCCATGACCCAGATTTTCTTTGTGGAACGGTTGAATCCGTATTTTTCTTCCAGGACAAAGGTTTCATGGTGATCGAAGGGCAGAGATGCCACATAGAGAAGGGCTCCGGGGACCAGGAAGAAACACAGGGCTTCCAGGTACAGGGGCATTGAAAGGGTGGCCAGGAAATGGGCCGCTCCTCCGAGAAAGCCCGTGAAGATGAGCAGAAAAAGAATGATCTGGCTCACTGCGCCCGCACATGCCGAAAGCCGTTGGCTTTCAATGGTGTAGGCTGTCATGCGCCCAAAGGCTTCCTCGTCCAGGACTTCCTTGAAAGGCTGAGGGATGGAGCCCTGGTTTTTTTTGGAATGACTCATGTTCAGCTGTCCCAAAAAGAGCTCACAAAGCCATTGAATTAAGAAAAGGGTCATGAAAAAAATCAGGATATTGTTCCAGGGTAACATGCAACTCACTTTCCATGCCTGGTGTTCGCCGTTTCGGTCCTTTCGAAACCCCATTGTCATCCCGTCAAGGGTAATTCTTCTTGAATGGGTGACAATGGGATTGAAAACACATCTTTTCAGAAGATTGCAAGCAAAAGAGTGCGACCCATCCATCCCGGCTTCCATGGAAAAATCGCTGAACTGGGTGCTGCCGGCCCAAAGGAGGGGCGCAGCGGTCACCTGGGGCGGGACTGGTGAAGAAAAGGGGGGCAGTGCTGACGAAGGGGCGTTTTTCGCCCGTTGAGTGCCATTGCCGGGAAAGGGATGATCAGACCTCTTGGAACATCTCCCATGGCTGGGATGACGGATCAGGAAGGGCAACTCCCCTCCATGCAGCGTGGGCGGCATCGAGGATGCGAGCATGCTTTATTGATTTTTGTGCTTCATACAGATATATTCGAAGAAGGAAGAAAACATGGCAGGACTTGTTCCTGCAATAAAAGAAAGTTCCATCAACGGACTCTTGGTGACAAGGAGAAAAAAAATGGCTATTTTCAAGTGCAACAATTGTGGCAATACTATCGATGTGATGACGCCTCCCGATATTTGTCCCGCATGCAAGCAGAAGTGTGAATTTGTGGATGTTTCCTGCTACATTCCAGACTGTGGCGGTCCCGACTCCAAAAACATCAATCCACAAGTCTATCAGGAAAGCTACAAGTCAGACAAAGAATGAGCAGGATGGGTGAGCTGATCCAATGGGGTCCCATGGGAAGGAGCAGGAGCAGTGAATTTTCCTTTCTTCGCCCATGATCTCACAGCATGCCCAATTAAAAAGACGGATTTTTGCCCGTTCATTCCCCGTGGGGCATGAGGGAGCGAGACCACTTGCTCATAAGCCGCCATTCCCGCATGGAGCATGGGGGAATGGCGGGCTCATGAAGACCGGGCCCTTTTGACACAGCACACCTTCCTTTTGAGTGACGGCCACACTTCAAGCGGCTCACATGGTCTCCGGGAATCAGCTTCCCGCAACGCCGTCCCCCCGATTCAGCATTGCTCGTTCATGGACGGAGTGCTTCCACGTTCAAGTGCCTTCAAACCATCAGGTGTTTCCTCACCTGTTCCCCCATTCAAGAGTTTCTATTCCCTCATGTGTTCTTGACGGAACAGCTTCAGTGGCTAATTTCACTTTAGGTTGAAACTCTGCGGGGGTTCGGAACGATCCGTAAACTTTGCACACAATGGAAAGGAATCTGCCATGAGGGACAAAGGCGGTTTGCATTTGAAGCTTCAGGAGTTCTGTGATTGCTACGCGACCACAGATTATTTGAAAGAGATGTCCACCGTTGATTCTGAACCTGACAAGGAAGAAGGAGCCCTCAAGTGGCTTGCTCTGGCGGTGCTTCATGGCATCAATTCAGGAGCTGAAAAGCTTTCCTTGGAGAGGAAAGGAGATGGTGGCCTGCACGTCACGGCGAAGTACAGTAAAACAGAGCTGCCCACCCCCGGCACGGAAGTGGGGGAAAAAGTTCTCAACATCGTGAGACAGATCAGTCACATAGAAGGGAAAAAAGGGAGTCTGCCCCTGGCACTGGGAATTCGCGACAGCAGCATAGAAGTGCTTGTGAAGGTGAAGGAAGAGGAAAGCGGCCACAAGCTGACCATCAAGTTTCCTGATTGACAAGTGACGGTGAGCTTGCTCCGGGGACTTTGATTCTCCCTTTCTCATTTTTTCGGAAGAGAGTCCTTTACGGGTGCTGGGTCAGGAGTGTTAGCTTCCCTGTCATTCTGGTCCATGGCTGAGAGAATGTGGTCAAGGATTCCGTTGATGAAGGCTCGTGAGTCTTCCGTCCCGAAGGATTTGCCGATTTCGATGGCTTCGTTGATGGACACCTTGGGTGGAATATCCTTGAGGTAGAGCATTTCATAGAGAGCAATGCGCAGGATGTTTTTGTCGATGAGGGTCATTCTCTCCAGGCGCCAGTGCTGGGAGGACCGGGAAAGAGTTTTGTCGATGTCTGGCAGGTGAGTCTCAACGCCATACACCAGCTCTTCAGCGAAGGGCCTGGACGCCATGGGGATGTCGAACTCCAGGTCTTCTTCATGGGAAAAAAGGTCGTAATAGAGAGGAATGGCGTCCTCGGGTGGTGTCTGAGAGACTTCTATCTGGTAAAGGAGCTGCATGGCCATTTCGCGCGCGCGCCTTCGGGTTCCCGCTTTTATTTTCAATTCCATTTCCCCATGAGCAAACAGAGGGTGGTCCGCGACCACCCTCTGTTTGCTTTTTCAAATACAAGTTGGATTTGCCTCAGTCAAAGAGGGCTCAAGTCTATGAGGAAGGCAGCTCTTGCAGAAGGCCCACCATTTCAATGGCTCCCATGGCGGCTTCCCAGCCTTTGTTCCCTGCTTTGGATCCTGCTCGCTCAATGGCCTGTTCCAGGGTGTCCGTGGTGAGCACACCGAAAAGGATGGGAATCCCTGTTTCCATGCTGGCAGAGGCAATTCCCTTGCTCACTTCGCTGGCCACATAATCGAAATGGGGCGTGGATCCCCGAATGACTGCACCCAGACATATGACCGCGTCATAACGCCCTGTGGAGGCCACTTTCTTGGCGAGAAGAGGAATCTCGAAGGCACCGGGAACCTTGAAGATGTCGATGTTGTTGTCTTCCGCCCCGCAGCGCCTAAGTGCGTCCAGCGCTCCCCCCACCAGGCGCTCACCGATGAAGTCGTTGAAGCGGCTCACGATGATGCCGAAGCGATGATTTTGGGCCAGCAGTTTTCCCTCATAGATTTTCATAGGCTCAATCCTTTTTGTCCGTGAAACAGCTCATCACATGTCCCATCTTGGTGCATTTGGTTTTCAGATAGGCGATGTTGCACTCATTGGGAGGGGTTTCCAGCGGCACACGAGTGGTGACGGTGATCCCGTATCCTTGAAGTCCTCGAATCTTTTTGGGATTGTTGGTGAGGAGACGCATTTTTTTCACTCCAAGGTCTACGAGCATCTGGGCTCCTATGCCGTAATCGCGCAAGTCTTCCCGAAATCCCAGAGCCTTGTTGGCCTCAACGGTGTCCATTCCCTGCTCTTGAAGAGCATACGCCTTGATTTTATTGACGATTCCAATGCCTCGCCCTTCGTGGTTGCGCATGTAGAGGACAACACCCTTGCCTTCGCGTTCTATTTGAGCCATGGCTGCTCGAAGCTGACTTCCACAGTCGCAGCGCAGGGATCCGAACACATCCCCTGTGAGGCATTCCGAGTGCACACGCACCAGCACTTCGTCCTCCGGGCCTATGTCCCCCTTCACCAGGGCGAGATGACTGTATTCGTCGATGTCGTTGGTGTACACGATGAGCTGAAATTCATTGCCGAGGGAGGTGGGAAGAAGAGTGGTCGCGGCCCGGTGGACAAACATTTCGTGCTGCATGCGGTAGTTGATGATGTCTGCCACGGTCACGATTTTCAAGTCGTGTTCCTCCGCGAAAACCACGAGGTCGGGCATGCGTGCCATGGTGCCGTCGTCTTTCATGATTTCGCAGATGATTCCCGCCGGTTTCAGTCCTGCCAGGCGGGCAAGGTCAACGGAGCCCTCCGTTTGCCCCGTGCGGACCAGGACACCTCCTTTTCGGGATTTGAGTGGAAAAATGTGGCCCGGACTGACCAGGTCTTGAGGCCTCGCATCGTCCCCAATGGCAGTGAGTATGGTGTGCGCTCTGTCCGCCGCACTGATTCCTGTGGACACGCCTTCACGAGCTTCTATGGAAATGGTGAAGGCTGTCTCGTAAGGAGATCGATTGTGGCTCACCATCATGGGAAGCTCGAGGCGTTCAACCCATTCGGGAGTCAGGGAGAGGCAAATGAGGCCGCGGCCGTAGCGGGCCATGAAGTTGATGGCCTCAGGTGTGGCAAGTTCGGCAGCCATGCAGAGGTCGCCTTCATTTTCGCGGTCTTCGTCGTCGACGAGAATGACCATCTTGCCTTTTCGAATATCTTCCAGGGCTTCGGGGATGGATGCCACAGACATTTTTTGTTGCTCCTTCTCACGTGAAAACATTGAAGGGGCTCGCTGGCCCCGACACAATGAACTGCAGATTTTTGATTTGTCTGCCCGTTTAACTTAACCCTTTTCCCTTTGCAGTTCACCCTCTCCAAAGGGGGTTGGAGAAAAAGCGGGAAAATTTTACTTTTTCCATGGCACGGGGTTCGCTCCCGGCCGTATGTGGTTCATGAAAAGCCGTGTTTCGCAAGAAATTCCATGTCGATGGCTTTCCCTTCCCTGGGAGGTTTCGCTCCGGGCTTCCAGGCTTGAAGCATTTTCTCCACGTACTTCCCCATGAGATCGGTTTCGATGTTGACCTCATCCCCCGTCTGAAGCTGATCGATGGTCGTCTCCCTGGCCGTGTGGGGGATGATGTTCACATGAAAAGTGCCCTCGGCACAGGCGTTCACGGTGAGGCTGATTCCGTTGATGGCGATGGAGCCTTTTTCTATGACGTATTTGTCCAGCTCCCTGGGAATCTGAAACGTAAGGCGCCAGGATTTGCCGTCCCGGGTGCGCTCCCTCAGTTTTCCGATGGCGTCCACATGCCCGCTCACCATGTGCCCTCCCAGGCGGTCTCCAAGGCGCAGGGCTCGCTCCAGGTTGAGCCGCTGCCCCACCTTTTTTTTGCCCAGGGTGGTCCTGTTCAGAGATTCTCTGGAGACATCCACGGAGAAGACATTTCCTTCAAAGGAGGTGACCGTGAGGCATGCGCCGTCCACGGCAATGCTTTCGCCCAGAATGATGGGACCTGTGTCATAGTTGGCCTTGATCACCATACGGGCATCGGCTCCCGTGTGATCGACGCGAAGGAGGGTTCCGGTGCCCTCGATGAGACCTGTGAACATGAGGGTTTCCTCCTAATAAAGGTTCTCTTGAAACCGTCCCGAGAGCATCACATCTTCCCCGAAACAGCGGACTCGCATGCCGTGGGTCGGTATGGCCTCCGCCATTTTTTCCCGGAGCTTTCCCCGAATCATGGGGATTCCTTTGGGGTCGCCAAGGATTTTGGGGGCGAAGAAAAAGTGAAAGGCATCGGCGAGCCCTTCTTCGATGAAGGCTCCCAGTATTTGTGCACCTCCCTCCACAAGGACGCTGGTCAGCGGCAGCTTTCCCAATTCCTTGAGAAGGGATTTCAGATGGACGTGATTGTCGGTGAGGGGAAGGCGCAAGACCTGTGCTCCCCTCTCGAGAAGCGGTTCCTCCCGGTCAAGGGGTGCATCCTCACCGCAGGCGATCCAAAGGGGCACGTCCCTGGCCGTCTCAATGAGCCGGGACTGAACGGGGATTTGCAAACGGGAATCCACCACAACGCGAACGGGCTGTGGAATGGGGAACTCTGAAGGAAGGCGCGCTGTCAACTGAGGGTCGTCAGCGAGAACCGTTCCTATTCCCACCAGAATGGCATCGAGCTCAGCGCGAAGCTCATGAACGAAGGATCTTGATTCTTCGTTGGTGATCCAGCGGGAGTCCCCCGTGCGTGTGGCAATGCGCCCGTCCAGTGTGGCGGCCGCTTTCAGGGTCACGTGAGGAAGTCCTGATATGGAATGTTTGATAAAAGCCTGATTTTGCTGGCGACACTCCTTCTCCAGCACACGGCGTGTGATGGAAACTCCATTTTTCTCCAGAAATGAGGCCCCACCACCCTCCACTTTCGGGTTGGGGTCCATCATGCCCATGACCACGCGGCTGATACCTGCGTCAAGAATGGCATGGGTGCATGGAGGGGTGCGGCCAAAATGGTTGCAGGGTTCCAGGGTCACATAGAGTGTGGAGCCAACGGCTTCCCTTCCTGCGTCTCTGAGTGCATTGATTTCCGCGTGGGGACCTCCTGCCTTTTGGTGATACCCCCTTCCCACCACAGTGTCCCGGCGGACTACCACCGAGCCCACCACCGGGTTGGGACTGGTGTGACCCGAGCCTCGCGAGGCAAGCTCAAGAGCCTGGCGCATGTGCTGCCGGTCCTGCTCGGTTCCCTGCTCCTGGGAATCAATTCCTTGTGAATGGGACATGCCTTTCCCCATTGGGAACTTTTGCTCCCCTTTTCCTGCTATTCCATGTTCTGATAAATGGGAAAATTTGAGCAAAAATCCGCCACCTCAGCCTTGAGGCTTGTGAGTTTCCTGTCATCACCCACTGACTGCAGGGCTTCATGAATGATCCTGGCCACCGTTTTCATGTCCTGAGGCTTCATGCCTCGCGTGGTGACGGCAGGTGTGCCGATTCGTATGCCACTGGTGATCTGGGGCTTCTGCGTGTCGAAGGGGATGGCGTTCTTGTTCACGGTGACTCCCGCCTGACCCAGAGTTTCTTCCGCAATTTTTCCCGTGAGCCCCTGAGGCGTCAGGTTCAACAGCATGAGGTGGTTGTCCGTGCCCCCCGACACGAGACGGTACCCGTAGTTCATGAGTTCATGGGCCAGAGTGCGGCTGTTGGCGACCACGCGTTCCTGGTACTCCACGAAGGAGGGTTGAAGAGCCTCCTGGAAGGCCACGGC
>SLCH01000196.1 GCA_007125915.1 Syntrophobacteraceae bacterium
CAGTGTTTCGCCGGCTGGTTCTGCACCTGTTCACCATGATCGCTCCGGTCCTCATTGTGGTGACGGCCGTCTCTATTCTCACAAACCTGCTTCAGAACAGAGGGTTTCTCATCGCCCTGGAAGCAATCAAGCCCAAGTTTTCCAAATTGAACCCCCTCAAGGGTTTGAAGCAGTTGTTTTCCATCCGCTCCGCCGTGGAAGTGCTCAAGTCCATTCTCAAGCTTCTCGTGGTGGGTTCCGCTGTCTATCTTGTTTTACGGAACGAACAGGACCTGTTCCTGCCCCTGGTGAGGCATGAACCTTCTCAAATCATGTACGCCGTGGGACAGCTGGCCCTCAAGGTGCTCCTGATAGTGAGCGTCATCATGATCGTGCTGGGTCTGGCGGACTATGCTTTTCAGCGATGGCAGCACCAGAGGGATCTGAAGATGAGCAAGCATGAGGTGAAAGAGGAGCACAAGCAGGTGGAAGGAGACCCATTCATCAAGTCGCGCATTCGTTCCATTCAGAAGGCGATGGCAAAACAGCGCATGATGGCAAAAGTCCCCGATGCCACCGTGGTCATCACCAATCCCACGCATTTTGCCGTGGCTTTGCAATATGAAAAGGGAATGAGTGCTCCCAAAGTGCTGGCAAAAGGGACTGACCACATGGCCCGGAGAATCATGGAGAAGGCAAGGAAGCATAAAGTTCCCGTAATACAAAATCCACCATTGGCACGTGCCTTGTATAAACAGGTCAAACTGGAAGGCACCATTCCAATGAACCTTTATAAAGCGGTCGCGAAAGTGATCGCCAACGTCTTTCAGCAAAGACAGATCAAAAACCTTTGAGGCTTCTCCAGATCATGGCCACGGCAACGAGCAGCTCCCCTTCCTTTTTAAGCCGACTGAAGCAGGTGTCCGACAGCGACGCCATGCTGGGGCTGGGAATTGTGGTCATCCTCTCGGTCATGCTCCTTCCTCTGCCCCCCCCTGTTCTTGACGTGCTTTTGGCGGTGAACATCTCCATGGGGCTGGTGATTCTGCTCACGGCCGTCTATGCTCTGAAGCCATTGGATTTTGCCATTTTTCCATCGGTGCTGCTCATCACCACTCTCTTCCGCCTGGCCATCAATGTGGCGAGCACTCGGCTCATTTTACTCCGAGGACATGAAGGCCCCGAAGCCGCGGGTCATGTCATCAGGGCTTTCGGACAGTTTGTGGTGGGCGGCAATTACGCTGTAGGCTTCATCATTTTCGTGATCCTGGTCATCATCAACTTCCTGGTCATCACCAAAGGCACAGAGCGCATTTCGGAAGTGACGGCTCGATTTACTCTGGACGCTCTCCCCGGCAAGCAGATGAGCATCGATGCAGACCTGAACGCCGGTCTCATCAGTGAATTGGAAGCTCGAAACCGCCGGGAGACGGTGCGGCAGGAGGCTGACTTTTACGGCACCATGGATGGGGCCAGCAAGTTTGTGCGGGGAGACGCCATTGCGGGCATTCTGGTCACCTTTATCAATATCATCGGGGGATTGGGAATAGGCGTCGTTCAAAATTCCATGAGCATTTCCGATGCGCTGAAAAATTACACGCTCCTTTCCGTGGGCGATGGACTGGTGTCACAGATTCCCGCACTCATCATATCTTCTGCAGCGGGCATTCTGGTGAGCAGGGCCGAATCGGGTACAGGCATGGGAAAGGCATTCCGCAAGCAGTTCAATATGTACCCCAAACCTTTTCTGCTGGCGGGCGGCATGCTCATTCTTCTGGCCATCGTCCCTGGATTTCCCTTTCTGCCCCTGGCCATGGTGGGAAGCGCCTTTGTGGCAGCAGGAGTTTACCAGTTGAGGAAAGGCGCCACCACTTCCTCGGAAGAGGGTGCAGAAAAAGCTCTGGAAGAAGTGTCCACCCCCCATGAAACCAGCGATATGCCTCCTCCTCTCGATGTTCTGGAACTGGAAGTGGGCTATGGTTTGATCCCTCTGGTGGATGAATCGCAGAACGGGGATTTGCTCCCCAGGATTCGCGCCATAAGGCAACAACTGGCCATGGAGCTAGGAATGATCGTGCCGCCCCTCCATGTGCGGGACAATCTGCAGCTGAAGCCTTCCGAATACCGTCTGCTGCTCAAGGGGAATGCGGTGGGCAAGGGGGAACTCATGCTGGGGCATCGCCTGGCTCTCAGCCCCGGTGACTCGGAAGGGGAAGTCAACGGCATTCCCACCCGTGATCCCACCTTTGGCCTGCCCGCTGTCTGGGTTCCTGACCATGAGCATGAAAACATCATGCGTGCGGGCCACACGGTCATCGACCATTCAACGGTTGTGGCCACCCATCTCACGGAACTGTTTAAAAAACATGCCGATGAGCTCCTCAGCCGCCAGACCGTTCAGCGTTTGCTGGACAGTCTCATGGAAAGCCAGCCCAAGCTGGTGGATGAACTGGTTCCCAATCTGCTCTCCGTTGGGGCCGTTCAGAAAGTCCTTCAGAATCTTGTGAATGAGCGGGTTTCCATCAGAGACATTCAGACCATCTGTGAAACTCTGGCCGACTATGGCTCCATGGTCAAGGATCCCGATATTCTCACAGAATACGTGCGGCAGGCCCTGGCCAGGACCATCACGAAACCCTATGAAACCAGTGATGAAAAACTTCACCTGATCACCATTCAGCAGGACCTGGAGGACCGGATGGCCAAAAGTTTGCAAAAGACGGAACAAGGGACCTACCTGGCCATAGATCCTGAGTTCATGAGGCAGCTGATACAGGCCACCAATTTGGAAATCAAAAAAATCATCAACATGGGAATGCATCCTGTGATTCTTTGTTCTCCCATGGTTCGCAGGCATTTGAGAAAGCTCCTGGAGCGGTTTCTGCCAGAAGTGGCCGTTTTGAGCCACAATGAGCTGAGTGGGCACCTGGAAATCAAATCCGTTGGAATGATCAGGGTCAAACATGCAGGTCAAGACGTATAGAGCCCCCACCATCAACAGGGCACTGGAGCTTGTGAAGAACGAGCTGGGAGAAGACGCTCTCATTCTTGGCAACAAGAAAGTGTCCGTTTCTCCAACGGAAAACTATGTGGAGGTGATGGCGGCCATCGATCCGGGCAACCCCGATCCTCTGCCCCCTGAACCCCCTCCGGGCCTGGACTTTCAGGCCCGGCAGGAACTTCAGGAAATCAAAAGCTTCCTGTCCCTTCTCATTTCTTCAAAGGACTACTTCAGCAGGCTTCAAATGCAGGAGCCCCTTGCGGAGGTTTATCACAGCCTCCTTGTTCGCGGCCTCGACGAAAAGCACTGTTACGTGCTTTTGAAAAGCGCCTTGACGCAACCGCAAGAAGCTGCTCTCGGCAAGCGGCAGGTGGTGGAAGGCTTTTGTCGGGAACTCCTTGCCAGAATAAAGTTTGCCAGACCTTTCCATAATTTGACACCCACCGCCAGTGACCCGTGCACCTTCTCTTTTCTGGGCCCGACAGGTGTGGGAAAAACAACGAGCCTGGCCAAACTGGCGGCCTATCTTAAAATCAAGCGTTCCTTGGAAGTGGGGATCATCTCCATAGACAGCTACCGCATCGGAGCCGTGAGTCAATTGGGCACCTATGCGGAGATCCTCGACATTCCCTTTGAAGCGGTGCAGAGCCAGAGGGAATTCCAACTGGTGAGGCAAAAATTCAAACACCATGACCTTGTGCTGGTGGATACGAGCGGCAGGAATTATCTCAGGAGGTCTCACGTGGATGAATTGAAGGAACTGTTCGGAAAGAACAGAAATCTTCATCATTTTCTGGTGCTCAGCGCAACGGCCAAAGACAATGACCTGAAGCAGACCATACGGCACTTCGATTCCATCCCCTTGCACAGCTTCATTTTCACCAAAATTGATGAGACCCTCACCATCGGGTCCGTCATCAATCAGCTCCTTCGGTTTTCATGTCCCATATCGTACCTGGGTACGGGGCAGCAGGTGCCGGAAGACATGGAACTGGCCAGTCCTCGCAGGTTGCTGTCGTTTTTGTTTCCCGCGAAAAACGGAGATTCAGGCAAAAATTGATCGGGTTGAAAAGGGAATTTTCTCACTGTTGCGGCATTGGCAAGAAATCGATTTTGGAAAAGCTCAAGGGTCGGTAAGGAAAGGACAAGGATGGACCAGGCATTGGGATTGCGAAGTGACTTGATGCGGGACAAGTCCTGGAAAGGATTGCATGTGGAACCCGCTTCCCAGGTGAGTCAGGGTGTGAGAGTCATGTCTGTGAGCAGCGGCAAAGGGGGAGTGGGCAAGAGCAATATCGTGGTCAATCTTGCCGTGGCACTCGACCGTCTGGGTCTTCGTGTCATGCTCATGGATGCCGATTTGGGTTTGGCCAACATTGACCTTTTGCTCGGCCTCACCCCCAGGTTCAATGTGGGGCATGTGCTGGCCGGTACGAAACGATTCAGGGAGGTGCTCGTGAAGGGGCCGGGCAACATACGGATACTCCCGGCTTCATCAGGCATGCAGGAGCTGACCAAGCTCACGGACGACCAGAAGCTTCATTTCCTCGAAATGCTCGATGAAGTGGACGTGGAAATGGACGTCATGCTCATCGATACGGGTGCGGGCATTTCAGACACCGTTCTTTACTTCAACCTGGCAGCGCAGGAAAGGATCATTGTCATCACCCAGGAGCCCACTTCCCTCACCGATGCCTATGCCCTCATCAAGGTGCTTTACACGAAGCACGGAGAGCGCCATTTCAAGATAGTTGCCAACGGTGTGGATGACGAAAAGTCGGGAAAAATGGTTTTTACCAAAATCAGCAAAGTGGCTGACCATTTTCTTGATGGGCTCTCCCTGGATTTTTTGGGAAGCATTCCAAAGGACACTTTCATTCCTCAGTCAGTGCTGCAGCAGAAGGCTTTGTTGGAGCTTTATCCAAAGGCACCCGCGTCCAAAGCCTTTCTTCGCATGGCGGATCAAATTCAAAGACAGGCCCCTCGCGTCAATCCTGGGTCCATACAGTTTTTTTGGAAACGTTTGATGAATGTGTGAAAAGAAAACGCAAGGGAATGCCATGCTTCAAAGAGATGTGCTCTTGAAAAGCGATTTTCCCGTTCGTGGTTCCTGCACGTCCAAAAGCCAGAAGGCCTATGGAGGTTTCACTCCTGGCAGGCGGATGGACTCCAGAGACCGGGAAAAATTGATCCTGGAACACGCCGGAGTGGTCAGGTTCATGGCCCTGAGACTGGCGGCCCGGCTTCCGTCTCATATCGCCGTGGATGATCTGGTCAACGCCGGGATCATTGGGCTCATGGATGCCCTGGACAAGTACGATCCTGATCAGGGACTGTCCTTCGAGGCCTATGCCAAAATAAGAATAAGAGGCTCCATGCTGGATGAAATCAGGGCCATGGACTGGGTTCCCAGGTCTCTTCGGCAGAAAAGCAGCGAACTGGGAAAGGTTGCTTCCCAGTTGGAACATCGCCTCAGCCGGCCTCCAACGGACGAGGAAACGGCGGAGGAAATGGGCATCTCCCTCAACGAATATCACAAGCTGCTCGACGAGATCAAAGGCATTTCCCTCATTCCTGAAGACATTCAGGATGTTTGTGTGGAAGGCCGCGGATCGAGGGTTTTCGCTGCGGAGAAAGATGACGTCTTCGACGGAACCTACAAGCAAGAGTTGAAAGCCAAGCTGGTTGAAGGCATCCGTTCCCTTTCTCTCAAAGAACAGCAGATTCTCATGCTCTATTATTACGAAGAGCTGACCATGAAAGAAATCGGGGCGGTGATGGGATATACGGAATCACGTATTTCCCAGATTCACACCAAGGCCATCGTGAAACTTCGAACCCGGCTTTCCCGGAAACTGGGGCGGGATGATCTGCCCGATGCTCTCCAGGCGCGCTATGGCGAATAAAACCCTTGATTCAGGGCCTTCACCGCTGCCTTTGTCACAGGAAGACAGTGATGGCGCATTTATACAAGGCTGAAGGAATGAGGCTTTTGAAGGGAATAAAATCGTTGCACTTGCGGGCGGGTGATGAACCATGAGCCAAAAGAAGTGGGGTCAGCTCATTGAAGAAGATACGGCATTTGATGACGGATTCGACGAAAACCTGCTCAGCGACATGAGGGAGCAGTATCAGGAGGGTTCAAAAAGCAACTCCATAGAGGTTTCTTCTTCCACATTGGAGGATGAGCGGGGTCAAAAGGACCATTTGATCCAGGATACCTTGGAAGGCTTCGACGCCGAATCCCATAGGCCGGAGGAATTTCTTGATTTCGAGGAATTCAGTCATTCTCTCGAGCAGGATGATGCCCGTCGGGAGATAGAACTGGATCCATCGTTTCAGCACCAGTCCTCGAAAGCTGAGATGGAAAATCAATGGGAAAACCCTCCCGGCAGCCAGCCAACGCCGCCAGTTCACTGGAAAAAGATACTGTTTACGACATCTGTCGGCGCTTGCGCACTTTTGGCAGCCACAGGAATCATTATGTTAATCGCTGCCTTTTCCGACAGAGATCAAGGCCCTCTCACTTACGTTCGGCAACCCATTCCCTTCCATTTCTTCAGCGAAGAGCAGCGCTATTTTTTCCTCGCCCGCCAGGAAGGGGTCACCGAGCTTTTAAAGCTGGAACTCAGCTTGACTTTCGAAGGGAAGGGTGCCCGGAATTTCCTGGAGGTTCAGAGCATTCAACTGAGAGATCTCATCCACCGTTCGCTCCTTGAACAAGAAGCTTCCGGCGGCAGTTTTTCCCAGTGGCAGTCCATTCTGGAAAATTCCCTTTTCAAGGCGATCAGGAAAAATATGCCCGAAAGC
>SLCH01000059.1 GCA_007125915.1 Syntrophobacteraceae bacterium
CAGGGGCACATGCGGCCAGGTCCAAGGGCAAGACTTTGAGGAAGCAAGGTTTTGGGGGAAAGGAATACTCGGCTGTTTTTCCAGTTCTTCCCATTGAGTTGAGGAGGGGCTTCAGCGCCTGATCGGAAATGGCCCTTCCAAGCCTGCGGGATGCTGGGGGGGAAAGTGCTCCAAAAGCAAAAAAAAGCGATCCTGCTGACGATGCTCAATTGATGAAAACATCACGGTAGTGATCCAGGTTCTCTGCAACGGTGCCCGCGCCTCGTATAACTGACCGCAGAGGGTCTTCGGACCTCCTGATGTCCAGGCCCGTGGATTGGTGAACCAGAAGTCTCAAACCTCTCAGGAGGGATCCTCCCCCTGCGAGCCAGATGCCATTTTGAGCCACATCAGTGGCGAGTTCCGGCGACGCCTTTTCCAGCACCCTGCGAACGGCCTCCACGATGGCCCTTGTGGAATCCCCGATGGCTTCTCGAATCTCTCCGTCTGTGACGGTGACCACTTTGGGCATGTGCGTCACAACATCCTTGCCCCTCAGTTTGAGTTCCAATTTTTTCTTGAGGGGGACGGCTGAAGCGAGCTTGATTTTGATGACCTCTCCCATCATGGAACTGACGCTCATGCGATGTTCCTTGCGCAGGTAGGTGCAGATGGCCTCATCTGTTTCGTCGCCCGCCACACGAAGGCACTCGCTGCAGGCGATGGAAAACTTTGAAAGGATAGCCACTTCCGTTGTTCCACCACCCACGTCCACGATCATCTGGCCCTGTGGCTGGTCCACGGGAAGGCCTGATCCGATGGCTGCGGCCATGGGTTCTTCCATGAGAAAAATTTTGCCGGCTCCTGCCACTTCCGCAGCTTCCATGACCGCGCGCTTTTCCACGGAAGTGATTCCTGCGGGAACGGCCACCACCAGCCGAGGGCGGGAAAGGGGAAGCCGATTGAAAACTTTCCCCAGAAATGACTTGATCATGAAGGTGGCTGTTTCAAAGTCGTGTATGACCCCGTCTTTCATGGGCCGGGAGGTGATGAGGTCCCGGCCGTGTCTTCCCAGAAGGTTTCTCGCCTCTCGCCCCACGGCCACCGTCTTGCCCGTCTCTTTGTTCAGCGTGACCATGGAGGGTTCATCGAGCACCACACCCTTCCCCTTCACATAAATGAGAGTGTTGGCCGTTCCCAAATCCATGGCCATGTCTTTGGAGAGAAAATCAAATACGCGCCCGATCATGACAGTGTTCCTTCCCATGAGGGAGGCAGACCCTCTGAAAAAAAATTGGAAAAAATTCTAAACCATGGATTGGATTTATATAAAAAAATCATTGGTTTTGCAATCTCTTAAAAGAAAGGGCATACAAGGTGGTTCGGGATCGCCCGCGCAGATGCCAAAAGGAGAGAGGGCCGCAAGTGGCCTCCCACTGCGGTCCACCCCCCTGGGGTGTCCTTGCAATCCTCCTGCCTTCATGAAAGGAGTGCCCTCGGCAACTTCGGCCTTTTATCTTCAAAAAGGAAGGTGCTCCCCTGTTTCCATAAAACATTTGACTGAAAACCCGTTGTTTTTTATGGTGCGTCAATCCATGTGGAATTTGCACAGGTCTTGCAGCCTCACCATGCCCCTGAATTCCCCTCTCTTTGAACCAACTGATCCATGTGGGTGCGACCGGTTGGAGTTCTCCAGGCACGACGTTTTTTGGACGCGCAAGGCTCTTTTGCTTCTGCCCCTTGAGTGATGGCTGTAAGGAAAGACTCCCCATGGCAGCAACGAAACATTCGGTCCTTTTTTTCCTTCTGATTCCCCTGTTTTTTTCATTTTTGGTGCCCGCATCCGTGCAGGCAAGGCCAATTCATCTCAACGCCCGCTCCGCTATTCTGGTGGACATGAAAGATGGCGCCATTTTGTTTGAGCAGAATGCCGATGCGCCCATTGCTCCGGCTTCCATCACCAAAGTGCTTTCTCTGTACGTGGTCTTTGAGGCCATTCGTCGAGGAGAAGTGCGGCTCTGGGACACGGTTCATGTGAGCAGGCAGGCGGCTGCCACGAGAGGTTCCTCCATGGGGCTTCGTATTGGAGATGAGGTTCCACTCAAAGAAATCATCAAGGGAATGGCTGTGGTTTCGGGAAACGATGCCTGTGTGGCTGTTGCTGAGCATGTCAGTGGCGGCGTAGAAAATTTTGTGAGAGAAATGAATGGGAAGGCGAGAGAGTTGGGAATGACCAATTCTTTTTTCAAAACGCCCCATGGGCTTCCGGCCGATGGGCAGTTGACCAGCGCGCGGGACGTGGCCTTGCTTTCCCTGGCCTATTTGAGCAGGTATCCGGAATCTCTGCACATACATTCACAGCAGACCTACACCTACACCAATAGGGTGCGTCACAACGCCAACAGGCTGCTGGGAAGATGCCACGGAGTGGATGGTTTGAAAACGGGATTTGTCAGTGCCTCCGGTTACAACCTTGCAGCCACGGCCAAACGGGGAGACACGAGGCTCATCGCGGTCGTTTTGGGGACGCAGTCACCCGCCATTCGAGCCCGGGAAACGGAAAGATTGCTGGAGTTTGGTTTCAGACTCCTGGAGAGACAGGAATCGCCGGCCATGGAAGCCCGAAATGACGGCAACAGGATTGTTCCGTCAGCCTGGAGCACTGCTGCAAGCCATCCTTCTGACACTCCCGGGAGCCGGACCGCTTCCACAAGGACCATCCTGCAGAATCCCCCAAAGTTCATGGCAAACACAAAAGGCACTGCAAAGGATGCAGACGGGAAAGGGCGTTTTGAAAGGGGGAGGGTGAGCAACCCTGTCAAAAGTCCTACGGCCAGGGACAAAAAAACATCAGGGGCATTCATCAGAACATCCATTCCCCATCCCGCCGAAGCCTCAAGGGGCAGCCTCTCCCCCTTCCAGGGATGAGACCCCAAAGGGACAAAACTCCCAGACGAAGGTGCACCCTGGCTTTTTCCATGGGAATTTCAGGTTCCTTTCCAGTTTCCTTCAAGAATTGAGGATGTTGATGGGCTGGATGGTGGTGGCTTTTTGGGAGGGATAAAGGCCTGCGAGAATGCCCACGAGAACCGAGGAACAAAAGGCCACAAGGAGGGCGAGAGGAGAAATGCTCAGGGGAAGACCTGAAAAATAGAAAATGATCAGGCTTGTGGCAAGGCCCAGGAGCACCCCCACCATGCCTCCCATGAGAGCGATGAAAGAGGATTCCAAGAGGAACTGCAGAACAATGTCCCTGCGGCGGGATCCCACGGCTCTCCTTATGCCGATTTCCCCTTTTCTTTCATTGACGATAAGTATCATGATGGAAAGAATCCCCATGGCACCTATGAGAAAAGAAATGGTGGCGGCGATGCGTCCAAGAAGGGTGATCATGGATGTGGTCTGAGTCTTGAGTTCCAGCAGGTCCCTGGAATCGATCACCGTGAAGTCGTCCTGCTGGCCCGGTTGAATGTTGTGACGGTCTCTCAGAATGGCTTCTATCTGGGATTTTGCCACCATCATGGAGTCACTCTCCATGGTCTGCACATAAATGTTGGCCACATGCTGCTGATTCACAAAGCGCCTCAAAAAGGTTCCCATGGGGACGAAAACCTGGTCATCCTGGTCCACATTGGAAATGTCCACGCCCTTTTCCTCCATGACGCCAATGACCTGGCAGGGCACTCGCCAGATGAGGATGTGCTTTCCCAAAGGATCCTGAGCCCCAAAGAGCCTTTGGGCCACCCTGCTTCCAAGAACGACCACGCGTTCAAGCTGCCTGTCCTCTTCCTCAGTGAAAAATCTTCCCCTTTCCACCTGAAAATTTCTCACATGGGTGAAGTTGGAAGAAGTTCCAGTGACGACAGTGTTGCGCAAAACGATGTTTTCATATCGTATGGGAAAAGTTCTGGTGCTGGATGGCGCGGCCATGGACACATGGGGAGAGTGGTCCAGGATGGCCTGCACATCAGCGATCTTGAGTGTGTCGGCGGTGCTGATGAGACGCGTTCTCATCCCGAATCGAATCACTGTGCCACTTTGAACCAGGAGGAGGTTTTTGCCCAGTTTTTCCAGTTCTTTTTCTCCCTGTTTGACCAGAGAACCCGTGAGGTTGGAAACCACGATGAGGGAGAGGGTGCCGAGCAGGACCCCCAGGACAGCCAGGGAAGTGCGCAGCTTGAAGCTGTAAAGGGAGCGCAGAGCGATGCTGAGATTCAGGGTGATCCGCCTCATGACCGCAAAGCCTCGATGGGTTTCAGGTTGGCCGCTCTCGATGCGGGTTGCAAACCGAAGAGAATGCCCACGGTCCAGGAAAGGCCAAGACCCACGGCAAAAGCTCTCCAGGAGAAGTGTATGGGAAACTGTCCCATTGTGGTGAGGAGCTGAGCACCAGCGACTCCGAGAGCGAATCCCGCCAGTCCGCCCAGGGATGTGATGAGGACGGCCTCGCAGAGAAACTGGAAACGGATGTCACCTTTTTTTGCTCCAACGGATCGCCTGATGCCAATCTCTTTGGTTCTCTCCTTCACGGAAAGAAGAAAAAGGTTGGCCAGCACGAATCCGGCCACCACCAGTGACATGACGCCCACAATCCCCAGAAATGCCACCAGTGAACCCGTCAGCGCCACGAGAAAGCCGATGATCTCCTTGGGAGAGATGATCCTGAAATCATCGGGTGCCCCCTCGGGGGTTCCCTGGAGTTCCCGCAGAAAACTTCTCAGTTCCTGCTCATGGCTTTCCAGCCTTCTTGCATCCACAAACCGAATTCGAAAATTGTTGATATACCGCGTTTCATTTTGAATCTTTCTCATGACCGTGGTGATGGGCATGATGATCCGGTCGTCGAGGTTGTGTCCCGCGGGGCTTGTGCCGCGTGAAGCGAGCACTCCCACCACCTGGGTGGGAATTCGGTTCACAAAAATATATTTGCCGACGGGATCCTCCTGGCCAAACAGGGTTTCCACCAGATGGTGACCCAAAAGGGCCACATTGCGCAGGCCTCTCACATCATTTTCCGTGAGGTCCGAACCCTGAACGACGGGCCATGTCCAGGCCTGACTGTAGTCGTGGGTGGATCCTATGACCCGTGTTTGCGCCCGTCTTTCACGATAGGAGGCGATGATGTTGCCCTGGGCGGTCATGGGGACGACGACATAAGCGGAAGAAAAGGCCTCTTCCACGGCCCTCACATGGTCCAGAGTGATGGTTTTTTCGCGATGGCCCACGGCCCTTGTGGTTTCGCTGCCTCCCAGAACCATGAGGGAATCGGGTCCAAATCTCTCCACCATTTCAAAAGCCTGCTGGTAGGCTCCTTCCGTGGCGGCCACGATGATCGTTATGGAAGATATGCCCAGAGCGACGCTGGCAAGGCAAAAAAAAGTTCTCAGCTTGAAAGCCCTGACCGCAATGGCAGCCTCCTGAAAGATTTTGAAAAAACGCTCCATGATTTCAGCCGCTCACCAGTCCGTCCTGCATGTGAATTTTCCTGTTGGCATAGGCCGCAGTTTCCCAGTCATGAGTGATGACCAGCACCGTTTTTCCTCCATGACCCATGCTCTGGAGAAGGTCCATGATTTCCCGTGCCGTGCTGCTGTCCAGTTGGCCGGTGGGTTCATCGGCAAGGATCAGCCGGGGGTCATTGATGAGGGCTCTTGCAATGGCCACCCGTTGTTGCTGGCCTCCTGACAGTTGGCTGGGTTTGAATCGCTCACGATCTTCCAGTCCCACCAGCTTGAGGAGATCCCTGGCCCTTTTCAGGGGTTCAGAATCCTTTTTCCGGCTCACGTAAAGGGTGGGAAGAAGGACATTTTCCAAAACGGTGGCGTAGGGGAGCAGGTGGAAATTCTGGAAGACAAATCCCATGTGCTCGTTTCGAAAAATGGACAGCTCATCGTCGGTGAGCCCGCTCACCTTTTGACCTGCAAAAATGTATTCGCCGCTGGAAGGGACATCCAGGCAGCCGATGATGTTCATGAGGGTCGTTTTGCCCGAGCCGGAGGGTCCCATGAGGGCCACGAACTCTCCCTCGTCGATTGCCAGTGAAATGCCCTTGAGGATTTCCACCTCCTCTTGACCGATAAAGAAGCTTTTCCTGATATTTCTGAGAATGCAAAGGGGCATTTCCATCTCCTGATGTCTGAAGCCGGCAAAAGCCCCAGACTCGAGGTGGCGCTTTGTCAGGACAGAGGCAAGATAAGCCTGGTGGCCACGATGTCGCCTTCCTCGGCTCCCGAAAGGATTTCCGTTCGATTTTCCCCCCTGATTCCTGTTTTCAGTTCCAGTCTTTCAACCTCTCCGTTGTCCATCACCCTGTAGGCGACCTGCTGGCCCCGCTCGAACTTGACGGCAGCATTGGGCGCTGTCAAAATATCTTTTTTTTCCCTCACAATGACGCGGACATGGGCGGTCATTTCCGGTTTCAAAAGCTGTGCATCCTTGGGGTCAACTTCCACTGTGGCCAGGTAATAGACAATGTTGTCCCTGATGACCGGCTGCGGATTCAGTCTTCCGATGACTCCATGGAAGTTTTTTTCGGGAAAGGCATCCACATAGTACTCCACTTCCTGTCCCAGACGGGTGCGACCAATGTTCGTCTCATCCACATAGATCCACATTTCCAGGCTCGTGGGATTGAGCACCGTGACGAGGTTGGCCACCTGGAGGCCTGTCACGATGGTTTCTCCCTCCTGAATGGTCACATCGGATACGACTCCGTCAATGGGGGCGTGAATGAAGCTGTAGC
>SLCH01000212.1 GCA_007125915.1 Syntrophobacteraceae bacterium
TCCCCGTGGACGTTGAATGAATAGGAGCCTGCAATGCCTTCAAAGTTATGGATTGCGAGAAGCTGGTCCATGAGGTCCAAACGATTGACTTGCGAAGGGTGCAGGCGTGAGCGGGCTTCCAGGAGCAGTGTGAAGGCGTCGTAAGCCTGGGCTCCCAGATAGGAGGGGCTGGACCCGTAAGTCTCCCTGTATTTTTCTCTGAAGGAACGCACGTTGCTGGATTCGCTGCCCACAAAAAACGGGGTGGCGAAAATGGCCTGTTCCACATAGATTCCACCCGCCTGAAGGATGGGGCCTTCGGCCCAGAGGTTGGTGCCGAGGAGCGTGACGCCCACCACGTTGTAGAAAGGCAATTGGGGCGCGATCATGGAAAGAGCGAGCACCTGGTCGGGTATGAAAAGGGCGTCGAAGGGTGTGGTTTCAATGCTTTCGCGAGGGGCGTTTCTTCGAGCGGTGGTGAGCAGCTTTTCGATGGGGTCCTTGAAATCGGTGGAGTTGCTTTTGTAAGACACACTGGCCATGAGTTGGCCTCCGATCTCGTTCACGGCCTCTGCAAAAACTCCCGCAAGGCGCTGGCCGTAGCGGTCTTCAGGGTAGAGCATGGCAAACCTCGTGTAGCCCCTTGTGTCCCTGCAATGCCGCAGAAGAGCCGTGACCATTTCCTTGTTGTCCAGGAGAAGGTGGAGCACGAAGGTTTTGTCCGGATTGTTATCGTCCTCCCGTTGAGCGAGAGTGAGCAGGGGAACTCCCAGTCTGTTGGCGACGGGCGAGGCTGTCCTGGCTTCCTGGGCTCCCAGGGGACCAATGGTTGCCAGAACGCTGTCTCTTTGAACGAGGGCTTCAAGGGCGGAATCCGCTTTCGATATTTCCCCCTGGGCATCCTTGATCACCAGGGTGATGGGATCCCATGGATTTTTTTCATTCCATTCATTGCTGGCCAGGGCCAGTCCTCTCAGCATGAGTTGACCAAACTGAGCATGAGAGCCCGATACAGGAGCAAGCACGCCGATTCGGCCCCCATCCACAGGGTACTCCTTTTCCACCACCGTGCTTCTCAGGGAAAGGCGGATTTCTTCTGCGAGGGGGTGAGAGGCGTTGGCTTGAAGGAGCGACCGGAGTTTCTCCCGTGCTGCTTCTGAGGGCATTCTCTCCTGTTCCAGCTGCAGCCGCCGGTAGTCCAGGAAAACCTGCATGAAATCATTTTGGTTTCTGGCGTACAGCTGGTTCAGCCCCGCTTCATTCTGGGTCTCCAGCAGCTTCAATGTTGCCTGTGTCAGAGACTCCCTGTCTTCAGCCGCTCTCGCCATGGAAAATCCGGCCCCGAGCCAGGCAAAGGCCGTGTCCACGTTCCCTCCCTCGCGGTGGATGCGGGCCAGTAGTTCGCTCAGCCCCACTCGAACGCCGGGCTGCCCTGACGCAGCATCCCACAGATCATTGGCTTCTCTGAGAACCTGCTGGTCCCTGCCCACCACGGACCACGCTCGCATCTGGTCCAGGCGGGCCCAGTTGATGCCTTCCCATGCAGAATAGTGATAGATGAGGTAGTCAAGATAGAGGAGGCTTCTGTCCGTTTCCCCCTGCTCCAGATAGGTGCGCCCCGCCTGGTGCAAAGCGCGTGCGGCGATGGCATTGTCGGGGTAGCTTTGTGCAATGCGGTTCCAAATGGCCACCGCGCCCGAAATGTTTCCCGCCTCCTCTTCCTGCCGGGCTTGCTGCCACAGGGATTCGGCAGTTCGAGGCGCGGGCTGGGAGAGCATGGCCGAATCGATGCGGGCTCCGGGTCCCGTTTGTCTTGGAGGTGCAGCACAGCCTGCGAGGAAAAAAACAAGGGCCAAAGCCCATAAAATGCAATTGGTTCTAGACATTTGCAGTCCCTTCATTTGTATTGCATTGGCTACCCTTTTTTTGTTGTTTCTGGATCATCTATAACTCAAAAATATAAAAAAAGGCACATGAAAGTTCATGTGCCTTTTGGGAACCGTTTCCCCAATTCAATACTGGGGGAATTCGCTGGGCTTTTGAGGGGGTGGACTTACTTTTTCACTTCTTCGAAATCCGCATCCACAACGTCGTCATCGGTTTTCTTGCCGGCTGCACCGCCTTCCTGGCCGGTTCCCGCGTGGGTTTCTCCACCGGCATCCCCTTCATGGGCCTGCCCCGATGCTTTTTTATAGGCTTCTTCAGCCACCTTGTGAGAAATTTGCATCAACTCGTCCATTTCGCGCTGTATGGCGTCACGGTCGTCGCCCTCCATGGCTTTTCGCATTTTTTCAATCTGAGACTCAATGTCCTGCCTGGTCTGTGCGTCTATTTTATCCCCCATGTCGCTAAGGGTTTTTTCCGTGCTGTAAATGAGAGTGTCGGCCTGGTTTCTGGTTTCCACCAGTTCTCTTTTGCGCTTGTCTTCTTCCGAGTGGACCTCCGCTTCCTTCACCAGTTTCTCGATCTCGCTGTCGGACAGGCCGCTGGAAGCGGTTATGCGAATGGATTGTTCTTTGTTGGTGGCCATGTCCTTGGCGGAAACGTGCACGATGCCGTTGGCGTCGATGTCAAAGGTGACCTCAATCTGGGGAACGCCACGGGGTGCCGAGGGTATCCCCACCAGGTCGAAACGCCCGAGGGTTTTGTTGTTGCCCGCCATTTCCCTTTCGCCCTGAAGCACGTGGATGGACACGGCGGTCTGGTTGTCCGAGGCCGTCGAAAAGATCTGGCTCTTTCGAGTGGGGATGGTCGTGTTTCTCTCGATGAGCTTGGTCATGACGCCACCGAGAGTTTCAATGCCCAGTGAAAGGGGTGTGACGTCGAGCAGGAGAACGTCCTTCACGTCTCCCTGCAGAACGCCCGCCTGGATGGCTGCGCCGATGGCCACAACCTCGTCGGGGTTCACTCCCTTGTGGGGTTCTTTACCGAAAAACTCCTGCACTTTTTGCTGCACTCGAGGCATGCGTGTCATGCCGCCCACCAGAATCACTTCATCGATGTTGTTGCGGCTGAGTCCTGCATCGCGCAGGGCCTGTTCCATGGGGGACACAAGGCGGTCGATGAGGTGCATGGTGAGGGATTCAAATTTGGCCCGGGACAACTTGTACTGCAGATGTTTGGGGCCGGAGGCATCGGCCGTGATGAAGGGAAGGTTCACATCCGTTTCCATGGTGGAAGACAGCTCGACCTTGGCCTTTTCCGCCGCTTCCTTGAGCCGCTGAAGAGCCATTTTGTCATTGCGAAGGTCGATGCCATAGTCCTTTTTGAACTCGTCGGCCAGCCAGTCGATGATGCACTGGTCGAAATCTTCACCGCCGAGATGGGTGTCCCCATTGGTGGATTTGACCTCAAAAACCCCGTCCCCGATTTCCAGGATGGAGATGTCGTAGGTGCCGCCCCCAAGATCGAACACGGCGATCTTCTCGTCTTTTTTCCGGTCCAGCCCATAGGCCAGTGAAGCGGCAGTGGGCTCATTGATGATGCGCTGCACGTTGAGTCCCGCAATTTTGCCCGCATCCTTGGTGGCCTGTCTCTGACTGTCATTGAAATATGCGGGTACGGTGATGACCGCATCGGTCACTTTTTCACCCAGGTAATCCTCCGCGGTTTGTTTCATCTTCATCAGCACATAGGCGGATATTTCCGTGGGACTGTATTCCCTGCCGCGAACGCTGATGTGACCGTCCCCATTGGATGCTTTGATGATCTTGTAGGGGAGAATTTTCTGATCGCTTTGAACTTCCTTGGTTTCGAATTTCCGCCCGATCAATCTCTTCACGGCGAAGATGGTGTTCTCCGGGTTGGTGATGGCCTGCCTTTTGGCCACCTGCCCCACCAGCCGCTCTCCGCTCTCAGTGAATGCAACCATGGAAGGCGTTGTCCGGCCACCTTCCGCATTGGTGATGACCTTGGGCTCCTTGCCTTCCATTATTGCAACCACCGAATTGGTGGTGCCAAGATCGATGCCGATGACTTTACTCATTTAAATATCCTCCTTCATATATGATTTAGATAGAATCAATGCTAAGAATCATGCCCATTTTGGGTTGAACCAACATCATTTGGGGATAGTGACTCTGGTTTTTGCAGAACATTTTCCTGCCCTCAAGTTGAACCTCTCCCCCAATTACAATTCCAAGCTAATGACGGGTTGGTGTCCGTTCAATGATTTCCATTGCGAAATCATCAGATTTTTGAAGTTTCACTTGGGTGCCTTGGCCACAATCACCATGGCCGGCCTGAGGAGACGGTCATTGAGAGTGTAGCCTTTTTGAAATTCCTTGATGACCGAGTTATCGGGATGATCAAGGGTCTCTTCCTGCATCATGGCTTCGTGGAAGTTGGGGTCGAATGGTTCCCCCTCTGAATCGAAGGGCTTGCAGCCGTATTTGTTCAGGACGTTCAGGAAGACTTTCCGGGTCATGTGCACACCTTCCAGCAGCCCTTCAGCGCTGCTCTCATTGTCAGCGTGCTCCAGGGCCCTCTCGAGGTTGTCCAGCACGGGCAACAGGTCCCTCATGAGACTCTCATTGGCAAAACATATCCCTTCGGATTTTTCCCGTTCCAGCCGCTTTCTGGTGTTTTCCATTTCAGCGGCCAGTCTCATAAGTCGATCCTGAAGGGTGGCCATTTCCGCATCCTTTTGAGCCAGCAGGTCTTCGGCTTCCCGGGGGGATTCCTCAAAAATTTCGGAAATGGCATCGTTGTTTTCGTTCTCCTGTTCCTGGGGAGTCATTTCCTCTTCCGTCTTTTTTTCATCCACCATCTATCTTTCACCTCCCAGGGCTATTTGAGCCTTTCGACGAATGTTTTTCCTCATCGGTTTTCCTAAACACAAATTGGGTCTCGCTCCTCGCTCAACCCAAATTTTCCAACGGGTGATAAACTGATTTTTCCGCTCATGGAGCGTCATTCGGGCTCTTCCATCAGGCGGCTCAGAAGGGCCGCCGTGAATTCAACCACAGGAACGATTCTCGAGTAGTCCATGCGCAGTGGGCCTATGACGCCCAGCGCTCCCAGCAGGGTGTCTCCCCGTTTGTAGGGGGAGGAAATGATGCTCAGTTCGTAGAGTTCGTCCAGGGAGCTTTCCGTGCCCAGAATGACCTTGACACCCGACGCCTTGCTCAGTGTCAGGTCCAGGAGCCTTATGATTTTGGATTTGTCTTCAAAGGCCTGAAAAAGATGCCTCAGGCGGTCCACATCGCTGAATTCGGGATTGTTGATGAGATTCAACTGCCCCTCAATGTAAAGCTCACTGCTTTCAAATGTGGACTCAAAGGCCTGGTCCGTCATTTTCAGGGCTTTGGAGTAGAGTTCATCGAAGAGGTTTTTTTCATTTTTCATCTCCTGGATGATGCGCTCTTTGATCTCCCCCAAAGTCATGTCCTTGAAGATGTCGTTGAGATAGCGGCCGTACTTGTCCAACTCATCCTGATCGACGTCCTCTTCCCAATGAAGCACCACATGATTGACCAGCCCCGATTTGGTGATGAGAATCACCATGATCTGGTGGGCGCGCAGGCGCACGAACTCGATGTGCTTCAGCCGTGTCAAGGTCAATTTGGGCCAGAGCACAACCCCCGCCTGCTTGCAGAACCCTGAGAGGACCTTGGATGTTTTCTGGAGCAGTGTTGCCAGATCCCTGTGCACATCCTTGAGGGCCTGTTGAATGAGGCGCTTTTCCTGAGCTTCCAGATCCTTCGACTTCATGATAGAGTCGATGTAGAAGCGGAGACCTTTTTCCGTGGGCACGCGGCCTGCGGAAGTGTGGGGCTGCTGGAGCAGGCCCATTTCCTCCAAGTCCGCCATGACGTTTCGAATGGTGGCGGAACTCACTTGAAGGCGGTGGCGTTTGGATATGGTTCTGGATCCAACGGGTTCGCCGCTTCGAATGTGGTCGATGACCACGGCTTCCAGGACCTGCTGCGCCCGCTCTGACAGTTGGTTCACGGCTCCACTCCTTGGTGATCGGTATAGTAGCACTCTCTTTCAATGAGTGCCAAGCTAAGCTAGTGATCAAGCAGAATTTTGTCAAGTTGTTAATGAGGGTTAGGGTCAATTTATCCATCTCTTGAACTCATCCCAATTCCATGAGTGCCATGGTCTCGGAGTGCGATGCTCTCGGTCACGCTCTCTCGAACCTGGCCAGTGAAAGCTTCTCACAACCGGGCAGGTCATTCCCCCAATGGAAACCTGCGGCGCAAGAACGTCCTTCCATTTTCGCCAGGGAATGAAACGCCTTGTGGCTCCTCGAGGACGAAGGGCTAAAGGGGGGAGGGTTTCATGGAGAGGGACTGTATAGGGAGAGAAATGAGAGAGCCAGGAAGGAGGAGGGGAACCTGACTCTCTCAGGAGGAGGAAAGAATTTTCTTTCCAAGCTGATCATAACTCGCGCGTCAAGAGGAGAATGCCGTGGGCTCATGAAAATGAAGAAAAAGAACGAATGGATGGCTTTCATCCAGGAAACATTCTTCATACCCGATGGGCCCGGGGGTTCTTCTCCTTCGCCAGGAGAAACAGACCCACCAATAACACTTTGTCCGTCACATGCGGGGAGGTCCTGCCATGAGTTTTAAAATCACTGTTTTGTGTGAAAACACCGTTGCCAAACCGGGACTCATTGGAGAGCATGGTTTTGCCGCTTATGTGGAAACGCCTCATGGAAATCTTCTTTTTGACACGGGACAGGGGCTGGCTCTCACCCCCAATGCCGTCGCCCTGAAAAAAGACCTGACAA
>SLCH01000187.1 GCA_007125915.1 Syntrophobacteraceae bacterium
AGAAGCCCATCGGTCATGGTTTCCACCAGGCTTCGATACCGCTGCTCACTGGCGCGCAGAGCCTCTTCGGCCTCCTTGTGCTCCGTGATGTCCTCAAAGAGGCCCACGGCGCCCAGAAATGAGCCGTCTTCCCCATTGATGCGGTTGTAAATGGCTCTCAGGGTGGTGAGCCTGTTGCCGCTGACGGAGCGGTAGTCGCCTTCGTAATGGCCAATCTCTCCAGAGAGAGCTCGAAGCATGGCCTCGCGCATTTTCTCGTCCCTGGCGGACTCGATCATGTTGTGGCCCACCACCGCTTTTCTTGGCGCCCCCATGATCTCGAGGAAGTGATCGTTGCAATCCACGATGACACCATCCTGGTCGAAATGTATGATTCCCAGGGGCGAGTGATCGAAGATGAGCTTGTAGCGCATGGCACTTTTCAGTAGCTTGTCTTTCTCTGCCGAGCAGGTGGAAACCAGCTCTTCAAGCTCGTTCACTCTCCTTTGGAGCTCTTCGTATGTGGGTTTTGCCTCCATGGCCGCACTTCCTTCTATGATGCACCTGAATCTTTGGGTCATTGAGGGATTGAAACACAACCCCGGAAATCATCGACGCAAGTTGGTCCCCGCAGCGGGGCAGACCTGCCGCCACCGGGACGGGAGAAGAACAAACCGCCTTTCACGGGCGGCATCGCTCAATCTTTAGCCTTGTTGACGCAGTGAAAGGCCAGCACAAAAAGGGCCAGGCCCAGAGCAGCGAGAAGCACATAGGAATGGAGTTCCGGTGTCTGACCGAAGGAGGAAGCTCTGACCGACTGCGCTGCGTGGGTGAGGGGCAAAAAATTGAGGATCTTCTGTGCCCACAGGGGCATGTGGTCCACTGGGAAAAAAGTTCCTCCCAAAAAGGCCATGGGAGTGATGAAAAAGTTGGTCAACAGGGCCTGATCAGCATGGGACCTGACAAGCATGGCCATGCACACCGCCATGGAGGCGAACAAAAAACTGTTCAGAACCACGGCGAGCCAGAAAAGAAGGCCATAGGACAAGACGACCCCCGAAAGCAGGCCAATGAAAAGAATCAGGGCCACGGAGAAAAGAGCCCGTGTGATTCCCGCGAGGACCTCCCCCGTCACATAGGCGATGTTGCGAATGGGCGCTGCCTGAAACTCCTCGAAAATCCGCCAGTAGAATCGGGCGATATTGATCTCACTGGCGATGGCGAAGGCCTGCGTCATGCTGCTCATGGCCACGAGTCCCGGAATGAGAAACTCCATGTAAGACCGGCCGTCCACCTGCAGATCTTTGCCCACACCAAAGCCAAAAGCAATGAGGTATAGCAGGGGAGCGACGCACATGGAAGCCGTCTGACGCCAAAACTTCTTTTTGAGAATGAGCAATTCCCTCTGGTAGACCGCAAGACAGCCTCTCATGGCTGGACCTTTTTCCCCGTGACCGAAATGAACACATCTTCCAGGTTGACACGCCTCACGGAAAGGCTGCCAACCTGGCGCAGGATATGAGCGTTGGCCCCTTCCCGGCTGGCATGATAGGTGGTTTCCATTTCACCCTCCACAATCTTGTCCACCGCCCATTTTCCCAGCCGGTCCATGAGGTTTTGAGGCTTGTCCAGGGCGATGATGCGCCCCTCGTCCAGAAAAGCGACGCGCTGGGCCAAAAATTCTGCCTCTTCAATGTAATGGGTGGTGAGAAAAATGGTGGAACCATTTTGCTGTATTTTTTTAACGAGAGACCAGATCCTTCGCCTGATCTTCGGATCCAGCCCCACCGTGGGCTCATCCAGAAAAAGGATTTTCGGTGCATGCATGAGGGCCCGGGCAATCATGACACGCCGCTTCATTCCACCCGAGAGGTGTTTGATGGGAGTGCTTCGGCGGTCGGCAATGTCCACGTAGTGGAGCATCTCCTCGATGCGCTCGCTTCTCACCCGGCGGGGCATCTGAAAGAGCTTGCCGTGGATGTTGAGGTTTTCGTAGACGGTCAGTTCGTGGTCCAGATTGATGCTCTGGGGAACCAGCCCGCACTGTCTCTTGGCCTGCAGGGTCTCTCTCAGGATATGGAAACCATGCAGATAGGCGTCTCCCGAAGTGGGTTTGGAAAGGCCTGTGAGTATTCGGATGGTGGTGGTCTTGCCGGAGCCATTGGGACCAAGATAGGCGAAAAGTTCACCTTCCATCACGTGCAGGTCGATTCCCTTGAGTGCCTGCACCTTTTTAAAATGTTTTGTGAGTCCTTCGATGCGGATCAATCACATCCCCCATGCCCATCCATGTCCACGGCGCTCCTTCAAGGGCTACGGAATGCCCGGATCAAATCATTTTCATGTGCAAAAACCCCCAATCTCTGGAACTTTACTGGAAATATTTGTTATAGAGATTACATGATTCGAGAAAATATTACCAGAGATCCCGGGACTCGACGACTTCAACCCTTCCCTCCGCCCAAGGAAATTGACCTGTGGCCAACACAATTTTGTTTCATCCCCGGCTGATCCAGCCCCTCTGTTTTGTCCCACTTCCAACATCAGGCTTCCAACATGAAGATTGAACAGTGGACATAAAAATTTTATAGTATAAAGATTAAGCTTTTTACACAAATCATGACAATCTGATCTTATAACAATATCAAAGGAATAGATGGATGTTTGTTGATTTGGGTATCGATGTGGGTTCAGTGAGCATCAACTGCGTGGCGATCGACGAGGAAGGCAGGGTGATCTACGAAGCCCCTTATATCCGCCACTTTGGATTGGTTTACGAAGAGCTGCAGGAACTCGTTCACCAGCTGCTGCATGGAAAGGCCCTGGATCCGGAAAAAAAGATTCGGTCTTTTTCATTCACCGGCGTCAGCGGTTTGACACTCGCCGAACTGTTCGACGCGCCCTACGAAGTGGAAACCATCGCCCAGTCGATTGGTGCAGCTCATGTGGCCCCCCAGGTGCGGACCATCATTGCCATGGGAGGCCAGGACGCCACGCTGCTCCAGATGGGACACGAAAACGGGCGCTGGCACCTGGAATCCTTCAATATGAATGGCCCCTGTGCTTCGGGAACGGGTTCCTTCATCGATCAGCAGGCGGAGCGGCTTGTGTACTCCATGTATGGCAGCGACTTTCATATGGACCAGAACAAGCTTCAGCAGACGCTGGAAGATTTCATTCAGCTGGGCCTTCAAAGCACAAATCCTGCTCCCGTTGCGTGCCGGTGCACCGTTTTCACCAAATCGGACATGATCCACCTTCAAAACAAAGGGGAAACTCTTTCCAACATCATTGCCGGCCTGCACCACGGCAACGCCGCCAACTACATGAGCACCATCGTGGGAAACCGCAAGCTGGATTCCCCCATCATCATGATTGGCGGTATGGCCTCCAACCAATTGCAGGTGCAGGCTTTTCAGCGCTACTTTCCCGAACTGAAAGTCCCCCCCCACCACACGTCCCTGGGCGCCCTCGGTGTGGCCCTGCAGACCCAGGCGCAAGGCATTCACAACACCCTTGACCTGTCGCTGCTGGACAGAATCGTGGAAGGGGAGGGAGAGGGCTTCCCTCTGGCCGATCCCCTTGAAATCCGCCAGACACACTTTGACGAGGACAATCTCATCGCCCTTCCGGGGCTGCGCGGGGACACCCCCGTTCGCGCCTACCTGGGCGTGGACATCGGTTCCACGTCGACCAAGTACGCCCTGATCGGTGAAAGGGGAGACATCCTGCACAAGTGTTACCTGCCCACGCGAGGCAAGCCCATTGAAGTGGCCCAGGAACTCCTGCGCACTTTAAAAAAGAACTGGGAAGGCCGGCTGCAGCTGATCGCCCTGGCCACCACGGGATCGGGCAGGAACGTGGTGGGAGACTTTCTGGACGCAGACCTCGTCATCGACGAGATCACCGCCCATGCGCGGGGAGCCATCGCGGTGGATCCGGAAGTGGACACCATCTTTGAAATAGGGGGCCAGGACTCCAAGTACATTCGCATCGACAACACGCACCCCCTTGACTTTGACATGAACAAGGTCTGTGCCGCGGGAACGGGAAGCTTCCTCCATGAGCTGGCCAACAAAATGAAGATCAATATTGTGGGTGAATTTCAGGAAGTGGCCCTTTCTGCCCGGTCACCATTGCATCTTGCGGAACGATGCACTGTCTTCATGGAAACGGACCTGGTCGGTTATGCTCAAAAGGGTGCCAAGAAAGAAGACTTGATCGCAGGTTTGTGCTATGCGACCGTCCACAATTACCTGAACAGAGTTGTGGAGAAACGCCGGGTGGGGGACCGCATCATGTTTCTGGGTGGCCCATCCCTCAACAAGGGCATTGTGGCCGCTTTTGAAAAAATTCTCCAAAAGCCCCTTCTCGTGCCCAAGCACCGTGAAGTCCTGGGAGGTTTTGGGGCGGCGTTGATGGTCAAGGAGCTTGTGGAGGCCGGCAAAATCACTCCCAAGGTTCACGATTTTGAGCAGCTGGTGGGTCGCACCGTCAGCTTTTCTGAGACCATCTGCAGGGCGGACAAAAAGTGCCACAACGAATGCAAGTTGAAAGTCTATGCTTTCGGAAGCAGAAAAAGCATCTGGGGAGGAGACTGTGGCCGTTATGAGGTCACCCATCACAGGGGGACCCGGTCGACCAATTATTTTCTGGAAAGAGACCAGCTGTTCCATGAAGCCCTGACGCAAAAAGGAATTCAAGTCCTTCAGGAAGAAAGCCCTTCCCCTCGAGGAGGAAACAGGCCTTCCCTCGGCATCCCCTTCGGCCTTCATTCCCTGGAATGGGGCATTTTGTGGTCCCACATGTTCGCCAACCTGGGATTCGATGTCTTCATCAGTCCGCCCACCAACGGCGGAATCGTCCTGCAGGGCATCGAGTGCATGAACTGTGAGACATGCTTCCCCGTGAAAGTGTTTCACGGACACGTGCGGCATCTCATGGATCGCGTGGACTATCTTTTTCTTCCCAACACCATCACCATGCCCACCCAGAGCAAAGAGGAGGCTGGATACTTCTGTCCTCTGGTGGAAAGTTCCCAGTACATGACCAAGGCCGCCCTGCAAATTCCCGAGGAAAGCCTCATTCGCCCCAATGTTTTTCTCAAGGACGGCCCTGAACACTTGGCCCGCATGGTGCATTCGCACCTCCCCCGTGGAGAGGGAAGATCCTTTCAGGATGTGATGGGGGCTGTCTCGGAAGCCTGGAAGCAGCACGAGGCCTTCAAAGAGAAACTGCTGGCCAGGGGAAGAGAAGTCTTGAGGGCCCTTGGGCCAGAAGAACCTCTTTGGATCGTCACAGGCCGCGCCTACAACATTTACGATGAACGAATGAACCTGCAAATGGGCAGGCATTTTTCAAAGCTGGGCATTTCTGCACTGCCCATGGATTTCCTGGACCTCGACGGAGAGGACCTCAGTGATTTTCCTAGAATGTACTGGGGATCGGGAACAAGGATTCTCAAGGCGGCGAAGCGCATAGCCCGCGAACCCAACTGGTTCGGCGTTCACATCACCAACTTCAGTTGCGGCGCCGACTCATTCATCGAACACTTTTACCGCCACATACTCAGCCAAAAGCCCTATCTTATCCTGGAACTGGACGAACACAGCGCCGTTGCCGGGGTGCTCACACGCATAGAGGCTTTTCGAAATGTGGTGAAGAATGTTCAGAGAAACGCTGGGACCCCCCCATCCATCAACGGTTTAAGGGAAAAATTGGCATGCAGCATGTAAATTCGGGGCAGGAGATGCCCAACAACAGTTCTCTGCAGCGCCTTCGCACCCGCGTGGGCAAATTTCATGTGGCTGAAAAAACTCTGCTGATTCCCAATATGGCCCCTTTTCCCTGCCGCTTGCTGGCCGCGAGCTTCAGAGCCATGGGCGTCAATGCCGTCCTCATGGAGACCTACAAGGGCCTGCACCTGGGCAAGCAGCACACTTCGGGCAAGGAATGCTTTCCCTGCCAGATCACCCTGGGCGACGTGCTCGTCCACCTCCAAGAGGAAAAAGAGCGGCTGGGAGAAGCCTTTCGAGGGGAAAACTACGCCTATTTCATGCCCGAGGCGGGCGGGCCATGCCGTTTCGGAATGTATAACAAGCTGCACCGGCTGGTCCTGGACCAGTTTGAAGACTTCCAGGACGTCCCCATCGTTTACCTCTCCTCGGAAAATTCTTACCGCACCGCGGACATCATGGCCCCTGAAAAAGCTTCTGTCTTCAGAAAGCTGAGCTACACGGCCATTGTGGTGGCGGACATTCTGGACCGAACCGTCTGGCGTGTGCGCCCCTATGAATTGCGCCCGGGCCTCACGGATCAATTCATGGAAACGGCCCTTCAGGCCATGGAGAACGTCATTTTCGAGTCGGGAACTGAGCCCGATTATGAACGCATCTATAATCTTTTGGAAGACATCGTGGCCACCACCGCGTCCTTCATGGACCCCGACGCCCCCAGGCGGCCCCGCATCGGCGTCGTGGGTGAGATTTATCTGAGAACCCATCCCGATTCCAACCAGAACATCATTCGCCAGCTTGAACAGTGTGGCGCGGAAGTGGTGGACGCCTCCCTGGCCGAATGGATCAACTACGTCACCTTCGACCGCGGAAGAAAGCTTCGGCACACCTGGAACAGAGCCTGGCTGGGAAAGGATCACGAAACCCTTCGTCTCACCTCCAAGCAGCTGCTCGCCAACAAGATCGAGGACCTCTACCAGAAATGGCGCCAGGGGAAAGCCTACAACCGGGCTCTCAGACACCTGGACATTCAGAAAGACCACAGCATTGGCGACATTGAACGGCAACTGCAAAAGGACCGTCTCTTCAATTTCGACATCGGCACGGAAGCCGCTCTGAGCATCGGGGGCGCACTGGAGTATGTCCATGAGGGCTTTGACGGCATCGTCAACGTCTTTCCCTTCACCTGCATGCCAAGCACTGTCTGCGCTTCCGTCCTCAAACCCCTTCTTCATGAAATGCGCATCCCTTACCTGGATGCTCCCTATGACGGAACCATGCAAGGAAACCGGGAAATCGCCCTGCGCACCTTTGTCCACCAGGCCAAACAGCACCTGAGGCACCGCGCAGCAAAAACAAAAACAAGGCAAACACATGACTCAACAAACCATGATCATCAACGCCGTCCATCCTGAGGAATTCCGAGTGGCGGTGGTTCAAGGACAGACCCTCGAAGGCCTTTTCCTTGAAAGTGCAAGCAAGAGCAAACTGGTCGGGAACATCTACAAGGGCATCATCACCCACGTGCAGAGCAGTCTTCAGGCAGCCTTTGTCAATTATGGCAAGGAAAAAAACGGCTTCCTGCCCTTCCCGGAAATACATCCCGAATACTACAAAAGCGACCCCACCGAGTCCGCCCGCATTCAGGATGTCATCGAGGCGGGCCAGGAAGTCCTGGTGCAGGTTGTCAAAGACGAAGTGGGGAACAAGGGAGCCCTTCTCACCACTTACATTTCACTTGCAGGCCGCGACATCGTTCTCATGCCCGGCCAGTCCCAGAGGGGTGTCTCCAGAAAAATCGAAGACGAAAAGCAGAGGGAGAGGCTCAAAGAACTGGCCCACGGCCTCAAAATGCCCGAGGATGTGGGACTCATCGTTCGCACCGCCGCAGAGAACCGCAACAAGAAAGAAGTGACCGAAGACCTGAATCATCTTCTGAAGATCTGGGAAGAAATCAAAAAACTGGTGCAGGAAACGGAGGCTCCCGGACTGATCTACAAGGAGCAGGACCTGGCCATTCGCGTCATTCGCGACTACTTCACCCCCCAGATCAAAACCATTCTGGTGGACGACAAGGAAGTGTACCAGAGGGTCAGAGAATTCCTGCGCATCATCAGTCCCAAGAACCAGCGCAGTGTGAGGCTGCACAAGGGAGACACGCCCATCTGCAACAAGTACAACCTGGAAGACCAGATCGAACAGATTTACCAGAGGCGTGTGCCCTTGAAGTCGGGGGGATATCTGGTCATCGATCCCACAGAGGCACTGGTGTCCATCGATGTCAACTCGGGCAGGACCAGCAGTGACGGAAACCTGGAAGAAATGGTCTTTAAGGTCAACATGGAGGCTGCGGGAGAAATTCCCCGCCAATTGCGCCTTCGCGACCAGGGCGGTCTTGTGGTCATCGACTTCATCGACATGAAGGAATCCCGCCACATGAGGGATGTGGAGCGTCGACTCAAGGAAGAAATCAAAAAGGACAAGGCCAAGGTGACCGTGGGACGCATTTCCCGGTTTGGGCTTCTGGAACTGTCTCGCCAGCACATTGGGCTCAACATCATCAAGGGATCCCACCATGAGTGCCCCGTCTGCCGGGGATCGGGCATGACGCGCTCCGCCGAGGCCACGGCTCTGTGTTATTTCAGAAAAATCTGGCTGGGCCTGGTGCAGAAAAAATCCGCCTCCGTCAAGGGCACCTTTTCCATCGAAGTGGCCAACTACCTGCTCAACCAGAAGCGGCAGGACCTGATCAATCTGGAATCCCGCTATGACGCCACCATTTTCATCGAAGGGTCCTCTTCCATGATGCCCCATGAAGGGTGCCTGGAATTCACGCCGAGGGAGGTTCCTGCCGCCCCTGTTTCGGATGAATAGACCGTTGAAATTGCGGATGCCCGGGCAGTGAAGATGGGGGCCAGGCCAAGGCCTTGCCTGACCTGTCGCCAATCTGATGATGTATCGCTGAGAGGTGAACCCCCTGGGGCCAACCATCAGGCTTTCCGGAGTGACACTTGAGCACGGGTCCGTGCCGCCGCATGCGCTCAAGGCACCCATGAAACGCACATGTGTTTCCCGTGCGCTTCACCAGGCATAAACCTGTAAGCATCAGGGATCATTGACCCATGGCAAAAAGGATCTTTCTCTTTCTGAGCTTTTTCTTGATGGCATCCATGGCCACGCAGGCCCATGCGGGAAAAGGCCCGAAGCTGGCTTTTGAAAACGGGGGCCACGACTATGGAACCGTGTATGTGGACGAGATGCCCGAATCCACTCTCCAAATCAAATGCCTGAACACAGGGGATGCTCCCGTGATCATCAGCAATGTTCGCGCCTGCTGCGGCACTCGCGTCATATCATGGCCCAGGGAACCCATCCTGCCGGGCGAAGAAAAGACCATCGCCGTGGAACTTCGCCTGCAGCCCCGCCCTCACCGCATCAGCCGAATGGTGGCGGTCACCTACAATCACCCTGAAAGCCCCACCATCTATTACCGGATCGTGGGGGAAGTGGTGGCACGAAACTGATACACAAAGCCCCGGGACAAATGGGGGGTCATTGCGCCGCGATGGGACAAGGCTTTTTTGCGCAACACGGCAACGGCTGAAGGACTCGAAAACTGCAGGGAAACACGCCTAAAACCCATGCTCACACAGACAACCATCCTTCTGTCGCGCATCGCATTGGGAGGAGCTTTCATTTTTTCGGGTTTTGTGAAAGCCATCGACCCTTTGGGATCGGTTTATAAGCTCCAGGACTATTTTCTTGCATTCGGTATCCCAGGGCTCCTTTCCTTTGCGTTGCCCCTGGCCGTCCTGTTGAGCACCCTGGAGCTGGTCATCGGCCTTGGCGCGGTCTTGCGCATCAAAATGCCCTTCACCGCCCTGGGGGGGCTGCTCCTCATGGCTTTCTTCACCCCCCTGACCCTCTTCATCGCCCTCACGAACCCGGTGCCCCATTGCGGTTGTTTTGGCGACGCCATCGTCATGAGCAACTGGCAAACCTTCTATAAAAACATGGTTCTCCTGACCGCAGCCGTTGTGCTCTTTTCACACCGCAAAAAGCTGAAACCCCTCTGGTCCCCAAAGGGAGACCTGGGGCTCATGGCGCTGCTGGCATCCATGTCCGTGTTGCTCTCCCTATACTGTCTGCACAACCTGCCCCTCATGGACTTCAGGCCCTGGAAAGTGGGCAGCCCTGTGGCACAACTGGCAATTTCTCCACGGGAAGAGGCCAATGTCTACCTTATTTTTGAGAACACCCGCACCGGCGAAAAAAGGGAGTACCCCGCCCATGATTACCCCTGGAACGACCCCCAGTGGACGGCTCAGTGGACCTTCAGGGATCAGCGCAAGGAGTTCACCCGGCCCCCGCAGGAAGCAGCCATTGAAAACTTTTACATTCAAGACGCCCAGGGGCATGATCTCACGGAATTTTTCCTCACTCAGCCCGGCTATCTGCTGATCGTGGTGGCCCACGATCTCCAGCGGACCAGCATGGAAGCCTTTAAAGACAGGATCACCCCCCTCGCCAAGGCAGCTGAGGACCACGGGCATCCGCTCATTGTGCTCACGGGCTCCTCTTTGCAGGCGGTGGAGGATTTCACACAGGCGCACCAGGCATCCTACCCCTTTTATCTTTCCGATGAAATCGCCCTGAAGACGATCATTCGATCCAATCCGGGGCTGGTTCTCATGAAGGAGGGGGTGGTTCGGGGCAAATGGGCCCACCGCAACATTCTCCCCCTTGAAAAGATGCTGGGAGGGGCAAGTTCCGCAGGGGAGTCAAAGTGAAAGGGGTCAATTTGATACTCATGGGAACCTTTTTTGCACCGATTCTGATCCCAAATGACCCCTCCAAAACCCATGACGACATTTCAGGGATGAAGGAAAGGAAATCACGCGCACCATGAAACTGCCTGCATTGTTCATCATTTTTTTCATTGTCATGGGAGCTCCCGGAGTACAGGGCGCTTCCTTCGAGGAAAACCTGGCGGCAAGGAACGCGTGGGAAAAGCAGCAGAATGGAGGCCTGCTCATCATAGACATGAGACGCCCCGGGGAATGGCTTGCCACGGGGGTGCCTCAAGGTGCCGTAACCCTATCGCTGGAAAACCATCCATCGGGGTTGGAAGGTTTTATCCATGACCTGAAAGCACTGCTGCATCAGGACATGTCGCGCCCTTTTGCCCTGATCTGCAGGACGGGCCAGCGCACAGCACGCGTTTTGCCTCTCCTCCGCGAACTCGGTTTCAAAAACGCCATGCACGTGTCAGGAGGAATCTTCGGGGACCGGACCAACATGGGCTGGCTTGGGGAGGAGCTTCCAATGAGCTCAAAAAGGCATCACCATTTCTGAGTTCAACGATGGGAAAGCGGTCTTCACTCCCCGGAAAGTGATCAGTGGGGAGAAAAGGATATTTCCCATGCAGCTGAAAAATCTGTTCAGACCGAATTAAGCCCAAGCAGCACAGAGGGTCAAGTGCTGGTGGCTGACTGCAAAAGGCTCTCATTTCATCTGGTCTTGACCCCTTCCAAGAAGCCCGTTGACGACAATTGATTGAGACGTTATTTTAATTTAGTCATTTTGCTAAATGAGCAGGTGAATGGAGGGCACGTCATGAAAGCGACCGTTCACGTGACCAAGGCTCTTTCCGACGGCAGCCGCTTGCGCGTCATCGCCGCCCTTGCGGAACATGCCCAGTTGTGCGTGTGCCAGCTCACGGAAATGCTGCAGTTGGCCACCCCCACCGTTTCCCGCCACATGAGCGTGCTGCAGAACGCGCGGCTGGTGCACAGCCGCCGGGATGGACGCTGGGTATTTTACCGCATCTCCGACTCATTTCCTCCCTTGCTCCTCCAATGGATCCGCTCTTCTCTCACTGAATCGGAAGAGATCGCCAAAGACCGGGAAAATCTCAAAAGCATTCTTGCTTGTGAGTTGCGGGATTTGTGCAGGAATCAAAAGAGGCGAAGGCCTCGGAACCAAAAACCTCCATGTGCCCATTGTGCTGCAAAGGGCCAGGGAAGATTGAACTGCCCCGGCAGCCCAACCCTTGAAAAAAGACCCGGCAAGTTGCCCAATCACGATCACTTCTGAAGGAGGACTGGTCATGCCCCAGCAAGAAAAAGCCGCGGCCCGGGAAAAGAACCTCAATGTGTTTGAAAGGTATCTCACCCTGTGGGTGGCCCTGTGCATCGTGGGAGGCATCGCACTCGGCAGGCTGGCTCCCGGTGTCGCATCCACACTGGATGGAATGGCCATCTATGTGGGGGACGCCCCCGTGGTCTCCATTCCCATCGCCATCGCCCTCTTTTTCATGATGTATCCCATCATGGTGAAGATCGACTTCGCGGAAGTCCTGCGCGCCGGGCGCACCCCCAAACCAGTCATCCTCACTCTCGTGGTCAACTGGCTCATCAAGCCTTTCACCATGCTGGCTTTTGCCCTCTTCTTCGTGGGGTTTCTTTTCAAAGACTTCCTGCCGGGCATGGATGTGCTCAAGGACGGATCCGTCGTTCCCCTCTACCGCTCCTACATATCGGGCATGATCCTTCTGGGCATCGCCCCCTGCACGGCCATGGTCCTCATGTGGGGATACCTGGCTCGAGGCAACCAGGGACTCACCCTCATCATGGTGGCCATCAACAGCCTCACCATGCTGGTCCTCTATGGAGTTCTGGGCAAATGGCTCCTGGGAATCAATGAAATGCCCGTTCCCTGGCAGGCCCTGCTCCTTTCCATCTCCATCTACGTGGCCCTTCCCCTGGTGGCCGGATACTTTTCACGCAAGTGGATCATACAGACCAAGGGGGTCGTGTGGTTCACCACCCGGTTCCTGCATTTTCTGACCCCAATTTCCATCATCGCCCTCCTTGGGACCCTCGTTCTTCTTTTCAGCTTCAAGGGCGAGACCATCATAGAAAATCCTCTGACCATTCTGTGGATCGCCATCCCCCTGACCCTTCAGACCCTCTTCATCTTCGCCATCGCCTATGGGGCGGCCAAGCTGATCAAACTTCCCTACGAGGATGCCGCACCCGCATCCATGATCGGAGCCTCCAACCACTTCGAAGTGGCCATCGCCACCGCCACCATGCTTTTCGGGCTACAGTCGGGGGCCGCCCTGGCCACGGTGATCGGAGTGCTCATCGAGGTTCCCTTGATGCTCATGCTAGTGAAAATCTGCGTGAAAACAAAGGGTTGGTTCGACCATGGGGCAGTGGCAAGAGCGTGAGGCGAGAGCAGTCGTAATCGAGCCGAAGTTTAGACAAACGAAGAATCCGCCGGCACATCCGTATCCGTCATTGGACATTTGCCAATGAACGGATCCTGTGCCGGGACAATGTATTCGGAGACAGCCACCAGAGGAGTCAGCCATGCTGAAGCGTGTTCTCGTGACAACGGACCTTTCGGAAGCCTCTTCCAAAGTCATGGAGCAGATGAACTTTCTTGCCTGCCTGGGCTCCAGGGAAGCGGTGCTCATGCATTGCGCCAATGTCCGCGATGTGGGCGCTCTCACGGAGCAATTGGAATCGGAGCTCAAAAAAGCCCTGGAGGAACAAAAAACCATTTTGGCGGGACAGGGTTTTCAGGTGGAAACGGAGCTTGTCCTTGGTCTTCCCCACATGGAAATTCACCGCGTCGCCGAGGAAAAGGAATGTTCCCTCATCGTGGTGGGTTCTCATGGCCGCAATGTTTTGGTGAGCGCGGCCACCCTCGGGGGAGTGGCCTTTGAAGTGGTCAATAGCTCCACCCTGCCCGTTCTGGTCGTCCGGCTCAAGACCGTCCTGGAAGAGGGCTGTAAAACCTGTCAGATCGCCTGTGAAAACATGGCGCACCACGTCCTTTACGTGACGGATTTTTCCAAGACTGCCGAGCGGGCCTTTTCCTACCTGGAAAAAATAGTGGAAACGGGGGCCCGGCGCATCACCCTCCTGCATGTGCAGGACAAGCTTCGCGTGAAAGAGTACCTGGAAGACTTCAACCGCATCGATCGGGCACGCCTGGAAAAACTGCGGGACCACCTTCTTGGCATGGGGGCGGAGGAGGTGTTCATTGAAATTCCTTACGGACACCCGGGAAAGGAAATTATCCAATGCTCCCGGGAGCGCGACGTGTCCCTCATCGTCATGGGCAGCCAAGGGCGGGGCTTCACCCAAGAGATATTTCTGGGAAGCGTTTCCAAAGAGGTCGTCCGGACGGCACCCGTGCCCGTTCTCCTCATTCCCGCGGAACGCATCACGCCTCCATGAGCTCACGGGGGACAATTCCCCCTCCCCCGGTGACCGATGGAAAAGTGAGAAATGGATGCCCATTGGGGAGTGAGAGTTATGAAAAAGAATGACTGGAAGTATTTGATCGATGCCCTGCTTTTCGTGAGCCTCTGTTCCATCACGGCCATCGGCCTGATTCTCGCTTTTGTGATCCCCACGGGAAGAGGCACCGATGTTTCCAGGTACTTTCTGGGACTGCACCGGCATGAATGGGGAGACATTCATCTCTACCTTTCCCTTTTCATGCTGGTTTTGATTGTTTTCCACGTGTGGTTCAACTGGACCTGGGTGGCACACTCCAGCAAGAATTATTTTGGAAAGCACTGGAAAAAAGCCCTTTGGGCACTCTGCACTGCATGGGTCATGGTGCTGATCATCGGCTGGGCCATAACACTTGCGTGAGGGTCGTCTCAGTCCTCACGCAAAACCCATGCATCGCCCGTGTTCCCATAAAGAGCAGAACCTGAAACTGCCCCCATGACTTTCACCGAGAAAGCACAGTCATTCATAATCCTTGCAGCCGTCTTCATGGGGCTCGCTCTGGGCACTGAGCCCGCCGTCGCTCAGAAGGCGGGAAGCTTCATTGTGCCCCTGTTGATGCTGATGCTGGCAGGTGTGTTTCTTCAGGTTCCCTTGCGAGATTTTGGAAACGCGTTCCTGCACCGCCATGTGGCCATGGCCAGCCTGATCATCAACTTCATCTGGACGCCTGCCTTTGTGTGGCTTCTGGGCTGGCTCTTTCTCCACGATCACCCTGCCCTCTGGGTGGGATTCATCATGCTGATGGTCACACCCTGCACGGACTGGTACCTTGTGTTCACGGGCATCGCCAGGGGCAACCTGGCTTTGAGCACGGCGCTGCTGCCGGTGAACATGGTGCTGCAGCTTGCGTTGCTGCCCGCTTATCTTTTTTTGCTTGCGGGCAGCGTGTTTCCTCTTGACTGGTCTCTCATCATCCAAAGCGCCGTTCTTGTGCTTTTGCTGCCATTTCTGGCAGCCAGCGGTCTTCGGCACATGATCTCCCGTTACAAATCCCGTGACTGGCTGAACGCAAGAATTCTGCCTCCCGTTCAATCGGCTCAGACGGTGCTGCTCGCCCTGGCCATCGCGGCCATCTTTGCCTCAGAAGGCAAAGCCATCACGGAAAATCCCCATACACTCCTGCACCTTCTGCCTCCCCTCGCCCTGTTTTTCTGCTGTAATCTGCTCCTCGCCCTCATTGTGAGCAAAGCACTCAGAAGCAGCTACGAAAACTTCGTGTCATTGAGCTGCACAACTCTGGCGAGGAACTCTCCCATTGCCCTGGCGATCGCCCTGGTCGCCTTCCCCCATGAACCAATGGTGGCCATCGCCCTGGTTGTTGGACCGCTCATGGAGCTTCCGGTGCTCGCCCTCATATCTCAGGCCCTGTTGTGGATGAAACGAAAAGAATGGTTTGAGTCCTGCACCCAGGGCCGGGAAACATGCCGCTGATCCCCCTGCGGCCCTCAGCACCTTCAAGTCCTTCGGAACAGGCTTGCAATTCCTGCATTTCCTGCACTTCCCTGTGCGTATTTGGAGACAAATAGATTGAATCGACATATCAAATGGGCTATGTAGCCCTAGGTAGTTTCGCTGGTCCCATACTGGGTGCTGACAAGGCAGGCGGAAAATGTCAGGGATGAACATGCATGGGACATGAATGAATTGATCAACGGAGGCCCCGCACAATGGAAATGAGAGATTTTGTCAGACTTGCGATGAAAACTGTCGCCAAAAAAGTGGCCGACGGTTCACTGGATAAACAGGAAGAAGGTTACACAGACTCGGAAGAAATGCTCCTCGATTGGATCTGGATCGAACTGAAGGAAGAGTCTCCCGACAAAGACACCGTGATCGACATGGACCTGGACGACCTTTATGAAATCATTGAAAGTTCAGCGGACATGTACGACGATTACCACATCCTGCTCGATTCCATCCGCCCCGCTGAGGGCTCCTGAACCCTTTCAGTGGGATCGAATATTCGAGCGTCCCTTGAGGGGCGCTTTTTTTTTGAGTCCCCAGGAGAATCCACATGAAGCCCCTGTATCTCAATCCCGGCAGGGAAAAACGAATTCTTCAGGGTCACCGATGGGTATTCAGCAATGAAATAGCGGACCCCCTGAGTCAATACGAACCCGGCGGCTGGGTGGAGGTTTTCTCCCACAAGGGCAAGACCCTGGGCCACGGGTACATCAATCCTCGCTCACTCATCGCCGTCCGCCTTGTTTCGGGCCCCGGCCCGGAGCCCGATGCACATTTCATCACCGAGCGCATGGCGAAGGCTTATGAGGAGCGCAGAACACTCCTCTATCCCGGAGCTCAATGCTGCCGGGTGGTCTTTGGAGAATCGGACGGACTCCCGGGACTGGTGGTGGACCGTTATGGGGACATGGTGGTGTACCAGATCAACACGGTGGGCATGGCCAGGCTTGAACCAAAAATTCTTGAGGCCATTCATGATGTTCTTCAACCCAAAACCATCGTCTTCCGCCACGACTCAGCAGTGAGACTTCTGGAAGGATTGCCCCTCACCAAGGGCGTCGTTCATGGAAAGGTTCCTCAAGACCACTGGGTGGAACTGGATGGAATCCGCTACCTCATCGACCCGGTGGAGGGTCAGAAAACAGGCATGTACCTGGACCAGAGGGACAATCGCCAGGCTCTCAAACCCTTCGTCCAGGGGAAAAAGGTCCTGGACCTCTTCTGTTACAACGGTGCCTGGAGCCTCATGGCCGCAGCAGGGGGCGCCGCCGGGATTCTTGCAATCGATGAATCAAACATGGCCATCGAACAGGGGAAAGGCAACGCTCAGGAAAATGGTCTCGCATCCATATGCCGCTTTGAAACCCGGGAGGTTTTCCAGGCATTGAAAGAGCTTCCCAAAGACACCTTTGACGTGGTGATTGCGGACCCCCCCGCATTTGTCAAATCCAAAAGCGCGCTCCTGGAGGCAAAGAAAGGGTACACGGACTTGAATCGAAGAGCCCTTTTGGCACTCAAAAGGGGAGGCCTTCTCATCTCCTGTTCCTGTTCCTACCACCTCGATGAAAGCTCCTTTCGAGAGGTCCTTCTCAAAGCGGGACAGGCGAGCGGGCGGGAACTGAGGCTTCTGGAAGCAAGGGGGCAGGCCAAGGACCACCCCCCTCTGCTGGCCATGCCCGAGACCCGTTATCTCAAATGTTTTTTTCTGCAGGCCTTTTGATTTCTCACCCCCTGGAAGGGGGAGTTCCTTTGCACGTCACAGCCTTGGAAGCCAGCTCTCCATGTCCGTGAATTCGGAGATGGGAGGTTCTCCCTGAAGGCTTTCCAGTTTGTTCAGACCATCCACCAAGGCCCGCGCACTGGCAAGCACGATGTCCGTGTCCACGGCTCGCCCACTGACCAGGCACCCCCCCTCCTCCAGGCGCAGAGAGACTTCCCCCTGAGCATCCGTACCTCCCGTGACCGCCCTCACTTCATAGCGCACCAGTTTGGGAAAGCGTCTCACAATCTTGCAAATGGTCTTGAAGGCTGCATCCACCGGCCCGTGGCCGAACCCCGCATCCTGCAGAATCTGTCCATCCACTTCCAGCTGCACTGTGGCATTGGGCACGGAAATGGATCCTGCCGTGACATTTAAATAGAGCAGCCGGTAGCGAACCTGCATCATGGGGCTTCGGGAACCCAGCAGGAGCTCGAGATCGGCGTCAAAAACCAGGCCCTTTTTGCCTGCAAGATCCTTAAAATCCTCATAGTACTGGGAAGTCTGGTCCTCAGTGAACTCATATCCCAGCTCCATGAGTTTGTTTCTGAAAGCTTCCAGGCCCGTCTCTGCGGCCAGAACGTCTCCCACATTGTCAGCGCCCAGTTCCCGGGGATCGATGATTTCACAGGGAGGCTTGTCCTCGTTGTCCTCAAGCTGGGGCACCACCGGCTCAAAAACAAACACGTTGCTTCCCACCACCGGCTTGTGCGGCTGGAGACCGATTCCCGTGAGACGGCTTACCAGGCGGCAGGTGGGGTAGATCTCTTCCATCTTCACACCGCTTTCCTTTTTGAAAAGCTCCCCATGAGCGCGCAGAGCCACCAGCACTTCTTCGAGAGGTGCGTTGCCGGCCCTTTCCCCGATGCCGTTCACCGTGCAGTGCACCTGCTCGGCTCCCCCTTCAATGGCGGCCAGAGAATTGGCCACTGCCAGCCCCAGGTCATTGTGACAATGGATGCTGAGCCTTCCCTTTCCCGAGGATTCCCCCTGTTTCCCGATGAAGCGCAGAAGCGATTTCACGTGGGAAGGCGTTGCCGCACCCACCGTATCGGCAAGATTCACCACGGCGGCTCCCGCCTTGAGGGCCGCCCTGACCATCGCCTTCACTTCCTCGGGATCTGCCCTGAAAGCATCCACAAGGGAAAACTCCACATTGTCCGTGTATTCCCTGGCCCGCGCGATGGCCTTGACGGCAATTTCCACTGTCTCCTTGAGGCTTTTCTTGAGATAGTGCTCCCGGTAAGCCCTGGAAACGGGGACAAAGGTGTGCAGCCGGCCCCGGGGGGCGTGTTTGAGAACATTCCATGCAATGTCAAAGTCACGAAGGTTGGTGGCACGGGCCAGGACACAAAGCTCTGGGCCCTTCACTTCCTGGATGATGCGCTCTGCAGCGGAAAATTGTTCTTCGGACGCTGCAGGAAACCCTATATCCAACACATCCACGTTCAGCCGGGCCAGCTGCCTGGCCATGCGAAGCTTTTCCTCCAATGAAAGAATGGTTCCAGGTGATTTCAACCCATCTCTCAGGGTGGTGTCAAAAATAGAGACGCGCGCCATGGGCAACTCCTGTCCAGCTTAAAATCTCACACACCACAGCTTTCACAAACACTTCCACAGTGATCAAAAGTGATCGATAGTTGCAATCCCTACCTTCCTTGTCAATGTCTTTCATGGTGCGAGAAAACATTTGGTTCCGCGAGAACCTTGACGAAAGTTTGTTTCTTTCCTTATATTTACTTTTCAATGGCTATAATTTTCCAAAATCTTTGACAAATCATTGATCCCATTGGAGGCATGACCATCGATCATCCATGCAGCCTGAGAGGAACACTCATGAATCATGAACCTGGAGGTCGAAAAATCCCTCACGCAATGCCGCAGATAAAGAGGTTTAACCTCCTGATTCTAGCGTTACTGCTTTCGCTTCTTCCCTGGACATCGAGCGCTGCGGCTTCGGAAACGGTGGTGGAAGAGCTGCGCAGGACCATAGGGGTGCTCACACGAGCTCCTGCCATGGTGCTGCACTGTGAACAGCTCCATTCGGGGAAAGACCTTCTGGTTTATTATGAAGAGCGGAATTTTCAACCCTTGTGGGTGACACCCAAGGGCGCCAACGACCTGGGGGCCCAATTGCCCTTTTTTCTTGGAAACTCAAGGGCCCACGGCCTCAATCCGGAAGATTACCACTACTCCTGTGTGCGGTCCATAATAGCCAGCATTCTGGAACTGGAGCGCATGAACCTTCCTGTAAACTCCAGGCTCCTGGCCGAGTTGGACATTCTCATGACCGATGGGTTCATGGTCTACGCATCGCACCTCTCATCGGGAAAAGTCGATCCCACCCGCCTTTATCCTCAGTGGCTCACGGAAAAGAGCAAAGCCAACGTTCTCGCCGGCCTGGACAGCCTCCTGGAACACAGGGATCTGGAAAGGACTCTCAAGAAGTTCGCCCCGTCCCATCGTGAATACTGGGCCCTCATCGACGCGGGAAAAAGGATGGAGGAAACCGTGGCCATGGGCGGATGGCCTGCGGTGCCTCATGGGACCATGCTGCGGCGGGGTGAATCAGATCCCAGGATACCGGTTCTGCGAGAGCGGCTTCAAGTTTCGGGTGAATTGAAGGCTCAGCATGTTCAAAAAGGAAACGCCTACGATGAAGCGTTATATGCTGCGGTGAAAAGATTCCAGCGAAGACACGGGCTGCAGGTGGACGGGGTGGTGGGGCCCCAGACTTTTTCCGCTCTCAACATGAGCGCTGAGGAGCGGCACCAGCAGATTCTTCTGAACCTGGAAAGGTGGCGATGGCTGCCGCACCAGTGGGATGACCGCTATATCCTTGTGAACACAGCCGCCTTTCACCTGGATGCATGGAAGGACCAGAGGAAAGCGTTGTCCATGCGTGTCATTGTGGGCAAAGACTATCAAGAAACGCCTGATTTCAGCGAAAAAATGACGTACCTGGAATTCAACCCCTACTGGAATGTTCCCAGAAGCATCGCCGTGAGGGAGTATCTTCCCAGGCTGAAAGCGAACCCCGGCTTTGCCCGGGAAAACAATTTTGAGCTCATTCAGGGAAGGGGCAGGGATGCCCGGGTCATCGACCCCTGGAGCGTGGACTGGGAGACAGTGACACCCGGCAACTTCCGATGGCTCATGCGCCAGACGCCGGGTCCCTGGAATGCTCTGGGCCGCGTCAAATTCATGTTTCCCAACCAGTTCAACGTGTACCTCCACGACACACCTCAAAGGCACTTGTTTCATCGGCACCAGAGGGCCTTCAGCCACGGGTGCATCCGCATTGAAAAACCTCTGGAACTGGCCCGGTTGCTCCTGGAAGACAACCCATCATGGACCATGGAGAGGATAGAAAGCGTCATTGCATCGGGAAACAGGCGGGTGGTGACACTCCCCCAACCCTGGATGGTGCATATTTATTACTGGACAGCCTGGGTGGATGATGAGGGAAAGGTGCAGTTCCGAACGGATCTCTATGACCGGGATGGGGCTGTGTGGAGGGCCTTGAAAGGATGAGGGGCATGGCATGATTGGCTGAA
>SLCH01000025.1 GCA_007125915.1 Syntrophobacteraceae bacterium
CGGGGGATGGCGGACACATCGTGGCGTCCTTCCACCCTGATGGTGGTGGGGGTGCCTTCTCTGGTGACCGTCTGCTGTTCTTTGCCGATGGAAGGAATGGGTTTGACGGCGAGGCGGCAGACGATGTCCATGCCCGTGGAGATGCCTCCCAGTATGCCTCCCGCATGGTTGCCACCGTAACCCCGGGGCAGGACAGGGTCGTTGTGTTCACTGCCGAGCATGCGGGCTGCCCGAAAGCCCGCCCCGATCTCCACGCCCTTGACGGCTCCGATGGACATGAGGGCTCCCGCAAGCCTGGCGTCGAGCTTGTCAAAGACGGGTTCGCCCAAACCGGGAGGACATCCCCTGGCGCACACCTCAACGATGCCCCCCACCGAATCTTCCTGTCCTTTCACTTCCATCAGCCGCTGCTCCATTTTCAAGGCGGCATCCTGGTCGGCACAGCACAGAGGGTTTCCATCGATAGCTTCCCACTCAAAGGTTTGAGCCCGCACCCCTCCCAGTTCCAGCGTGTGGGCCTTCACGGTGATCCCCCTTCCCTGAAGGTATTTTCTGGCCACGGCCCCCGCAGCCACTCGAGCGGCTGTTTCACGGGCGGAACTTCTTCCTCCTCCGCGCCAGTCCCGAAGGCCGTACTTTTGCTCGTAGGTTCTGTCCGCATGACCGGGCCGGTAGACGTTTGAAATTTGGCTGTAATCCCGGCTTCGAACATCCCTGTTGTGGATGATCAGGCTGATGGGAGTTCCTGTGGTCACCCCATCGAACGTTCCCGAAAGGATTTGAATGCGATCTTTTTCCTTTCGCGGTGACGTGAGCTTGCCTCCCGGTTTTCGGCGGTCCAGATCCCCTTGAATATCTTCCTCCGAAAGTTCCAGTCCCGGGGGACAGCCTTCAATAACCACGCCCAGAGCGGGCCCGTGGGATTCTCCCCAGGTGGTGATGGCAAAAAGTCGACCTGAACGGCTGCCGGGCATGGATGGCGGTCCTCTCTCCAGGGTGGTGGGTGGTTGCGGTCACGGTAGCGTCCCATTGTTGCCGTGCACGCCCGTCGTCGGGGAGTTCTGTTGAGGAAACCCTTGTGAGGGGCTGTTTCGCATGCTTGACACGGCAGGTTTAGACGTTAAACTTGTAAATGAATTTTCAGGGAATGACAACAGGCAACACGGGAAGGGTTTTGAAGGAGGCTTCAAAATGAGTGAGCATCGTCCCGACTTTGGCGAGGAACTGGAAAGCAATCTGGAGGAGGATCTGGAAGAACCTCGCATGTACAGGGTGCTCCTGCACAACGACGACTACACCACCATGGAATTTGTGGTTGAAATCTTGCAAAAGGTTTTCAGAAAATCCCCCACAGAAGCGACGCAGATCATGTTGCTCATTCACAAAAACGGTACGGGAGTTTGCGGTGTGTTCACTGCTGAGATCGCGGAAACCAAGGTCCAGCTGGTGCATCACCTGGCACGGAAGAATGGATTTCCCCTTCAGTGCAGCATGGAAGAGGCTTAAATGATCAACAGAGAACTGGAAATGACCTTTGCAGCGGCTGTCAAGGAAGCGAAGAACAGGCGCCACGAATTTTTCTCCCTGGAGCATGTCCTTTACGCACTTCTCAACGACGCTTCGGGCCGCAACATTCTGAGACACTGCGGAGCCGACCTGGCAGACCTGGAGTCGCGCCTGGAGAAGTTTTTCCAGGACCATTCAGAAATGCTCCCTGAAGGTGTCCAGCAGGACCCCATTCAGACCCTCGCGGTGCAGCGAGTTCTTCAGAGGGCCATCATGCACGTGCAGGGTGCGGAAAAGAGCGAGGTGGATGCGGGGGACATTTTGGCGGCCATGTTCTATGAAGAGGGCTCCTATGCCGTTTATTTTCTCAAGGCCCAGGGCATCACCCGTCTGGACGTGCTCAACTTCATCACCCATGGAGTGTCTAAAGTGGGGGAACTCCCTGAAGAAAGAAACGAGGAAAAAGCCTCTCCCGCCTCCGCCCCCCAGCCTCAGCCGGGCGGCCGCCGATCCAAGGCCCTGGAAACCTATACGGTGAACCTCGTTGAAAAAGCCGCTCAGGGGCTCATTGACCCTCTCATCGGACGAGAGGATGAAATCCTGCGCACTCTGCAGGTTCTCGGCCGCAGGACCAAGAACAATCCCATCCTCGTGGGCGACCCCGGAGTGGGCAAGACGGCCATCGCCGAAGGTTTGGCTCTGAAGATTCAGTCGGGGGAGGTGGCCGCATCTTTTCATGGTGTGGAGATATTTGCTCTCGACATGGGGGCCCTGCTCGCGGGCACCAAGTTCCGCGGGGATTTCGAAGCGCGCCTGAAAGCGGTCATCGAAGAATTGAAGGCCAGGCCGGGAGCCATCCTTTTCATCGACGAGATTCACACGGTGGTGGGAGCCGGATCCACCAGCGGGGGATCCATGGACGCTTCCAACATCCTGAAACCCGTTCTCGCCACGGGGGGCGTGCGTTGTATCGGCTCCACCACTTATGAGGAATACAAAAATCATTTCGAAAAAGACCGTGCCTTGAGCCGCAGGTTTCAAAAGATAGAGATCAGGGAGCCTTCCGTTCAGGAAACCTATCAGATATTGAAGGGCCTTCGGTCTTACTACGAGAAACATCATGAGGTGCGCTACACGGATGGTGCCCTCAAGGCTGCTGCGGACCTGGCCACGCGGCACATCAACGACCGGTATCTTCCCGACAAGGCCATCGATGTCATTGACGAGGCGGCGGCCAGCTTGAGGCTTAAAAAGGACCACCGAGTGAGAAAGGTGGTGGGGCCCAGGGACATCGAACTGGTGGTGGCCCGAATGGCCAAGATTCCCGCGCGCAGTGTTTCCTCGTCGGACCAGGCACGGCTCATGAATCTTGCCAAGGAACTCACAGGGAAAGTTTTCGGCCAGGATGATGCCATAGAAGCGTTGGCCAAAGCCATCAAGAGATCGCGGGCCGGTCTTAGAATTCCCGAGAAACCCATTGGTTCTTTTCTGTTCATAGGACCGACGGGAGTGGGCAAAACGGAAGTGGCCAAGCAGCTGGCCCATGTTCTTGGAGTTCAGTTCCTTCGCTTCGACATGAGTGAATACATGGAAAAGCACACAGTGGCCCGTTTGATAGGGGCTCCTCCCGGCTACATCGGTTTCGACCAGGGTGGCCTGCTCACCGATGCCATTCGCAAGCAGCCCTACACGGTGCTTCTGCTCGATGAGATCGAAAAGGCTCACCCCGACCTCTTCAGCATCCTCCTTCAGGTGATGGACCACGCGACCCTCACGGACAACAACGGCAAAAAGGCCGATTTTCGCAACGTCATCGTTCTCATGACGTCCAATGCGGGAGCGCGGGAGATGAGCGCGGCGACCATCGGGTTTGGAAAGACCGATACGGCAGGCCAGGCGGGCAAAGGGCTCAAAGCCGTGGAAAACCTTTTCAGCCCTGAATTCAGAAACCGCCTGGATGGCATCATCAGCTTCAGTGGTCTTTCCGTGGAAACCATGCAGATGATCGTGGACAAGTTTATCCACGAAATGGAAGATCAGCTCAAAGAGAAGCGGGTTAAGCTCCAGCTGACCGATTCCGCCCGGTCCTGGCTTGCAGAAAAGGGTTACGATCCCGCTTTTGGAGCCCGTCCTCTTGGAAGGCTCATACAGACGGAAATCAAGGATGTGCTCGCCGATGAAATACTCTTTGGCCGTCTTCAGAACGGGGGCACGGTGATCATTGACCGCTCGGCGGCAGAAGGTTTGGAGGAGGGTTTCCTCAGTACGGACAACCTCATTTTTCAGGTCATTGAGCGTGGCTCCTCCTGAGAATGATCTGGATCCTTTTGAGATTCCCCAAATGGGTCTGAATCATGCCCGTTTTTCGACTTTCCCAAAACCATGCCTTTCCTCCCTGTGAACTTGCCGATCCCGATGGCCTTCTGGCCGTCGGGGGAGACCTTTCACCCCAGCGGCTGTTGCTGGCCTACAGCCTGGGAATTTTCCCGTGGTATTCCCAAGAAACTCCCATACTGTGGTGGAGTCCTGACCCCCGGCTGGTCCTGTTCCCTCATGAACTGAAAATTTCCAGAAGCTTGTTCAGGGTTCTGAAAAAAAAGAGCTTCACGGTGACCTTCAACCGCGCCTTTCTCCAGGTCATCAAGGAATGTGCGCTCATTCGCTTGGAAAGGGGTGAGGATACCTGGATTTCTCCTGAAATGGTCGAGGCTTACGTTCGTCTGCATCGCCTCGGCCATGCCCACTCGGTGGAGGCCTGGTGCCATGATGAGCTGGCGGGGGGGCTGTATGGAGTTTCCCTGGGAAGGGTTTTTTTTGGAGAGTCCATGTTCGCCCGCCGATCCAACGCTTCCAAGGTCGCCTTTGTGCATCTGGTGCACGCGCTGAAACGCCGCCATTTTGAGATGATCGACTGTCAGGTCACCACGGCCCATCTCAAGTCTCTGGGTGCCAGGGAAATCTCCAGAAAAAAATTCCTGCTTCATCTGAAAAAAGCCGTGAGGAACGATCCATCTCCCGTGAATTGGGAAACACACGAGTGGTGAGAATCGATGTCCTCTGCAGGCCCTTTACGGGCAGCCTGGGGAAAAGGAGAAACCCCGGGCCCCATGAAGGGTTTGTTTGAAGGAAAGAATCTCAAGTCAAGGGGGCCAGGCCATGATGAAGGTGGTATTGCTGGGAGCCGCGGGAAGGGATTTCCACAATTTCAACATGGTTTTCAGAGACAATCCCCGTTACCGTGTGGTTGCTTTCACGGCCGCACAGATTCCCGAAATTGAAGGGCGCCTTTATCCGGCGGAACTGGCTGGGGATTTGTATCCCGAGGGCATTCCCATCCTTCCCGAGGAGGATCTGCCCCGCATCATTTCCCGGGAAAGGGTGGACCTCGTGGTGTTCTGCTACAGCGATGTGTCGCACGTGGAAGTGATGCACAAGGCTTCCCTGGTCATGGCCAAAGGGGCTCATTTCATGCTCCTGGGAGCCCGGCGCACCATGCTTCAGAGCCGCAAGCCTGTCCTTTCCGTATGCGCTGTGCGAACGGGCTGCGGAAAATCTCCCACAACTCGCAGAATATGCACCATTTTGGAAAAGCACTCACTCAAGCCCGTTGTGGTGAGGCATCCCATGCCCTATGGGGATTTGGTCCAACAAGTGGTTCAGCGCTTTTCTGTTTACGAGGATTTCAAAAAGCATCACTGCACCATAGAGGAACGAGAGGAATACGAGCCCCTCGTGGACATGGGCGTGACCGTTTTCGCCGGGGTGGATTACGGAAAAGTCCTGAAACAGGCGGAAGAGGAAGGGGACATCATCATCTGGGACGGGGGCAACAATGACACTCCCTTTTTCGAGCCCCTGATCCACATGGTTCTTTTCGATCCGCACAGGGCCGGCCATGAGCGGTTGTACACTCCTGGGGAAACCAACATGCTCATGGCGGATGTGGCTGTGATCGGCAAGGTGGACACCGCTTCGCCGGAAAAGGTGGAAGAGGTTCGCCGGAACATCCATGAACATGCGCCCGCGGCGGAAATCGTTCTGGCCGCATCCCCCGTGACCGTGGAAGACCCCGAAGCCATTGCGGGAAAGCGGGTGCTGGTGGTGGAAGACGGCCCCACCCTGACCCATGGAGAAATGTCTTTTGGTGCGGGCACCATAGCGGCCCGAAAATTCGGCGCATCGGAACTGGTGGATCCCCATCCCTTCGCCGTGGGGTCCATGCAGGAAGTGCTCAGGCGTTATCCTCACATTCGGCGTCAGCTTCCCGCCATGGGCTACAGCGATCACCAGATTGAGGACCTGCGACAAACCATAGAGGCCACCCCTTGCGACCTGGTCCTCATGGGTACACCCAGCCATCTCAACCAGCTCCTGTCTCTCAAGAAACCTTCCATGGCTGTTGCCTACCGTTACGAAGACCACGGGGACCCAACCCTCGAGGAGGTTCTGTTGCGAAGACTGGAAGCCCAGGGGATCATTAACGGGGAACCTTCGTGAAAAAGGGGCTGCACCGCCATGCTGAAGTCCTCCCCCTGCAAGCCTTTTCTACCACCAGGCTCTTTGGTTTATCCTCTGGTTCAGGCTTCTCATCCGCCTTTTTGAAGATGCCCATGGATGAGATCCCTTCATTGAGAAGGGATGCCTTGGCCTCAGCAAATGCAATGATAACGAAAACCAGCTGCTGCAACAGCCCACAACGAGGAGCAGAATCTTGAACAGCCCAAGGAGTCTTCCGGAAATATCACCCGCCACCACACCTGTCGGGTGGATAGGCACGGGGGTCATGGGACTTCCCATGTGCGAGCACCTCATGAACGCCGGTTATGAAGTCCATGTTCACAGCAGGACCCGGGCGAAGGCCCAGCCTCTCCTTCAAAAGGGAGCCCGGTGGAAAGAATCCCCCATGGAGGTGGCCCAGGGTGTTCGGGTGCTTTTCACCATGCTGGGCTTTCCCGGGGATGTGCGCCAGGTCTACTGGGGAGAAAA
>SLCH01000201.1 GCA_007125915.1 Syntrophobacteraceae bacterium
CTGCCGTCCAGAATGGTCCGGGAGTCGATCCGGGAGGAGACCTGAAAGGAGATTCGCGTTGGAATGTTGGCTTTGATGATGCCCGTGAGAACATCCACCGAGGGGCGCTGGGTGGCCAGAACCAGGTGAATGCCGCATGCCCTGGCCATTTGGGCCAGCCGGGTGATGGATTCTTCCACTTCCCTTGAAGCCACCATCATGAGATCCGCCAGCTCATCAATGATGATCACGATGAAGGGAAGCCTGTGGTGATGAAGGGATGCCTCTTCTCCCATTTGAGTCTCATGGTGAACAGCTGCTCTTTTTTCTTCATCAAGGACCCGATTGTAGCTCTCTATGTTCCTCACGTTCTTCTCTGCCAGGAGTTTGTAACGAAGCTCCATCTCTTCCACCGCCCATCGCAGGGCTCGGGTGGCTCTTTTGGCATCGGTGACCACTGGATGCACCAGGTGCGGAATCCCCTCGTAGGCGCTCAATTCAATGCGTTTGGGATCGATGAGAAGGAGTCGAAGGTCTTCGGGAACATTGCGGTAAAGAAGACTTGTGAGAAGGGCGTTGATGCAGACGCTTTTTCCCGTGCCCGTGGCGCCGGCAATGAGAAGGTGGGGCATTCTTGCGAGATTGGCCACAGTGGGCCGCCCCGTGATGTCCTTGCCCAGCACGATGGTCAATCTTGCCGTGGCGTCACGGAATGTTTTCGATTCCACCACATCACGCATGGACACCAGTTCGCGGATGTCATTGGGAACCTCGATGCCTATGGCCGCTTTTCCCGGAATGGGCGCCACCACTCGAATGCTGACAGCCCTCAGCGCCATGGACAGGTCATCGGACAAAGAGACGATGCGACTGATCTTGATGCCCGGCGCAGGTGTGTATTCGTACATGGTGATCACCGGCCCGGGGAGAATGTCCACCACTTCTCCCTGGACGCCGAAGTCCCTCAGCTTTTCCTGAAGGACCCCGGCATTTTTCTCCAGAGTGGCCGGGTCAAAATTCTGTGTTTTCGTCTCATGGTTTTCAAGCAGATCAAGGGGTGGCAGGATATATTCACCCGGCTTTGGCGCCGGCAATGGCATGTAAATTTCTTCTCTGGTGACCGGGGTTGGGGAGTCTTCGCCTGGTTCTTCCCCATCGGCCCACACAGCCTCATCGGTGTCCGCAGAGTTTCTTTGGCCGTTGCCTGGGGATTTTTTCTGCCTGCGTGGCCTGGTTGGCCCTTTGGCCCCTCTCGATTCCTGTCCCGAAGATTTCCGTCCCTTGATTTTTTGAAAGAGAGTCTGGGTGAAAAATCTCGTGCCCCTTGAGGTGGTTTCAAAAAACACCTGTGAGAATGACTTGAGGGTGAAGGGTGTGGAAAGGAGAAGTGAAATAAAGAAGGTGCCCAGGAGCAGGACATGGGTGCCGATGGTGTAGAGGCGAGCCAAAAGCCACTGGCCGAGAAATGACCCGATCTCGCCGCTGGAAGCCACTTCCCCGCCACTGATGACAACCCTGGGAAAGTGTATGGAGGAGAGGACCATGAGGGTCAGGATGAGCAGGGCGATTCCAAGGGCCTGCAAGGGTCCGTGGGGAAGGATCGCTTTACCGCGGAAAAGAGACCAGCTGATCCAGAATCCAAGGATTGTAAAGGTGAAGGAGGCGATTCCAAAAAGCAGATATAAGATCCATGCGATGTGGGCTCCCACTACTCCCACCCAGTTTTCAGGAGGCCTCTCCACAGACGAAGCACTGAAAAGGGTCAAGTCGGAGGGGTGAAAAGACACCAGGCTGAAAAAGAGAAGCAGAGTGGCGGTGAAAACGCACAATGCACGGATTTCATATGTTTTTTGGTCCACGGATACTCACTCCAAATTTTGGTGCGCCAAGCCTTTGAGCCCTGGCCGTGTGACAGGGGCTGCCCCATGCAGGCTCTTGCTGCCCGGTGAAATGCTCGGAGGGGTTCAAGGTCGTGCTTTTTCTGACAGGCTGTTGCAGCGGTCTGGGAGCTGGCTGCCATCTGTGTGCGCCCAGGCGGCTTCTTCCAATCAGCCCGTGGATTCTACTTCAAATGTCCGTCAGAAGGACATATATGACCGGCCTTCGGTAGAGGATTCGATTGAAAAAACGTTTCAGTTCCCTTTTGATTTCCGATTCAAGGAGAGAACAGTCCAACTCGAAGTCTTCCTGAACGATTCGATTGAAGACTTCCATGATGATACTCTTTGCGTGGTCGAGCACCTCAGGCTTGGAGTCCTCGTGGATGAACCCCTTGCTCAGGATGTCGGGACCACTGAGAATGCTTTTCGTCTGCTTGTTGATCACCAGGGTGGCGATGACCAGCCCATCCTCGGAAAGATGCCTGCGGTCTCTGAGAACGAGGCCTTCCACGTCGCCAACCCCTTTGCCGTCCACAAGCACGCGGCCGGTCTCCACCCGGCCCATCACTCGAGCCTCCCCCTCGAAGATAGCAAACACGTCACCATCTTCGAGGAGAAAACAGTTTTCTCCGGGGATGCCCATGGTCATGGCCAGCTGTTTGTGTTTCACCAGATGGCGGTATTCGCCGTGAATGGGAATGAAGAAAGTGGGTCTGACCACGCTCATGAGGGTTTTCAGCTCCTCCTGGTAGGCGTGGCCTGAAACATGGATGTCCCGGACCTGTTCGTGAATCACCTCGGCACCGTGGCGGTAAAGTCGATTGATGACGTTGTGAATGGTTCTCTCGTTTCCCGGAATGAACTTGGAAGACAGGATGACCGTGTCGCCCTTTTTGATTTTGAGCTTTTTATGACCCTCAAAGGCCATGCGGCTGAGAGCGCTCATGGGCTCACCCTGGCTTCCCGTGGTCAGAAGAAGCACCTGGGAATCGGGCAGGCGGTTGAGTTCACCAAAATTGATTTCTTCCTCGGGAGGAAAATCGAGGGAGCCCAGTTCACGACCGATTCGCACATTGCTCACCATGGAACGGCCATTGAGCAAAACCTTGCGCCCAAAGCTCCTGGCCAGGTGAATCACTTGCTGAATGCGGTGGAGATTGCTTGCGAATACAGCCACCATGATCCTGCCGGTGCTTGACTGGAAGATGTCTTTGAGCGTTTCTCCCACATCTTTTTCTGACAGCGTGTGGCCTGGACGCTCCACATTTGTGGAGTCGGAAAGGAGAACTTTCACTCCCTTTTCCCCGTAGGAACCAAATCGGGCAAGATCGAAGCGCTTTCCGTCAATGGGGGTGTTGTCAATCTTGAAATCGCCCGAGTGAATGACGATTCCCTCGGGAGTGTGAATGGCCAGCCCGGCCCCATCGGGAATACTGTGGCAGACCTGGATGAATTCAATGTGGAAGGGTTCCAGGTCGATGGTTTCCCCGGGAAGGACGGTTTTGAGTTTTGTTCGTGTGCTGAGACCATGTTCCTTCAGCTTTTCATGGATGAGTGCCAGGGTCAGTGGAGTGCCGTAAATGGGAATCGGAAACTCTCTGAGCAAAAAAGGTATGGCACCGATGTGGTCTTCATGTCCATGGGTGACCACCAGGGCGCGGACGTTGGCCCGCCTCTGTTTCAAATAGGCAAAATCTGGTATGACGATGTCTATGCCGAGCATGTCGTCTTCAGGAAACATGAGCCCAGCGTCGATGAGGACAATGGTGTTTTCGTACTCCAAGACCATCATGTTGAGGCCGATTTCACCCAGCCCTCCCAAAGGGATGATCTTGAGCGCCCTTGAATTGATCTGTTCTTCTGAAATCATAAGTTTAAACGTCCTGGCCTGCTTGGCCCGGGCTGGAGGGTGACCTCATGGGGCCATCTTTCCACCTTCTTCCAAAGGCAGATTCTCTTCTATGGCCTCTCTCACGGCATCGCTCAAAGCGTCCCGGTCCCTGGAAGTGAGACTTTTGGTCTCGATGGGGGCTGCAATCCTCACATGAATCCTGCCCGGATTGATCTTCCAGTCTCCCTTCTGAAGGATCCTGTGGGAGCCGCTGATGCTCACGGGCACAATGGGCTGCTGGGATTTAATGGCGAGGATGAAGCCCCCCTTCTTGAAATCCTGAAGCACACCCGTTGAACTCCGCGTTCCCTCGGGAAAGATGACGATGGAGGTCCCTCTCTGGATTTTTTCCGCTGCCTCATTCATGCTCATGAAGGCTTTACGGCGATCTCCGCGGTCGATGGGAATGTATCCGATGGCTGACATGGCCGCTCCCAATACGGGAATCCTGAAAAGCTCTTCCTTGGCGAGCCAGCGGAATTGAACGGGAAGCTTCGCGGACAGGGCAAAGATATCAAACCAGCTCTGGTGGTTGGGAGCGTATATGTAAGCCCTTTCAGTGTCGATGTTCTTCAGACCTTCCATGTGTACACGCACCCCTGCGGCCAGAAGATTGATCCTGCTCCAGAGCCGGGCGCACTCATGGGGACCCTCATGGCTTTTGGTGATGCGGTGGATCACAACGGCGCCGACACCCAGGAGCAATGTGGAAAAGAAAAGAACAGTGTAGAAGAACATGGACCGAATTGCTCGCATGAAATCCCTTCCCATGTTTGGAACACACGATTTTGGAAGTTTCCCCCTTTGGTATTCACCTGAGGTCTCTTGGAAATGAGTTCACATGGCAAGCACTCGGTCAAGGACCAGCAATGTGGTGAGGGTCTCCAGGGGAAACTGCCGGCGACCCTCTCATCATGGGGAAGCTGCAGGGGATCCAAAGAACCCCACAGAATTACAATTTTGATTTTACAAGACCGTCCTTCTGGTGCTCCAGAAAAACATGGGCTAGAAAGAGTGAAAATTCCTAACTCCACAGGAAAAATGAAATACCCATAAAAACAGTTACTTGTGCATAAAACACAGGGTAGGAATGTAAACTTTTTCCGCTATCGAGTCAACAAGGCAGTTGAAATTGCATAGGAAAGGCGTGCATGGTGGCCAACTTTCGATCAGGTTTCCATGAAGCATCATGCATCAGCGAGGGGGGTTTTCACAAGGCAAGCTCTATGCTATACGAATCCTTTGGCGGACAGCAAAAGAGACACATGGCAATAATGCGGGAAGGGGAAAGACATGGCGAAAGGTACAGTGAATAAAGTGATCATCATCGGCCGCTTAGGGGCAGACCCTGACATTCGCTACAGCGCAAACGGTGTGGCTGTGGCCAAATTCAGTGTGGCCACCAACGAGCGGGTCCCGGCGGGAGAGGGAAACTGGGAAGATCGCACAGAATGGCACCGCATCGTGACCTTTGGCAAGACGGCGGAGTTTTGCGGCAATTATCTGGGAAAAGGAAAGCTCGTCTATCTCGAGGGGACTCTGAGGACGCAGCAATGGGAAGATGCCCAGGGAGTCAAGAGGTACACCACAGAGATTGTGGCCAGAGACATCCAGTTTGTCGGTAGCCCCGGGGATGAGCAGGGAAGCTCCGGGCAAGGCGCTGGATCGGGCAGGGGGGGCTCACCGGAACGGCAGGCATACGACCGTTCCCTGGCTGAAGACCTTCCACCTCCACCGCCGGGCAAGGACGATGAGATTCCCTTTTAATGTGGGCAGGGGACCATCTGGAGTCTGCACGGGCAAATGGAAAGAGGGTGACCCCATGAGATCACCCTCCTGCTGCCAAGCCATGGACAATTCATTGGGGTTTGGTCGGTTTCCCATCTATTTTTTCCACATCTTCTTCCGTTTCCAATGGTTCATTGGTGGCCTTCTTGAAGTTTTTAATGCCCTTTCCAAGGCCGGCCCCGATTTCCGGGAGCTTTCCAGCTCCGAAGATGATCAGCACAATGACAAGAATGATTATCAGTTCGGGCATACCGATTCCACCAATCATAAAGCAACTCCTTCGGGCCATTTCTGGCTAGGTGTGAAATAAATTTTCCGCTTCCTCGAGAAGCTGCAGGAATTCCTTGGAGTGCTTGTAGCGATCCAGGCACTTCTGGTGATCCAGCCAACTCCTCCAGACTTCCAGCCACTGATCATTGTGCCAATAATACTTGGGATTCCGCTCTTCACCCGTGTTTCTTTGCTGGTATTCCTCGTATTCTTCCTGGCAGTTGGTGCAAAAGGGATAAGGAGTTGCATATCGCACGGATGCCTTCTTGCCGGCCTCAATCTGGGAGCCGCATTTGGCACACTTCACCACGCAGCGCGCGCATTGAAATATTTTCCTGAGCGCTTCCAACTTTCTTTGGCGCAGGTCCGTGTCTTTCATGGATTTCAAGTCCTGAGCCTTTTTCCCGAACTCCAAGATCTCAGCCATGCTGGCTCCTCGCTTATTTTTTCACACTTTTGAGCAAGTTATTGTAATTCATATCATTTGAGGCTTCATGAGTCAAGGCGCAGGCAGCATCACCGTCTCGTTCCATGAGGTTGAACACCTGCTGTGTGAAGTCTATGCAGACCTGGCCCGTTTCTCGTTCGCTCTTTCTTTTCAAATACAGGATGGGATCGTGCAAGATCTTTCTCACGATGGAATCGGTGAGCACCTCAATGGCCTTGCGGTCCGA
>SLCH01000109.1 GCA_007125915.1 Syntrophobacteraceae bacterium
CCATCGAATCCATGGGGGGAAAACACCAGGTCTGCACCGTGGACATGATCCACTTCGACCAAAGCAACAAGGTCGTCTCCACACCCGCCTACATGCTGGGACCGGGAATCAAGGACGTGGCTCAGGGCATTGAAAAACTGGTCAACAAGGTGTTGGAACTGGCCAGGTAACACTCCATGCAACAAAAAAGGAGTGCGGATCACCGCACTCCTTTTTTACTTTTGGCCCCATGTTTGATGGCCTTGATGGCTTCGGGAGCCCTGACTTCAAAGCCGCCGGGAAGACCCCGGGCCCGCAAGAAATTTCAATCTGCGGGCAGAACGCACCCCAGGATTCAATCCAAAGATTCGTTTTCCACCAGATCCCACACTCCGCAGGGGCAGGCTCCCGCGCAGAATCCGCACCCGATGCATCGTTCGGGATTCACCACCATCTCAAATCCCTTTCCTCCATGCACTTCCTGCCGGGAAATGGCACCCTGCGGGCACATGGCTTCGCAAATGCCACAATCACGGCAGCTGCCGCATGAAGAACACTGGGACGCACAGTTTTGGACGGAGTCAAAGGTCAGTCGCCTGGGATCGAAATATTCCAGTTTGACCCGGTGGTGGTCGAACATCTGGCGTGCATCGCCCGTGGGGCGTTTTCCCGCGATCATGTCCGCAATGATCTGTGCCGTCTTTCGCCCCGCTCCCACCGCTTCCGTGAGCAATCCCAGCCTGACCGCGTCTCCCACGGCAAAGACCCGGGGGTCGGTGGTCTGATGAAGGTCATTCACCTTGATGAAGCCGCGCTCGGTGGCGATGTTTTCGGGCAAAAACTCCAGGTCGGGCGTGTCGCCGATGGAAATGATGACGGTGTCAGCGGGAATGACCTCCCCCGATGTCAACTCCAGGCCTTCTTCCGTGACAGCCTTGCTGAAACAGGGATAGCGGAACTTGGCCCCAACGGCTTCCGCTTCTTCCCGTTCCTTGCCAAAGGATGCGGGAGGCTGAATGTCCACCAGAGTGATGTCTTCGGCTCCCAGCCGATGGGCTTCCGTAGCGGCATCACAACCCACATTGCCGGCACCGATGATGACAACCCGTTTGCCCACGGAAATCTCGTCCGCTTTGCTCTCTTGAAGGAATTCCAGTGCGGGAATGAGCCGTTCTTGGCCCGGCATGGGAATGACCCTGGGCTTCTGTGCTCCCACCGCAATGACCACGAAGTCGAAGTCCGCTTTCAATTGCTCGAACTCACTCCGATTCAGCTTCTGCTGCAAGTGGACATGGGGAATGACTTCCTGTATGCGGCCCACCTCTGTCTGAATCACTTCATCGGGTATGCGGGATTTGGGAATCTGGGAGGTGATCTTGCCGCCCAGGGCCTTGCCCATGTCGTAGATGACCGCCTCATGCCCCAACCGGCGCAGTTGCCAGGCTATGGAAAGACCCGAAGGGCCACCGCCGATGACGGCAATGCGCCTGCCCGACAAGGGAGGCAAAGGGGGCAGCTTGGCGGAAATGCTCGTCTTGCCCAGTTGCGGCAGATCCAGTGTCACCATGTCAGCCGAAGTGCGGGTGCAGCCCTGCATGCACAGATTGGGACAGAGATATCCACAAATGGAGGCGGGGAAAGGCGTGTAGGCCAGAGCCAGATTGACCGCTTCATCCATCCGGCCCTCTCGAATCAGGCGCCACCGCTCATTGACGGGAATGCCCGTGGGGCAGCTCGCCTCACAGGGAGCGGCGTATTTCTCATTTTCCCACACGGGAACCCAGCGCCGCAGTTCTCCCGTGGTGATGAGAGGAATGGGGGATCGATCGACGTCTGTCAGGTCACCGATGAGCCCTCCCTTGCCCAGCTCCGCATCCCACACATTCCGGCGAAATTCGTGCATGGCGGGACGCGTGCGGCCCACCTTCTCCATGGGACCCCGGGCCACCAGCAACTGCCACTCTTCCCGAACACTCAAGGCCTCCAGAAGATCGAGCCGGCCGATGGATTCCAGGAATTTTTCCGTGTTGATGTTGAGCCAGTCCCAATCTTCCTGGGAAATGGCCACCTGCTTGGCATCGGCCTGGCTGAACCCTTTGTGCGGTCCTCTAAAGTAGATGCGCCCACCCACCATGCCCACGCATGGCCGGTAGCCAAGCACATTGTGAGAATCCTGCGGCATGTGGCCGAAAACCACCGCGACTCCCCCTGCCATGAATTCGGCAAAGTAATCCCCTACGGAACCCAGCACCCAGAGCTCGGGTGGATCAAATCTGGGATTGTGCTTGGTCATGGTCATTCCACGGGCGCCGATGCTGCCGGCCACGTAAACCTTGCCTTGGGCCATGGCATTGCACGTGCCGTTTCCCGCATTGCCATGGACGATGATTTTGGCTCCCCCGTTGAGCCACCCCACGTCATCGGAAGCAGGCCCCATGACTTCAATGGTCGTGTTGGCAAAACCCATGGAACCCACACGCTGTCCGGGGGATCCCACAATTTTCACATGAACGGGCTCTTCCCCGGCTTTCCACAACCGGCCGCCTATACCGTGCTGCCCAAAGGCTTCAATTTCCAGGTTGCGGCTTCCCTGTTCCACCGCCTGCTGAATGCGTTCCTCAAGGATGCGCGACTCAATGCGGCGCTCCTCCTGCAGGCCCGAAATTCTGAGGGATTGTTGACTCTCCATACCCTTCAACTCCAAACTATGAATGAAACCGCAATGATTCCAGAGGAATCATCTTGGCGGCTCTCGAAATCAAAAATGCGGACGGCAATTCCCCATCCCCCCAAACAAAAACCCGGCATCACACCACGTAATCGATGTGGAGCCTCTCGGCGGCGGATTTGTCGTTGATGGCCAAAGCATCGGACATTCCAATGGGCAGTGACGTGGACCGCCCCAGGGGCGCTACAATCTTTTTCAGTTCCGTGTCGAAGCTGAGATAGACATCCACCACCCTTTCCGCCACTTTTTCGGGATCCAGACGGCGATAAATGCGGGAATCCTGGGATGTGATCCCCTTGGGGCACAACCCGATGTTACAGATGTTGCAGCGGTCGGCTTCCGATCCCACACAACCGGCGGCAGCCTGCATGATGTATTTTCCCGTCTGCACCACGCTGGCTCCCAGCATGATGAGTGCCGCCGCATTGGCCGCCAGTTTGCCGTTTTTGCCCACTCCACCCCCGGCTATGAGGGGAATTTCATTCTGACGCCCCAGCTTCACCAGGTTGAGATAACAGTCGCGCAGGTTGCTGGCGATGGGGTGGCCCATGTGGTCCATGGAAACGGCATAGGCCGCCCCCGTGCCCCCATCTTCACCATCGATGGCCAATGCTCCCGCGTAAGGGTTGCGGGTCAGGTTGTTGAGGACGGCCAGAGCCGTCGAAGTCCCTGAAATTTTGGGAAAAACCGGGACCCTGAACCCCCAGGCCATGTACATGGACTGAATCATTTTGGCCACGGCCTCCTCGATGGAGTACTTGGTCTGGTGCGTGGGAGGGCTGGGCAGACTCACACCGGCGGGCACACCCCGGATGGCGGCGATAAGTTTGTTCACCTTATACCACATGAGCAGCCCTCCGTCGCCGGGCTTGGCTCCCTGCCCATATTTGATTTCCACGGCACAGGGATCTTCTTTCATGTGGGGCAGGGAATGGATGATTTCATCCCACCCAAAATAACCACTGGCGATCTGAAGTATGACGTACTTGAGGAACCTGGACCTCAAAAGGCGCGGCGGGCACCCCCCTTCCCCCGTGCAGATCCTGACGGGCATGCCCATTTCTTCATTGAGGTAGGAAACCCCCATTTGAATGCCTTCCCACATATTGGGAGAAAGAGCCCCAAAGGACATGCCGCCGATCAGGAGGGGGTAGATCTCTCGAACGGGAGGCGTCCATCCCTGTTCATGAAAGAGCTTCAAACTTTCCTCGGGAGGCAGGATGCGGCCCAGAAGGCTTCTCAGTTCAAACTCGTGGCGTCCCGCATCGAGGGCCGGGTCCGTGAGCATGGAAATGCGGGTGAACTTGATCTGATCCAGCAACCCACCCTGCGCTGCATCGGGGGCATTCCTGCGGCCTCCCCTGTTTCGCGCCTGCCCCCCGCGGTTGAGGTGAAAGCGGAACTTGTCAGCTTCATCGGTCCTGAAGGGCATGATGCAGTCGTTGGGGCACACAAGGCTGCACGTGGCGCAACCCACACAGGCGTATGCAGGATCCGTCTTCTGTCGAACGCCATGATAGGTCTGGTATACCGTGGCGGGAGGATTGGCCGGAGTCAAATGAGACAGGTCCGGCGTGCTCACCATTCGTTTCCTGAAAACCCCCAGTTCCAGGGTGTGCACGGGACAAACGGCGGCGCAGCGACCGCAGAGGGTGCATTTGTCCTTTTCCCACCGAATCTGCCAGGGGAGATCTTTGACACTCAGTGAGGAAGGGGTAATGAATCCATTTGAGAGCATATTTTTACCTCCAGACGATCCGGACCCACGATGGCGGTGTCCAGGTGCATGGGTTGAAAGTCTTCATTCTTGTTGCGGTCGGGAATGGTGGCATCCAGCCCGCAGATTTCCGAGGAAAAGGCATAAAGTCCAGGCCTGCCGCCCACCACACCGGGACGAAGCTTCTTGCGATCCTGAACCATGAAGAGGCTCTTATCGGGCAGGCATCCAATGACACAGTTGGGGCCATCGATGATGAGACGCCGGCAGGACTGCTTGAGTGTCTTGAGAAGGCCTTCCTGAGGGTGCCCTTTGAGGTCGTCATCCTGCAAAGGAGTGATGATGTGCTTGTAAGCCTCTATGCCCATTCCCAACCGATGAAGGGTGAAGTGCAGTATGTGCGTGAAAACCTCTGAATCGGACTGGTATCCCATGTAGCCGGGAAACCCCCGTGAGGATAGAAACTCCCGAATGGGAACAAACGCCGTGTTCTCCCCGTTGGTCATGGAAGCGATGCCCTGTATGAAAAAAGGGTGGCATGCGTACAGATTGATGGCGTAATTGGTGTTTTGTCTTCCCTGGGCCATGATGACACGGGCCTGCAGCTCCTTCCGTTCCAGTTGCAGGTATTCGGCCACCGTGAGAGGATCGCCCAGTTCTTTGAGCATGATGACATCGGGCCAGAAGCTGTAGATGATCATGTCACCCTTTTCTTCGCCCATCTGCCGCAATTGAAGGCGTGTCATGAGCAGCCGGTAATCCAGTTCTTCCTGGCTCAGCCCTTCCCATGTTTCTGGATATTCATAGGCTCGAATGAGGTACACATCCCGCTTGGGGACACCCGGGGGTGGACTCTTGGGAATTTTTATGGACATCTTGTACTTGGTCATGAAACCGATGCCGATCATGAACTGATCCAGCCGCTTCAATCCCTCATTGGAAAAGATGCCCGACAGAATGGGCGCACCCCTCATTTCCTCCAACGGTCCTCCGAGGTCGCTCAGAAACAGGCCGACTCCGGAACCATCGTGCCCTTCCCTCATGACATCGAGGGCCCGAACCGCCATCATGGGGGACTGGGGCTCCTCACTGGTCAACGCGAATAAACGGCACATCTCGCTGTTCTCTCCTTTTCATCATCGCCATGAACCAACCTGCCCCCGGAACCGCCGGAATGTATGATCCGCAAGGAAGCAGTTTTCAATGCATGCCCTCAAGTTTGGGGCTCAGCAAAATATCGAGACTCTTATTGAAAAACCGAGGGGCTTTTTCCCATGACCTTCAGGAAGCGCACACCAGGGTCCTGCAGCTGCAGGCCGACGAATATTAGTCAAAATCATAATTTTTGGCAACATTTAAGTAACCTATTAGATTTATTCTATTGTTTTGAATAACAGATCGGGATCGCTGTTTTTCCCACCCATGGAAGAAACCATCCCGGCAAATGCTCAAGTTTTAAAGCTTGGATTTCCTTTTGTGTTTTGCTAAAGGTTAAACCACTTTGTTCAGAAATGGTATGGTGTTGTATCAGCAGGAGGAAGTATTCCGTGAAGCCCGTGAAAGTATATGTCACCCAGAACAACCTTGCCGCAATCCGTTGCCCGGAATGTGGAAAACAGAAAAACATTGAAGTCTCCAAATTAAAAAAAAATCAAAAAAAAATCATGGTCAAGTGCACCTGCGGCTTTTCCTTTCCCATCGTCTTCGAGAAAAGGCAGCACTACAGAAAAATGGTCAACTTCCTGGGGCATTACACGGAAGACAACAGCTCTGTCACCCAAAACCCAATTGTTATAGAAGACATTTCCCGGACAGGCATCAGATTCCGCACTCCCAGACAAAACCAGCTGTCCTTAAGGCAAAAGATAACCGTTCACTTTGTGCTCGATGACGACCAGCGGACTTCCCTGAATGTGGATGTCACGGTGGTGAGGGTCAAAGGCCAGGAAGCGGGAGGAAAGTTCACCAGTCCAGACATTCCCAAAGCTCTCGCCTTCTACCTCCTTCCCTGAAGCACCGAAAA
>SLCH01000258.1 GCA_007125915.1 Syntrophobacteraceae bacterium
CCAGTGTTTCCTCCGTGAGGGGCGTTGATTCCAGCTTAAAACCGTGTTTTCGGCCGGGCTTGAGCCGGGGAATGTGCGGGTCATTGTAATACACTTCCGCCCCCTTTTCCAGCAGCAGCTTCATCACCTCGTAGGAGGGGGATTCCCGGTCGTCGTCGATGTCCTTTTTGTAGGCCACTCCCAAAACCATGATTTTGGAACCGTTGAGACACTTCTTCCGCTCATTGAGGCTGTTTTGTGTGGTTTCGATGACGTAGTAGGGCATGGCCACATTGACTTCACCCGCAAGCTGGATGAACCGCGTGGTGAAATCGTACTCACGGGCTTTCCAGGACAGGTAGAAAGGGTCAATGGGAATGCAGTGCCCCCCCAGGCCCGGGCCGGGGAAAAAGGGGGTGAACCCGAAAGGTTTGGTGGAAGCGGCATCGATCACTTCCCAGATGTCGATGCCCATTTTGAGGGCTAGAATTTTCAGCTCGTTCACCAGGGCGATGTTGACGCCCCGGTAGATATTTTCCAGGAGCTTGGTGAGCTCCGCCACTCGAGTGGATGAAACGGGAACCACGCTGGACAGAGCCGAAGCATAAAGTTCCGTGGCGCACTGAAGGCACTGGGGAGTCACGCCTCCCACAATCTTGGGAATGTTTCCCGTGTGGTATTCCTTGTTGCCGGGATCTTCCCGTTCGGGAGAAAAAGCCAGGAAAAAGTCCTTGCCCACTGCGAGTCCCGTGTTCTGCAAAATGGGCAGCACCAGTTCCTCGGTGGTTCCCGGATAGGTGGTGCTTTCCAGCACAATGAGCTGTCCCGGGCGAAGGTGCTGAGCGATGGTTCTGCACGTGTTTTCCACGTAGCTCAGATCGGGCTCCATCTTTTCCGTGAGGGGAGTGGGAACGCAGATGATGACGCAGTCGGCCTCGGTCAACCGTTCGAAACTTATGGTCACGTCCAGTTGCCTGTCTTTGAGAAACTGGGTGATGCGCTCCGAGGGTATGTGCCTGATGTAGTTGTCGCCGTGCAGCAGCGCATTGATTTTTCGCGAGTCCGTGTCGAACCCGATGAGGTTGAAGCCCGCTTCGCCAAATCGAATGAGAAGGGGAAGGCCCACATAGCCAAGTCCGATGATGCCGATGACCGATTCTTTCCTGCCAAGTTTTTCAATGAATGGATTCATGTATTCAGCTCTTCGTCCGATGGCGCTCGAGGGTTTCAGCAAAAGGGAGCAGTTTTTTCAGCCCTGGGAAAAAAGCCCTTGGGATGGGTGCGGTGTGAATTCCATGCAAGGTGCTGCTCACAGAGGTTTCTTTTGGTAAGCAAATCCTGTGCCTGATGCAAAAATTGGGGATTTTTGAATCGGGTCACCAGGTCATCCGTACCTTCACGTTCCCCCGGTGGAGGCATTCCTTGATTTCCTGCAGGGTGTGCGTGCCATAGTGCACCATGGAGGCGATGAGTGCGGCGTCCGCATGGCCCTCGGTCAGCACATGCAGGAGATGTTCCGGTTTGCCCGCACCTCCCGAGGCGATCACGGGAATGTGAACGTGGCTGGAAATGAGACGGGTGAGTTCGATGGCATAGCCGTCCTGTGTTCCGTCTGCGTCGATGGAGTTGAGACAGATTTCTCCCGCGCCCAGCCTTTCCCCTTCCTGAGCCCACCAGAGGGCGTCCAGGCCCATGAAGGTCCTTCCGCCGTTGATGACCACTTCATACCCCGAAGGAATCTTATGGCTGGGTTCCACCTGCTTCACGTCCATGCCCAGAACGACGCACTGACTTCCAAAAGCTTCCGCACCCTGGCGAATGACAGCGGGGTTGAGAACCGCCGCCGAATTGACGCTGACTTTTTCCGCGCCGGCCAGCAAAACCTCCCGCATGTTTTCTACCGTGCGAATGCCCCCTCCAACGGAAAAGGGAATGAAGATGGTTTCCGCCACCCGTTTCACCACATCGATCATGATGGGGCGCTTGTCGCTGGAAGCGGTGATGTCGTAAAAAACGATCTCATCGGCTCCGTTTTCGTAATAAAATTTGGCCATTTCCACGGGATCGCCAATGTCTCTGTTGTCCTGGAACTTGATGCCCTTCGTGGTGCGCCCGTCTCTCACATCCAGGCAGGGGATGATGCGCTTGCTCAGCATGAGTGCTCCTTCATTGGGCCGTGTCCTCTCCGTTCCACCGGCAGAAATTGGTGAGAATGCCCAGGCCGGCGGGGCCGCTTTTTTCCGGGTGGAACTGCACCGCCACGAGGTTTTTGTGCGCCACTGCGGAGGCGAAGGTGATGCCGTAATCCGTGGTGCCCTGAATGTGCTCCGGGTTTTCGGGCTCCGGGTAATAGCTGTGCACGAAGTAAAATTCGCTTCCTTCCGCAATGCTCTCAAAGACAGGGTGAGGCCGGGAGAAGGTGACCCCGTTCCAACCCATGTGGGGTATTTTGAGGGGGGAACCATCAACGTCGCGAAGGTTTGAAGAAAAGAGGCGCACACGGCCGGGAAGAATGCCCAGGCAGGCGGTGTTGTTTTCCTCGCTGTGCTGAAACAGCACCTGGAGGCCCACACAGATGCCCAGGACGGGAATGCCTGCTTCCAGGCGCTCTTTCAGAATGACGTCCAGGCCCAGTTGCCGGAGATTCTCCATGGATTTGCCCGCCGCCCCGACTCCCGGAAAAATGATGCGCTCCGCTTTTTCAATTTCTTCCCGGGAGTCGGTGATGGTGCTCGCGTGCCCCAGGAAAGTGAGCGCCCTTTGGACGCTTGTGAGGTTGCCGGCCCGATAGTCCAGAATCGCGATCACAAAATGTCTCCTTTGCCCTGTGGCATGAGGTTCATTGGCTGAAGCAGGAAGATAGAAATACTCCTAATTCATCACAGGGTCAAGGATTGGGTCCTGCAGCAGACGGGAGGGAGGTCATCCTTTTGAAGACGGGGTCTTCTTACCTGTTGCGCAACGGTGCTTTTCCTCTTAGCATTGCATTGGAGGCATGAACAAGAATCAGGAAAAGACTCTCGTTGATATTGTCTCATGGTTTCTCACTGCTGAGCGTAGACTTTCTAATCCTGAATCATCCATCAACCCTAATGATGAGGGGGCATGAACATGATGACGAGTATTTCCGAATCTCTCAGAAAACAGCGGGAGCAAATCCTTTCGGATATGGACGAAGATGCCCTCGGCCGGCACACTAGTCTCCTGGAGGTTGCCGTCATCTCCCTCTACAACCGTCTCGTCAACCAGGTGGACATCGACAGCGAGGAATTCAGGTCCTCCACCGCCGTGCTCACCAAATCGACCCTGGGCAAAGGCCTCATGGACCCAACGGAACCCGTGAGCCTCATGTTGCTGGCCGACGGGTCACTGGAGTGGAAAAGGGAGTGGGTTGATGAGATCGTATCGCCCCTCGAGGATGCGGGATGGGTTGTGGACCTGGACACCGTCCGCATGGAAAGCCTTTTGAGCCGCGCGGAGGAAGACTTCTCCCTTTTTTTCCAGTTGCTGGATGCCCGGTTTCTCTCGGGGAACCGAAACATGGCAGAGCGCCTGGACGCAGCACTGGATGATGCCGTCTCCCGCCGCCGGGAAGAATACCTCCACCGGCTCCATCAGCTCTTTGAGGAAAGGCAGCAAAAGCTCCAAGAGGATGAAAGGTGGTTTGAGCCCGATCTGGAACATAACCCCGGCGGGCTTCATGAAATCGCCTCCATCCGACTGGCCTGCCGCATTGCCGATCAAACGCGCAGCCTTGAAGACTCCATCTTCAGCGGCCTCCTCAACCGGCAGGAAGTGGACCTTTTGCAGCAGGCCGAGAAAAAATTCGTGCGGCTGGTGAGTCTTTTGAGAACCATCACCAACGGAGGCCCCGGTGTGCTCACTTTTGAAAGGCAGGAATTTCTGGCGGAAAAACTGGGGTACGCATCCAGGGCGGGCTTCCTGCCCGTTGAAGGCTTGATGCAAAACGTTTTCCAGCTCTTCCACGGAGTTTCATTCATCGCCGGAGAGTTTTGGGATCGTCTTCTGGAGGCACGCCATCCCTCCGAAGAAGAGATTGATTTCACCAGTGTGGAAGAGGGAGTCGCTTTACGAAAAGGAAAACTTTACCTGGACGCGGAGCGCTATCCCGCCACTCCCGGGGGCCTGGTGCATCTTTTCGCTTTGGCAGCCAGAAACGGAGCCGGCTTTTCCAATGGGGCCAAAGAGTGGATCGAGCACAACCGCAACGTGCTCGATTCCGCTTCAGGGGACATGAGGGTCAAAGAGGAACTGCTGGAGCTGATCCGTTCTGACAAGCCCCACCTGCCCCTTGTGAGGCGATTCTATGACCAGGGCCTTCTGACGTCGCTCATTCCCGAACTGTCCACCATCCATGGGCTTGTCCAGCATGACGCTTTTCATCTTTACCCTCTGCACGAGCACCACTTGAGAGTTTTATCCGAACTGAAAAAAATCATTTTGGGGCACTACGCTGAAAGAGAGCCGCGCCTCACGCAGATTGCAAAAACCGTCGGGGATCCCGTCTGGCTGTTCCTGGCGGGTCTGCTCCACGACATCGGAAAGTCCTCGGGCCGGGATCATGCTCTCCACGGGGGGGAAATGATCCCGGTCATTGCGCGGCGGCTTGGGCTGAGTCCCGAAGAATCGGACACGGTGCAGTTTCTTGTGGCGCAGCATCTCCTGCTCCTGAACAATGCGTCCATGAGGGACCTGGCCGATGAGGAGATGCTTTCCCATTGTGCCCTGACCGTGGGAAATCCCATGAGGCTCGATCTGCTCATGCTCCTGAGCTGCGCGGACATGATGGTGACGGGCCCCAAAGCAGCCCAGATATGGAAAGACTCTCCCGTCTGGCGTCTCTACGATCTGGTGGGGCAGTTGCTGGAAAAAGGAGAACCGAGTCCCGAGGTTCTCGCCGAGAGGATTGAGCAGGTGAAGTTCCAGGTGGAGGAGGAACTGGGCGAACTCATCAGCACCCAGGAACTGGAAAATTACTTTCGGGAATTGTCACCGCGCTATCTGCTTTCCATGTCGTCTGAGGCCATAGCCGCTCATTTGAGGCTGAGCTGGCAGCTGCAGGCCTCCGACGATGATCCCTTTGTTTGGGAAGTCACCTCGCGGGAGGACATGTACGAACTCACCCTGCTGAGCTGGGAGATTCCAGCCTGGATCGTGCGCACCACGGGCGTGCTCACCCTTCATGACATCCTCATCATCGGGGCCCAGGTGTTCACCATGAACAACGGCCTGCTGCTGCTCGTGTTTCAGTGCCGCCCTCCCGAAAAGGTTGAAAAAGAGTTCCAGTGGAAGGTCATACATGATGACCTCATTCGTCTTCTCAAGGGGAAAATGGCCCTGGACTACAGGATCGCCGCTCACGTGGTCCAGCTGGAGGACTACCCCGTGGCCCTGCGCTCCACATCCAGCCAGGTGCTCATGGACAATGAATCTTCAGACCTTTACACTATTTTGGAAGTCTATGCGCAGGACCGTGTGGGGTTCCTCTACACCATCAGCCGCACTCTGTACGAAATGCAGATAAGGATTTACGTGGCCAAAATAACAACCAAAGTGGACCAGGTTGCCGATGTCTTCTACATACGGACCCACGATGGTAAGAAGGTCACGGACCCCGAGCAGGTTCAGGAAATACGGAATGCCCTCTGCTTCTGGCTGGATGGCCCTGCAGAAGGGCTCTTGTGAAATCTCACTTCCGCACCCAGGATCCGTCGGGTCGTTGAACGAACCAGCCCGATTGAGCCGACTTCTGCCATTCTTCAGCGAAGATGGTTTCTATGCGGCTGATTTGACCCGGGTCTATATTGAGGGCCCGAGCCACCTCCGTATAGAGTTGCCTGCGATCGGTGTTTTCCGCTTCCGCCAGGCGGTTCACATTGGCCCGGGATCTGAGGTCGAGGCCGGAAGTGTCCAAAATTTCCAGGTAACCCCTGTTGTTTTCGCCGATGGCTCCCTCATTGAAAAAGGGGACCAGCTGTGAATTCCTGCTTCTCATCCTGTCTTTCAGGCTGCGAATGGCCGCGTTGGAAACGGTTGTTTCCGCCCGTGCATGAGCGCTTGCGGGAGCCAGGTGCAGGTCCACACGCTGGAAAAGGCTGCTCAACAGAGTGGTCCCTCTCAAGGTGCGCTCCTGTGATTGAGGGGGGACCTGGCGAATGTCGGTGACGATCTCTTCCGCCGTTCTTTGAACCTCTTCCGCGGGAAAATAAATGTGAATGGTGACACAGGAAATCAAGATGGAGCAGAATACCAGTGAAAGTGCTGCCTTCCAGGTGCGTCTCAATGCGGTTGTGCCCATGGCGCCGTCTCCCTTGAAAATTCCTTAAAATTCCGAATTGTGTGGTGATTCTCTCTGGATGCGCTGAATTCTTCGAAGCATGTCGTTCCATGAAATCCGGTTGTCGGGATGCCTGTTGATGATGTTGATGCC
>SLCH01000238.1 GCA_007125915.1 Syntrophobacteraceae bacterium
CCCCTGTCCCCGGAAAAATGGCCCTGCAACTGTGGAGGCCCAGCGCATCCAAGGAGACACGGCGCCACCCGTTCGACCCCTTGGACCTCCTGTGCCCATTCATGAAACAAGGACTGTAAACTTCTTTCTTATTGCAGCGTCCTTTAATCTGGATAACGTTTGTCTTGATATTTGGCACATGTGTTTTATAGAATCAACTTCACTGCCTTTTGAACACACGCATTTTCCTGGTTATGAGCACACCGGGGAGGTCTCCCATGCCGCACATGGACTTCAGCTGCCGCGGCCTGAAAGCGTCTCAAAACTCTTGGACATACGGGCAGCTTCCATACCTCTGACAGAAGCCTGCATATGTGCCTCAGTTTGTCCACTTTCTTATTATGTGGGGAATCAAGACAGGGGGAATTGGTTTTGCGCCAAGATTCGGAATGATGATTCCAGGGCATTTTCCAAGGGGAGGGATTCGTTTGTGATGCGAACTTTTTCTCGAAACTGGGAGAAGAGTTGAGGCCCCTTCATGGGAAAGCTGCCTGGGAAGAGGGGAGCGAAGCGCCGCTTTTCAAAAATCCAAATTTTAAGGAGAGACACCATGACCAAGAATTTGAAAGTGCTGATTGTCGGAACCCTGGGGCTTCTGGGGGTCGCCCTCTGGCTGGATCCGGCCTGGGCCAGCCGGCTTCAGGAGGCCATCGCATCGGCACCGGTGGGAACGGGTCCCGGTGAAATCGATCCCACTCAGCCTCGAGGGTACCTGGGCATTCCGGGGGGGCCGCAGGTGAATTTGATCGGGGCTTTTTTCTGGGCCGTCTGGGTGGGCTGGATATTTTCCACCGTTGGTGCCTTCGGAGGAGTCATGGCCGGTGTGGGCCACATGACCATCTACGGCCTGGGTACCTACGCCAAGGACTTCAGGACCACGGCTCCCGATCTGAACAAATCCATCACCGACTCCATCAGGGGTTCCAACCAGTACCTGGTGGGTTTTTCCGCTCTCATTTCATCTTTCAATTATTATCGCATGGGTCGGTTGGTGGTTCCCCTGGCAGTGTCCCTGGGTCTTGGCTCCATCCTGGGTGCCTGGGGTTCGGTGATGCTCACGGCGGGCAGAATTTCCTTCTCTCAATACCAGGGCTATTTCGGACTTTTCGTTCTCCTCCTGGGCTTTTATCTTCTGTACGAAACCTCCCCCAGGGGGCAGGCGAACAAGAAGAAGGCAAGGGCAGCGGCCCAGGCCTTTGAGGCAAGCCTCAAAAGGGAAAGAAGTGGTGAAAAGATAGACACTTCCGCCCTGGGCGTGAAAGTGTCCAAGTTTGGCCTCACCCAGGTGACCTTCTCCTTCTATGGTGTGGAGTTCTCTTTCAATCCCCTCATTCCCTTTCTGGGTGGCATCGTCATTTCCGCAGTCGCGGCTTTCCTCGGTGTGGGCGGAGGTTTCCTCCTGGTGCCCTTTCTCACCAGCGTGTCACAGCTCCCCATGTACCTGGCTGCAGGCACTTCCGCCCTGGCTGTTCTCATCAGCATGATCACCAGTATCATCACGCTGATCTCGAGGGGCGTCCAGTTCGACTGGGCCCTCATCGGCGTGCAGCTGCTGGGTGTTGCGGCAGGTTCCGTCGTGGGCCCAAGAACGTCCAAGTACTTTTCGGACATCTGGCTCAAGAGGCTCTTCATCGTCCTTGCCCTCTATGTGGGGGTGGACTATGTCCTGAGGGGGTTTTTCAACATAAGGATATTCGGCTGAATGTGATCGGGGCTGGAGGCCCATTCGGGAGCTTCAAGCCCTCTTCCGGAAGTCTTTTTTATGGATCAAATCACCTGGCTCCTTCTGTCCTTTGACCCCTGGCTCATCGCTCCCTACCGATGGCCGTCCTCCCCCGTGGCGGGATACCTATTGGGGACTCTGGTCCTGGCCCTGCAATGCACCGTTCTGGGAGACCTCTCCTCCATGGGGGTCATGGCCCTCAACAGGAGACGTTTGCGCGAGATTCGCCAAGACATGGACAAGCACCACAATCTGTCCGAAACGGCCCTCAAGCGAGGGGACAAGGAAAGCTACAAGGCTCTCAACCGCCAGGCACTGGACTCTTTTGGGCATTCCTTCTCTCTGGGTGCCGCCATTTTCTGTGTGACTCTCTGGCCCGTGCCCTTCGCCCTGGCCTGGATGGACCTGCGTTTTGCCCAGGTCGGCCTGGATCTCCCCGTGAATCTTCCCCTTTTGGGAAGTTCACTTCACTATTTCCCTTTCTTCCTGGTTCTTTACATCGCTGTTCGCGTGGCCTATGCCAAATCCATGAACCGCTTTCACTGGTATTTCTTCCTGAAGGCAAGGCTCTCAGGGCTTAAAGTGCATGCCTGAAATCATTGCATGACGAAAGGAGGCAAAAACAATCCATGGCGGAAATTATGGTTCTGGATGATGTGCTGGACGCAGTGATCCTCATAAGGCGGATTCTCGAACGGGGAGGACATCATGTTTCCGTGTTCACGGAAGAAGAGGACGCCATTGAATACGCCAGGAACCACGCCGTGGACCTGGCCATCCTGGACATCAAGCTCAAGAAAATGAGCGGGGTCGAGGTGTTGGAAGAACTGAAAAAAATCGATGAAAACATTTCCGTCATGATGCTTTCGGGGTACCCCACCCTGGAAACGGCCCGCAGGTCCATCGATCTGGGAGCCGATGAATACTGCGTCAAGCCCATCGAAAAGTATGAACTGGAAGAGAAAGTGGCGGCAATGCTTGCCAGGAGAGCTGCAAAGGGTGTTTGATGGCCAGACTGGGTCAGCTTCGAAGGCTCATCGAGCGGACTTTTTTCCCGGGGACATTCATTCGGCGCAAATACGAGGCCTTCAAGACCCTTTTGGAATGCAACCGTGTGTGCCATGATCGCATGGCCCGGCTGGAAGAACTCTATTACAGCGAAAAACCAGCTGACTTCTTTGCCGTTGGCGGACATTACGAAAGTCTCTCACAGGCACTGGAAGGTGTCGTTCAACAGCTGGTGGTGATGAACCCAGGGGCCTATGCTTCCCTCCCTGTCATTTTAAGGAAAATGGACCAGGCCATACGGCATTCGGTCCTTGCAGGGGAGGCTCCGGACACCTCGCCACCGCATGTTCTTTCCCTCAACGACCCTCTCTCAGTGGATGGGAACCGCGTGGGAAGCAAGGCGGCAAACCTCGCCCGCATCGGCCAGAACCTCTCAATGAATCTTCCCGGGGGGTTTGCCATCACCACCTCCGCTTTTCATCACTTGATCATGCACAATGAACTTCTGCCTCAAATGGGTGAAGTGCTTTCCCGGCTGGACATTTCGTCCCCGCCTTCCCTGCAGCAAGCCGCTTCACAGCTCCAGTCCCTCATCCTCAATGCGGCCATTCCCAACCCCGTGGCCCAGAGCATGGAGGAGGCTTTGAAGAAAATCCTCTCCGAATCCCCTCGGGAAATGCGGTTTGCCGTGAGAAGCAGTTGCGTGGGGGAAGACACGGACCTTTCCTTTGCGGGGCAGTACAAATCTCTCCTGCATGTGTCCCCGGCCCATCTGGCCGATGCTTACCTTCAAGTTCTGGCCAGCAAATATTCACCGCAGGCACTGGTCTACCGGATCAGCCATGGTCTTCTTGAGACGGAAACTCCCATGGCGGTGCTCGTCCTGGAAATGGTGGATGCCAGAATGAGCGGAGTTCTGTACACGGAAGATCCTCTTTGCAGGGAACCGGACACCATGGTCCTCTACTGGGTGGCCGGGGAAGGGGAGCCCCTGGTCTCAGGAGGCAAGGCGCCTCACCGGTTGATTTTTTCAAAGGAACGGGGAGAGGCGGTCCTGAAGGGCGTGGAAGGTCCGGGTCTTTCTGCTCGGGCAAAGGAAGAAGGTTCCACGGCGGCACAAAGGGATCACTTTCCTGCCGCGGAAAAGATGGAGCAGGGGATGGATCTGTCCACGGCGCGCCAGGTGGCCTCCTGGGGAATGGAGCTGGAGGCTTTTTTTCAGGGTCCCCAGGACCTGGAATGGTGTGCCGATGCACAGGGGAGCGTTTTTCTCATTCAGTCGCGGCCCCTGGGCGTGGTGCCGCGGGTGAAGACATGGGAGGAATCGGCAGCCGTGCCGCAGGAGGGCGAGCAGACTTTTCCCGCACCTTTTTCTGGTCTTTCAGAGGATCAGCCTGCTGAACTTCATCACAAAGTTCTTCTCTCGGGAGGTGAGGCGGCCTCCCCTGGAACGGCGGCGGGAAGGGTGTTCAAAGTGACGGGATACCCGGATACCTCCCAAATGCCCGAAGGAAGTGTTCTGGTGGTGGAAACCTCTTCTCCGGCCCTGGCGCGGCTCATGCCGCAGGTGAAGGCAGTGGTCGCCCAGGTTGGATCCGTGGCCGGGCACCTGGCTTCCGTGGCGCGCGAGAAAGGCATCCCCATGCTGGTGAATGTGGAGCGGGCTCTCCAAAAGCTGGCCACGAACAGCGAGGTCACCGTGAATGCCGATGAGGGAATAATCCTTGAGGGAATTGTGAGGCAGAAGGAGGAAGCCACGCCCCGTCAGCTTTTCTTCACCCATTCCCCCTTTCGATCGCGCCTCAAAACCCTGCTGAGCAAAGTCTCCTCCCTCAACCTCACCGATCCAGCTTCCTCCGCCTTCACGCCGGAAAACTGCCGCACGTTGCACGACGTTTTGCGCTTTACCCATGAAAAGGCGGTGGAGGAGATGTTCGTTCTGGCTGGGGAGGGTGCCGGGCGCGTTCGAGGTGCCAAAAAACTGGTGTCCCAAATTCCCATCAGCCTTTATGTCCTCGACCTCAATGGGGGGATTGACCCTGACGCATCGGACACTAAAACCATTGCACTCCACCAGGTGCGGTGTGAACCCGCAAAGAGTCTCTGGGCGGGCCTGACCCATCCCAGCGTGGAATGGTCTTCGGAACTCCAGCACGGGGACTGGGAGGAAATGGATCGCATCAGTGGTGGAATTTTTTCAAAGGACACTCAGATTCTGTCCAGTTTCGCCATCATTTCAAAGGATTATCTCAATGCGAACATAAGGTTCGGCTACCATTTTGTGCTGCTGGATTGTCTCTGCGGAGACGAGTCCAGGGAAAACCATCTCTCGCTCCAGTTTGAAGGGGGCGGGGGAGGGTATGAAGGACGCCGGCTGCGCATACAGTTTATGGAACGCATCCTCGTGCATCACGGGTTTGAAGTGAAGTCTCATGGAGACTTGCTTCATGCCAGCCTGAAGCACTTGCCTTCAGAGATGCTTTTGGACAAAATGGCCATGATTGGACGATTGCTGGGGGTCACACGCCTTCTGGACATCCGCCTTCGTGACCAGGAGCAAGTGGCAGAACTGGCCGCAACTTTTTTGGGATGAGCAATCATGTATCATTTGACCTGGGTGACGGACCAACTGGCCGTGGGACACGCTCCCATGTCTTACGCGGAACTCGATTCCCTGCGCGACCAGGGCATTGATGCCATTGTGAATCTTTGCGGCGAATATTGCGACCTCCACCAGATCGAAATGGATTATGGTTTTGAGGTTTTCTACCTTCCCGTTGAAGACGATCGGGCTCCCGAACTGGATGCCTTGGAAAAAGCTCTGGACTGGCTTGATGAAGCCATTTACCTGGGCAAGAAGGTGCTCGTTCACTGCCGCCTTGGCATAGGGCGCACGGGGACGTTGGTCACCTCCTACCTGCTTCGCAGGGGATTTGGGCTGAGACTCGCCGAAAAAAGGCTGAAGAAGCTACGTTCCACGCCCAGCAGTTTTTCCCAGTGGTGGTTTCTCTACAGGTATGGAAAGCGCTCAGGAAAGCTGGCCATTCGAGAGCCGTCCCTTGAAGGGGCCCGGCTCGTGGATTTGAGCACCTATTTTGGGGAGTACGAAGCGCTGGTGGAAAAAGCGGAACATATATTTCAGAACGCTTCCGCACGCCAACCGGACCTTCAAAGCTGCGGCCGGGATACGGATGCATGCTGCCGAAAACATCTGAGCCTTCAGTTCATCGAAGCTGCCTACCTCAACCATCACCTCAATCGAATCCTTTCCAGCAAGGACCGGGAAAAGGTCATTCACCGGGGAGTGGAAATGGGACGGCCCATTGGCGGCATGACGCAGGTGTCCACTGAAGAACTCACGGAATCTGCGGAAGAAACTGCTTTTCAGGACAGGGAAATGTTGGGCCGCGGGGGCGAGGGAGAATACCTGTGTCCTCTCAATGTGGACCACCAATGCCTTCTTTATTTCCGCCGCCCCATTGCGTGCCGTCTCTTTGGTGTGCAGGAAGGGGCAGTGCTTCAAAAGGAAAATGATCTGCAAAAGGAGCAGGAGCCTTTTGAAAAACACAGGCATGAGATCAACATGACCCTTTATGAAATATCCCGCCGCCTCTTTTTCGCTCTCAACGGGATGTTTCTTGA
>SLCH01000226.1 GCA_007125915.1 Syntrophobacteraceae bacterium
CCGAGTACTTCCTGACGGTGGAAACCATCCAGATCATTGCCCTTGGTCTTGTGGCATTCGCCATCGGCACGGCGTCGGGTGTGCTCATGGGCAAAATCATGTGTTTTCTGAGCGGCGGCAAGATCAACCCGCTCCTCGGGGCTGCAGGGGTTTCAGCCGTTCCCATGGCCGCCCGAGTCTGCCAGACAGTGGGAAGGGAAGCAAACCCGTCCAACTTTCTCCTCATGCACGCCATGGGACCCAACGTGGCCGGAGTCATCGGATCTGCCATTGCCGCAGGCATCTTCCTGACCCTTCTGTGAGGACCACGTCCGTCTTTGTTTTGCTGGAAAATCGTGGTGCGCTGCAGGCATCTTCCTGAGCATTTTTGGAGAACCACCACGCAAGGATCGACGGCAGCCCTGTTCACCCAGGGCTGCCCCCACAGCGGGAAAACACCTTCCCTTAATTTCCTAGGCGGGAATCCAGCCACCAAGCCCGTGACTGTTTGGGGCTCTCCATCCAACCGTCATTCCCGCGCAACCGTCATTCCCGCGAAGGCGGGAATCCAGGCTGAGTGAATCCAGGCCCAATGATTCCCTTGGCACCACCTGCCACTATCAAACAGCAACAGCCACTATCAAACAGCACCAAAGACACCATCAACCAGTGCCGGCCAACATCAACCAACACCAAAGACGTCATCAAGCGCCTTCCAATGACGTCATTCCCGCGAAGGCGGGAATCCAGCCTTTGCACGACCTTCTGGATCCGCGCCTTCGCGAAGGGGGCCAAGGGAAGCGCTGGGCTTCCAGGGTTCACCTTCCTCTCAGCCGCCCCGCAATGTAGGTGATGCAGAAAAAGAAGAAGTTGACAAAAACGATGGTCGCCCCCGTGGGCAGATTGAAAAAGAATGAAATGAAAATGCCCGAAACAACGGAAGACACCGAACTGATGGCGGCGATGAGGAGGACGGTTTTGAAGCTGCGGGCCACCTGAAGGGCCGTGACCGCGGGAAAGATGATCAAACTGGACACGAGCATGGTGCCCACCACCCGAATGCCCAGGACCACCGTGAGGGCCGTGCACAAAGTGAGCACATTGACAACCCTGCGGGTCTTTATGCCCAGGACCCGGGCATATTCTTCCTGAAAGGTGAGGGCGAAAAGGTCGTGCAGAAAGAGACGCACCACCGCCAGAACCACCACGGAAAGGACCACGCTGACAATGACTTCCCCTTCCCCAATGGCCAGAATGCTTCCAAAGAGATAACTGAAGAGATCCACGTTGAATCCCTGCCCCAAACTGGCGAGCATGATGCCCGTGGATATGCCCAGTGCCGCCACCAGACCGATGGCTGCATCTCCATGGATTCTCGCTTTCTCCGAGAGGATGGAAATCCAGAGGGAAGCAAGCATGACGAGGGGCGCCGAGATGTAGAGCGGGTGTGCCTGCAGGAGGAGTCCCAGACCGATGGTGCCGAAGGCCACATGGGCCAGGCCGTCCCCGATGAGGGAAAACCGTCTCAGGACAAGGAACACTCCCAAAAAGGAGCAGTTGAGGGCGATGAAGGAACCGGCCAGCAGGGCGCGCTGTATGAAACCATACTGCAGGGCCTCCTGAATTTCAGCGATCAAGGGTGAACCCCTGGTGTTGATGGCAGATCATGTGCTGCGCGTGCTCCCCAAAGTAGCGTGTCATGGACTGGGAACCGCAGAATTCCTTGAAAGTTCCAAAAAACACCACCTTCCGGTCCAGGTAGAGCATTTTTTTGGCATACCTGCCGATGGTTCCCATGTCGTGGGTGATGATGATGATGGTTTTGTTTTCTTTTCGATTCAAATTTTCCAGAATTTCATAGAATCGCTCCCGAGTGGTGGGATCAAGAGCTGCACTGGGTTCATCGAGGAGAAGAAGTTCCGGGCCGGCGATGAGTGCCCGGGCGAGAAAGACCCTCTGCCGCTGACCACCGGACAGTCGTGAAATCATCTTTCCCTTGAGATTCTCAATGTCAAGCAGCTCCATCACTTTGTCCACCGCATGGCCGTCACTTTTTTTGTACCGCCTGGGAAAGGACTTGGTGGACAAAAGGCCCGTGGCGACAATTTCTTCCGCCGTTGCAGGAAATCCCATGTGAGTCCCTTCGGCCACCTGGGGCACATATCCCACTTTCGACCACTGGGCAAAACGGTCCACGGGCTCTCCAAAAAGGCGGATGGTGCCCGCTGCCGGAGGCACCAGGCCGAGGCTGCAGCGGATGAGGGTGGTTTTACCCGAGCCGTTTGGTCCCACAATGCCCAGATAATCCCCTTTTTCCACCCCAAAGGATATTTCCGTGAGCACCGGCAGGTTCTGATACCTCACCCAAAGGTCTTCGGCCTCCAGGACCTTCATGGGCACTCCAGACCTTCTTTCAGACGTTCCAGGTTGTCTTCCATGATGGAAAGATAGGTCACATTTGCCGCCATTTCATCCCTGGTCACGTTGTGAGCCCCATGAAGCAGGAGCAGCCGGGCACCCGTTTCTCTTCCAATGACCCTTGCCACTCGAGGTTCCACACCTTCTTCGTAGAAAACAGCCTTCATGTCCATGTCTCTCATCTTGTTGATGAGCTGGGCAATGCGCCTGGGAGAGGGCTCTGCGCTGGGAGAAAAACCCGAGTACGGTGAAACGTGATCGAAGCCGTAGCGGTCTGCAAAGTATCCGAAGGCGAAATGGCCCGCATAGATGAGTGTCCTGTGCCTGCATGAGGCGAGGGCCTCTTCATAGGTTTTGTCCAGTTCCTGAAGCCTGGCGTTGTAATGAGCGGCCCGATCCAGGTAAAGCTGTGCGTTTTGCGGGTCTTTTTCCGCAAAGGCCCGGGCGATGTGACCCACCATGATTTGGGCGTTTCCAAACTCCAGCCAGATGTGAGGGTCCTGTCCTCCGTGATGATGGTGGTGGTGCCCATCATGGTGGTGATGTCCGTGGTGATTCGAGTGGTGGTCATGTCCGTGGTGAGGGTCCCCGTTGTGCCCGTGAGCTTGGTGATGATGGTGATGATGATCCTCGTCGGCCCCATGGGCCCCATGATCATGGAGTTCCTTTTCCGGTTCCTTTTCAGCGTGTCCATGACCCTGATCATGACCCTGCTCATGGCCCTCCTGGTGGTGATGGCCGTCGGCGTCACCATTGAGAATGCCCCGGCTCGTGTCCACCACGAGCAGATTCCCGTGAGTGACACTTCTGGCCATATCCTCCACCCATGGTTCCATGTACCTGCCCGTGTAGATGAGCAGATCCGCCCTGTGGATCCGCACAATGTCCCTGGGTGTGGGCTCCCAGCTGTGGGCTTCCACGCCGGGAGGCAGAAGGAGAACCACATCGGCCTGCTCTCCCCCCACCACTCGCGCCCAGTCATAAAGGGGAAAGAGGGTCGTCACCACTTGAAGTTTTCTCTTTTCCTCATTGTCCGCGGCATGAGCCTCCAGGCATCCCGCAGACAAAAGGCCAAACAACACAGCGCCTGACAGGCAGGTAGCGATCCACTTCATGAGCCTTCCCCTTCCACAAGTAAGGTTTGCGCAGCGGCGCCCCGGGGGCGCTGAGGTTTATCTTCTTTGACAAAAACGATGAAAAACAGCGGCTGAAGACATAATGCAACTGAATTGCATAAAGGTCAAGGCTTTCCAAAAGGCTACTGAAAGTTTCATTTTTCATAGTATTTTTCTGAAAAAACGGCCTGGTGCGGCGTCATGAAAATCTGCGGAGAAAAGCTTGTTTTCTGCATCTCGATTGCAATAGAATGAAGCCCGGTTGGAAGCAATAAGATTTGCATGGAACCGTGAAGAAGACCTGCCGTAAAAAAGGACAAGGCACCCTTCTCCAGGGGCGGCAGGGAAATCATCATGCCTGAAAATTAAAGTTTCCTCAAAAGGCGGACAGGATGGCGCACAGGGAAGACTCCACCTCCCTTCTGAAACAAAAGGGACTCACCCCCACGCCACACCGTGTGATGGTGCTCGGGATACTGGGCAATAGCCCTTCGCCCTTGAGCCCCCAGGAAATCTTCGCCACCCTTCAGCGCTCCCATCCCATGAACCGCGTCACCCTCTACCGCATACTGGATATGCTGGTGGCCCACGGACTGGTGGAACGCATTCAATCGGGGGACAGGGCCTTCCGTTACGGCCTGAACGCCCAGTCCCCTCACGCGGAGCATCCGCATTTTTATTGCAGCCACTGTGGCAGCATCCAGTGCGTGCATGCGGACAGCATTCACGTCCAGGTGGAAGACATTCAGAAGACTTTTCCGGGATTGATCCAAAGGATGGAAATTCGTCTCGATGGAATCTGCAAAAACTGCCTGAGAAACCACAAAGGGAAAAAAGCAGGGAATGAACGAGCGGCCCAAAAACCTTGAAAGCCTGAAGAATCAGTGCTCGGCCAGCAGATGGAAAGGAATGGGGGAGCGTTGGACCCCAGGGCTGCCAACCTGAGAAATTGCCTTTTGTCCTGCCTCGTCATCCCCGCCCGGACGGCGGCCCCAAAGGGCTTTCAAAGCCAGAATTCCCGCCTGTTCGGGAATGACGCAAGAAGACATTTTCCTCGGATACGACAACTCAAGGGAACAGCATTGGCATTGTACCGCAGCGGGGTTGAGGAGGCATTCCTCCTTTGTGCCCATGCCATTGAGCCAACGTGCCCCCTGAGTGCAATAATTGGTGCAACGCCATCACCCTGCCCCCTCCCGCAGCCGGGGGATGGCGTTATTTCATGGGCCCGGCATGGCTCAGACCGTCTTATAAACTTTCACCGTGCCGGAAGTGACCCGGGGGGGACTGGGAAGGAGCGACGCCAGGTTGTCTTTCACCCAGCTTGCAGCCATCCTGCTCGATTCTTCCGCCCCTGCCTCACTTTCAAAGACGCTGATGGAGGCGAGGACTCCATTGCCCGCGTCCACGGCACAATAAGCCTTGAAACCGGGGCCACTGCTGAGAATGGGAAGAAAACCCTCTTCAATGCGCCTCATGGCTTCGTCCATGACCCCAGGATCCACATCATAACGACGAATACTCGCGTACATCCTTCACTCCTTTCACTGAGAAGAAATACTCTCCGCCGACAGCTGCCGGGGAGAGAGGCGGTTGGGTCACAGGTCACTCCGCCCTGTGAACTCAGTTCATTGGCGCCTCGCATGAAAGTCAGGGCGCTCAGACAAAAAACACCACATCTTTTGAGGAAGGAAGAAGAGAGAGAAAAAGCGCGGGAACGGCAGAAATAAAAGGGGGCGCGAATCAACTGGAACTTCACAGCAACGGAGTCAGATCATACGAGGTGAGCCAACGAAAATCAACTTTTTTTGAAACCATCGATTCATGTCATGGTGCCAGATCATAGATCCATGGCGTGAACCTTCAGGAGCTCCAAACTTTGCATTCAGCCCTTGATCCCAACCTGGAAACCTTCATTTTTGTGAACATCAGGCGCCTCACCTCATGATAGATAGCGTTCCCCCCGGAAAAGCTCCTCCCCTTTCGCCTCCCTGCAGCGGGCGAAAAGGCGTGAAAATCTCCCCATCCTGAATCTTGCTTTCAACGCCCTTGAACTCTACGTTTTCCCCTGGCATGGTATCCCTGAAAGGCCCCCTGGGCCACAGGCGGGCGTAAAAAATCACGATCCCAGCCCCAGCAGCCACGTGGCGAAGGAAAAGTAGATCACAAGGCCCACCGCGTCGGCCACGGAAGTGATGAGGGGCCCGCTGGCAATGGCGGGATCGAGGCGGAAGCGTGTGAGGATAAAAGGCAGAATCATGCCGATGAGGTTGGTGACGATGAGCATGGTCACCATGGTCAGGAGCACCACCAGCCCAAGGAGGAAGCTGTCCCGAAAAATGCCCAGGACCAGGCCCATCAAACCCAGGGTCACACCCATGGCGATGCCGATGACCAGCTCTTTGAGAAAAACTCTTCCCCATTGGTCCAGTTTCACGTCCCCCACACTGATGGAGCGGATCATGAGCGTTGCCGACTGGGCGCCCGCATTGCCCCCCGTGTCGATGATGAGGGGAATGAAAAAGGCGAGGGCCACAAAAGCCGTCAGGGTTTCTTCGTAGGCGGCGATGACCCCCGAAGAAATGAGGTTGACCACCACCAGGGCCGCCAGCCACACGATGCGGCTGCGGTAGAGAATCCACTTGCCCGCCTCCCAGTAGCTGGTTTTGAGAGGGACCACGGCGCCGATCAGATGGAAGTCTTCCGTGACTTCATCTTCCGCCACGTCCAGGACATCGTCCGCAGTGATGATGCCCAGCAGCACTCCTTCCTTGTTGACCACGGGAAGGACGTGCCGATCATAGCGCTGCATGCGCCGAACGGCTTCTTCACGGTCTTCGGTGGCCTTCAGGCTGGCAAAGACATAGTCCCGCAGATCTTCCACCTTGTCC
>SLCH01000264.1 GCA_007125915.1 Syntrophobacteraceae bacterium
TACGAAAGCATAGTGGACCGCATTCAGGACTTGATCATGGGGGGAGAAATCAAGGCGGGCGAAAAGCTTCCTCCCGAAAGGCACATGGCTGAGCGCTTCCGAGTCTCCCGCAGCTGCGTGAGGCAGGCCATTCAGGCCCTCTCCCAGAGGGGCATTCTGGAGAGTCGTCAGGGAGACGGCACCTACGTTTGCGAACCCGATGCGAGCGTATTGGTGGACACCCTTGCGGCCGCCATTCTTTCCCATGGGGACCTGCTGCACGAAGTCATGGAGTTCAGGCTCCTCATTGAACCTCAGATCGCCTACCTCGCAGCCCGGCGCATCAGCGTGGATGAGCTGAACCGGCTCAAGGTGATCGCCTGTGACCAGCAGCGCAAAATGCTCGCGGGAGAGGAGGATGACATCCTGGACGCCGCTTTCCACAGGCAGTTGTGTGAAAGTGCGCGAAACCACTTGATCATGCAGATCTACCACACTCTGAGCAGCGCCATGGACACGAGCCGTTCCAGGTTCCTTCAAAGCGCTCCCAGAAGGCGGGCATCGGTGGAAGGGCACCTCAAGATCATCGACGCCCTTGAAAGAAAGAATCCCCAGGAAGCCTTCGGGGCCATGAAGGAACACCTTCTTGAGGTGGAGAAGATGGTCTTTCAAGCCAGGGACGACTTTGAGGGGGAAGAGGGGAAAGATGGCCTTTGATGGCCGTGCAGCACCAGGCACACCTTTCTCGTTTCTCTTGTTTTTCTCATTCCAAGGAACGGATGCGCTGAACTCTGCATCAAGAAAAATGATTCACAGGGAAGGAGATTTCTGATGACGGCAATTCTTTTGATGTACCTGGCTGCAGGGGCCGTGGCGGGAGTGCTGGCCGGCCTTCTGGGCATTGGGGGAGGTCTTGTCATCGTCCCCATGCTGGTTTTCTGTTTCACTCTGCAGGGGATTCCCCACGAATTCATCATGCACCTTGCCCTGGGAACTTCCATGGCGAGCATTGTTTTCACCTCTGTCTCGAGCTTCATGGCCCACCACAGGCGTGGTGCCGTGAACTGGACGGTGGTTCGGCGCATCACTCCCGGCATCGTATTGGGGACACTCCTGGGAACGGTCATCGCCTCCAGCATGACCACCAATCACCTCAAGGTTTTTTTTGTCATCTTTCTCTATTATGTGGCTTTTCAGATGCTTTCCAACCGCAAGCCGAAACCCTCCCGGGAACTTCCCGGACTGGCCGGCATGTTTGGTGTGGGCAACGGCATTGGAATTGTGTCCAGCCTCGTGGGCATAGGCGGTGGCACAGTCTCGGTGCCCTTCATGGTCTGGTGCAATGTCACCCTTCACAACGCCATCGGCACCTCTGCAGCCATAGGGTTTCCCATCGCCGTTTCGGGCACCATCGGATATGTCCTCAATGGAATCGTTGTCGCGGGTCTTCCAAATTATTCAATGGGTTACATCTATATTCCCGCCCTGCTGGGACTCGTCTCCGCCAGTGTGTTCACGGCACCCCTGGGAGTGCGCCTGGCACACAGTCTTCCCGTGGACAGGCTCAAGAAGGTTTTTGCTGTCCTTCTTATTTTTGTGGGAACGCGCATGCTGTGGACCCTCTTCTAACAATCAGAGCCCCGGGAGGTCAGGAAGAAGGCCACGCATGAACGACATACTCATGGAGTTTTTTCACTTCCTCCCGGGACAGGTCTTCGGGAGGATAAGCCGGCATGGGTGGCGCGGGGTCGCGAAGCCAATTTTCAAAGACCTCCAAATTGGCCAGCACCGGTGAGCCCTTGACCGGTTTGTCTGGATCGGAGACATTGCCTCCTCCGGGATGGCATCCGGCGCAATTGGATTCAAAAATTGCGCGTCCTTGAGCAAATTCCTGAGTGTGCTCCGCGGGAACGCCTCTGTAGACGAGGCTTCCTCCCAGGTAACCCAGCGCGCCCACGGTGAAAAAACAGAAGATATAGATGACCAGCACTCCCGTTGTGCCCTCTCGACCCCTTCGTCCCAAAACAAAACCAGTCCCCAGAAGGAGCAAGAGCAAGCCCGATAGAGCGAGCTTTCCCTGAATGACCGGAAACCACATGCCCGACAGGAAATACTGCCAGTCCATCCAACCTGTCAATATGGCCGGAAAGGCAAAAAAGGCGGCCAGCAGAAAACAGTGACGGGCGCTGAGGTTCAGGGAAGATGTTTTCCACCGGCGCGCCAGGAGGGCAAAAACGAGGGCTCCGACCAGTAGCCCGATGACCATGTGAACCTGGGTTGGATGAATGGCGTGAGCATAACCCAGCCTCTCGACCGTTCCATAGAAGGTATGGATCCATTGGGTCATGTCTGCTTTTCCTTTGTGTGAGATGAAATATTGCTTTTTCCGAAGATGAACAGGCAAATATGCGTGTGAGGATATGAAACGTGCAGGGTTGATGCAGGGGATTTAAGCGTGAAGATGACCGTCTGATTTTGCCTCAATCAGGCGGAAGGGGGACCATCTATGGCATTGGCCTCTGAAAATGAAGGTAATCCCCCTTCCGCAACGGTCTCAGGTGTGATTATTTTTTCTGATGCTGGTCATAAATGTAGCCACCCAATGCGCCGCCGGCACCACCTATCACGGCACCCGTGGTAGCAGATCCACCAGTCACCGCGCCAATGGCCGCGCCCGTTCCCGCACCTATGGCACCGCCGCTGAGAACCCGCTGCTCTGTGGAGCTCATGCCGGCACAGCCAGCCAGCAGCATGGCCGCAAAAATCATGGAAACACCTGTTTTGAGTACGCTCATGTTTTGTCCTCCGTGATCTATTGTCAAAGTGTATATTTCTTAAGTTAGGCACTGCATAAACAAAAGCAAACCAACAGTCAAATGGAATCTTGCTGGGGAAAGAGCTGCTCCAAGAGCCCCTTTTCACCCTAATGGAAAAGGGTCTCGCTCCTCATTTCCGGGGAATGTCTCGCGGACTTCACCAAAGAGCGCTGAAGTCAACAAGGGCAATGACAACTGGCTCGAAACATGCATATAAAGTCGCCTTGAAGCATCATGCCGCCTTGCGGTTGACTTCAACCTGACCATGTGCTAAATGACGGCGAAACTTTCAAATGGGTCAAAATTTTTAACTATGAAGCTGGATCGCTTGCAAAGCATGACGGAACAGGATCAGGAGTTTGTTGTTGCCAACAGGCTGGGCATTCACGCCAGGGTTGCCGCTCAAATCGTCAAGGTCGCCAATCAGTTCCAGTCTGACATCTGGATCACCAAAAGCGGTAGCACGGTGAGCGGCAAAAGCATTCTGGATATCCTGACCCTGGTGTGTCCACAGGGAAGCAAAGTGCGTGTGTCTGCTTCGGGAGTCGATGCTTCCGAAGCCCTGAAAGCCTTAGCCACACTTTTCCAGACCAAATTTGGAGAAAGCTGACCGAAGACGCTCAAAGCCCCCGCCAAAAATGTGGATTTCCTCGCCACCCTGCGGTTAGAGGGCCTCTGCCATGAGAACAACTTAGTTTTGCACCGTCCATTTCTCTTCTGGTTTTTGCTTGCCTCGGCTCATGATAATTTTCACGGAGCACAGTTTTTTCGGATAGCCATCACATGCGTAAAACTTCCATCACATTGCAGGGAATTGGGGTTTCACCGGGCATCGCCATTGGCAAGGCCCAGCAATTGAATCTTGGCCTCACGCCCATTCCGCACTACACCCTTCTTGGCGATGAGGCTGTGCAGGAGGAATGCGAGCGTTTTGAAGCGGCGGTGGCAAAGGCTGAAAAATCTCTGGAAGTCATCAAGGAGGAACTCGATCCTGCCCTCCAGGATCATGTCCATCTGTTGGAAGTCCACCAGATGATCCTGCGGGATCGCCTCATTTTTGATGAAACCCTCAAGCTGATCCGTGAAAAAAAATACAATGCCCTTTGGGCGCTCAAGCGCTCCCTTTTGAAAGCCCACGAGCTTTTCCGATCCATTGACGATGAGTACATTCGCGGCAGAGTTGCCGACGTGGATGCTGCGGGAGAACTCATACTGCGCAACCTCGCAGGCCAAGACCATGATTTGAGAAATGAAATCAAGGAGAGAGCGATCGTCGTGGCCCGGGATTTGTCACCGGCGGACACGGCGCAGCTTCAGCTGGAACGAACACTGGGACTGGTGACGGACATGGGAGGACGAACATCCCACACTTCCATCATCGCGCGGTCACTCAACATCCCTTCCGTGGTGGGCGCGGAAGTGGTCACCCGGTTTGTGGACACGGGAGACATTCTCATTGTCGATGGCACAACGGGCCGCATCGTCGTCAACCCCACGGACGATGAAATCCGTCATTACCTGCAGCGACAGGAAGACGAGGAAAATTACCTCAAGGAAATCAAGCGCAAAGCGCACCTTCCAGCGGTCACGCAAGATGGAGTGGCCATCACGGTGGAAGCCAATATTGAAATGCTGGAAGAGGTGGTCGCAGCCAAAGACAACGGGGCTGAGGGGATTGGCCTTTACCGGACTGAGTTTTTCTTCATGAATCGAACAGATGTTCCCGATGAAGAGACGCTCTTCGGAGAATACCGGGAACTGGCAGAACTCATGGCACCCCACCAGGTGACTATGAGAACTCTGGACCTTGGGGCGGAAAAACTTGCCGTTTCATTTCCCAGGCATCAGGAAAGCAATCCTGCCCTTGGACTCCGTTCCATAAGGCTTTGCCTCCACTACAGAGATCTCTTCAAGTCCCAGTTGCGGGCCATATTGAGGGCTGGTGCCGCCACCAAAAACCTGCGCCTCATGTTTCCTCTGGTGTCGGGAGTGGGTGAGCTCCTGCAGGCAAAGGCCGTGCTCAAAGAGGCCAAAGAGGAACTCTCCCGTGAAAGAATGGCCTTTCATGAAGACATGCCCCTCGGGGTCATGATTGAAGTCCCTTCAGCTGTGGCTGTGGCCGATCTGCTGGCCAGGGAAGTGGATTTTTTCAGTATTGGCACCAATGATCTGATACAATATAGTTTGGCTATCGATCGGGTGAATGAAAACGTGGCGTATCTTTATGAGCCGCTTCATCCAGCGGTTTTGCGCTTCATCAGGCAGACCGTGAGAGCGGGTCATGCAGCAGGAATTCCCGTGGGGATTTGTGGTGAGATGGCGGGGGAACCTTCTTACGTTCCCGTACTTCTGGGCTTGGAACTGGACAGCTTGAGCATGAACCCTCAGGCCATTCCTCGTGTCAAGAATCTCATTTGTCGATCCCGCGCCCGGGGAAACCAGAAGTTTGTGAACAGGCTGCTCAAAATTCCCACTGCCCAGGAAATCTCCACGTTGCTTCAAGATGTGCTCATGAAAAGGTTTCCCGAGGAATTCAGGATCCTCGAGCCAGGACTGCCGACCTCGAAAGCGCTGCAACGGCAGGGAATGCTCAAGTCTCTCGAAAATATCCCCTCTTGATCGATTCCCCATCGGCTCACAATTCCACAGGGCAGTATTGGATTTGCACATGTCTAAAACCAAAAAAAGTGCTGAAAATGGTTTTCGAATGGTTTGCCAGAACAGAAAGGCATTCCATGACTACGAAATATTGGAAAAGTTTGAGGCAGGAATGGTCCTTCTCGGTTCGGAAGTCAAGTCTCTGCGCGAAGGGCGGGCAAACCTCAAAGACAGCTATGCAAAGGTAAAAGGAGGAGAAGTATTCCTGCACGGCCTGCACATCAGCGCCTATTCCCACGCATCCTACAACAATCATGACCCTGAAAGGGTGAGAAAACTGTTGCTGCATGCCTACGAAATCAAGAAGCTTCTCGGCAAGACTCAGGAACGGGGCCTCGCGCTCATTCCACTGAAAATTTACTTCAGCAAGGGAAAGGCCAAGGTAGAGCTGGCCCTGGCACGGGGCAAGAAAGCCTACGACAAACGGGAAAGCCTCAAGAGAAAGGAAGAAAGCCGCGAGCTCGACCGTGCGAAGAAGAAACACTACGCCTGATTTCATCTCCCGCGGGCATCCGGGCATTTTCTGCAGGGCTGGTGCATGAACCACCCTGAAGGTGATTTTATGATGAAAGCTCTGAGGCTGGAATCCGCCGGCAAACTGCACTTTCTGGATGTTCCCGTTCCCTCGCCCCCTGAGACCACCAAAGAAGTGCTGCTGAAGGTGACTCACTGCGCCTTGTGCCGCACCGATGCAAAGATGTGGCGCGAAGGGCACCGGGACCTTGTTCTTCCCAGGGTTTTGGGGCATGAGATCTGCGGAACTCTGGAGGGTGAGCCTGGGCACCACGTGGTGTGGCCCGGCCTGTCCTGCGGCGAGTGCCAATACTGCTCCGGCGGCATGGAAAACCTCTGTCCATCCATGAAGATCATAGGATTCCACAGGGACGGAGGCCTGGCTGAACGATTGCTGGTGCCCCGAGACTGCCTTCTTCCCCTTCCACCCGCCCTCAAACCGCACGTGGCTGCTTTGGCCGAACCTTTGGGCTGCTGTCTCAACGCGGTCCACCAGGCAAAGGTGCAGCAAGGGGACAGGGTGCTCATTTTTGGCGCAGGTCCGGTGGGACTGATGATGAGCCTTGCGGTGAGAGCCATGAACGCTGAACCCACAGCGGTCGAAACGTCTTCCACACGCAGGCCAAAAACCAAAGCTTTCTGTGAGAGAACGGACCTGAGGATTGAACCCACGGTTCCGCGCGAGACATTCCAGGCGGCCATCAACGCCACCTCATCCCTTGAAACCTTCGCACAGGGAATTGGCGCTATGGGGCCAGGCGGGAGCTTTTGTCTCTTCAGTGGATTTGACGGCAGGGGCGCACTCCCTGCTTCCATCCTCAATGAAATTCATTATCGCCAACTGAGCATCGTGGGAGCCTATGGGTGTACGCGAAAGAATATGAAAGAAGCTCTCGAACTCATGGCCCTTCGTCCTGGCCCCCTGGAAGACCTGATCGAGGGATTCGTGGGGCTGGAAGGAGTGAAGGAGATTTTTCCCGCCATGCTTCATGGTGAGGTCATGAAGATCATTGTGCCCCTGCAATCGTGAAAAAATGAAGTTCCTGGCACAGAAGCCGGGGTGTCTGCATCCACACCGCTCCCATGTGAAAGAGGGCCTGTCAAATGTCGAGTGAAAACCTCATGCGTCAGTTCGGCCGACTCATCTGCAGCGTTGCCGCTGGAAATTTCATGACTCGGGAAGAGTCCAAAGAAGCCTACCGACAGATCATTCTCAATGAGCAGCCGGCGTTGCAGCAAGGGGCATTCCTCATGGCTCACATCACCAGAGGCCCCACCATCGAGGAGCTTTCGGGGGCGTGGGACGCCCTCGACACCTATGACACGGCAAAAATCAAATGTGACCTTTCCGGTCCTGTTTGTGACATCGTGGGCACGGGGTCCGACCCTTTGAAGACCATCAACTGTTCCACTCCTGCCTCCTTCATCGCATCCTGCTGCGGACTTCCCGTTGCCAAAAAAGGCGCGAGGCTCGTCACAGGTGTTTCAGGAGCTTCGGACATCCTCGAAATCTTTGGAATCGATCTGAATGCTCCCCTGTCCCGCGCAGAAAAGGCCCTGCACCAGATCGGACTGTGCTACCTTCCGGGAGAAGCCTTCCTCAAATCCGGGTGGGCGCGCCTCATAAAATCCATGCGTTTCACCTCAGCCTTCAACATCATCGGCCCCCTGACAAGACCATGCGCCGCAACCAACTGTATCGTGATCGGAGCCTATTCTCCTCTGGTTTGCGATCAACTGATCGCCGTGCTCCGGGAAGTGGGGATGGATTCGGCCCTTGCTCCCTTTGGAATGGTGGAGGGAATGGACCCCATGCGGGGAATGGATGAGTTTTCCCTCAGTGGGCCCACCCGGGTGGTGGAACTGAAGGACTCCCGTTTGGAGACTTATGAAATCACTCCCAGGGACTTTGGCGCCAAAAGCGTGGCCTTCCCAGAAATAGCCAGCAGAGAGGATGCACAAGGCAATGCCTCGGCCATTGTGAAGGTGCTCAGGGAGGAACACGAATCTCCCATCGCCGATTTCTTCTGCATCAATGCAGCAGCGGCTCTCTATGTGTCCGGCGTGGCCAGGAATTACTCCGAAGGCTTTGAAAGGGCCAAGCAAGCCCTGGCGTCAGGTAAGGTCTTTGAAAAATTTCAAGCCCTCAGGGAACTGCAGGGGAGTGCGTAGGGCGTTTTCCGGGAAGCCTCACCGCAACACCTCTTCCCGCCATTGTTGAAGGAACCCCTGAGGATGGGTCATGTGAACCTCTCCCGAGAAAGGGGAGCGCCAGGGGATGAAAGGGCACAAGGATCGACGCCTCTTTTCAGCGACCTTCAGGGAGCAACTGTTCCTGAAAGATTCTTTCAGTTGATCAAATCCTCCCAGTCCGCCTCCCTTCTCAATTCCATGTAGGCACTCTCACCGAGGAAATCCCTGAGGCGGCGGCTTTGGGAGCACCTGTGTTCATACTCTTCCCTGAACTCTTTCATGCCCCGGGAAGCTCCATCGGCGCGTTCCAGCGACTCTCCAATCTCCCTGTGAAATTCGTCAAAACCCTCCAGCATGGCACAGGCGGAGGCGTCCATGGCCAGGACGAACAGAACATCCCATGGAGTGGCTGTGCGCTTCAGAGAGTCAGCGGGCAGGGTGATTTTCATTTCTTCACCGGACTTCTTCAGCCGGCACTCGTAATGATCCAGCTCCTGAGTTTTGTCTTTTTTTTCATGGCCTGTTCCAGAGATTTCCTTCAACTCGATGGAAAGTCCGTGTTTTCTGAGGATTCTTTCAAGCCGTCTCATGCTCTCCATTTTTCCTCCTTGCGAAAACCTGGTTCCGCCTTCTTTTCAGAACAGAAATGAAAAAGAGACCCCCTTGTGATGCAAAGGCACCCCGTGTCGCCAAATGCGTTCAGCCCTCTGATGAGACCACTGGGGGGAGTGATGAAATGATTTTGATGTGAGGTCTAAAAAGCGCGTTCTCAGAGCATCGCTTTGCTCTTCACTTGATTGTTGTGCAAGATCTTCAAGATGATCGGACCTTCATGAATCCGAGCCTGGAAAGTGAATTTGAGTCGCTGAAATCGGGGCACTGAGGATCTGCAGATGATCGAGGCAAAGATGGTCTTTGCTGTGCATTTTCCGCAGTATACTTTATAAATGCTTTTTCTCCAATGGATTCTTGCTCGCTCATTTCCATGAGGGGGACTGATTCCAATCTGGAAACCCTTTGAGACAATGATGATCCCTTTCCCATGGGATTGCGGGAAAAACCACTGAATTGAGGAGCAGAAAATGGCGGAAAGGGGGTTGATTCCCACCTTGAGAGAAGGCGTCGATGTGGTGAAGCTGATCCTTTTTCGAAGGCTCAAGGAGCATCTGTCACGCCGGTTTCCTCAGCATGACATGGATTATGTCAGAAAGCTGGCGGCATCGTTGATCAACGAAGTGTTCGGGGAGTCAAACGCGCAAGGTCCCCTGGCGTCCTTTTCCCGGGAGAATGGGCACGTGATTCAGGAAGAGCTGGATTCCCTGTCGATCCATTTTAAGGATTTGCGGATTCCTCTGACAGATGCCCTGAGAATCCAGTTTCTCTGTGATCACCAGGAAGGAAAAGACAGTGGGGATGTTCTGGAAAAGGCAAGATCTCTGGGGATTCTGTTGACGGAGAGAGAATTGCCCCTTCCGGCGAAATTCATTCACATGGTTCGAAAAATTGGAGCTTCTGTGAACATCCTCAACGGTTCCTAGAATCATTTTCAAGAACAGAATTTTGAAAAACAGCAGAACAGGGCCTTTTCAAGGCATGAGCCAAGCTGCTCGCTTTTCTCGGCTCACAGCTCGCTCAACTTGCTTTGGGCCACTCTGGCCTGACTGCTGTTTGGAAATCTTTGGACCACGCGCTGATACAGAATCCGGGCAGCGGTTCTGTCGCCCATCGCCTGAAAGGCCATTCCCTGTTTGAGCAAAGAATGGGGAACCCTGTCGCCGTCGGGGTACTTGTCCAGAACCTGCTGGAACAGGTCGATGGCCTGTCTGTATTGCTTTTGTGCAAAATAAGCTTCCCCTGCGGCATACAAAGCGTTGTCCGCAAGTTCTGATCTCGGGTATTTTTTTGCAAAGGCCTCGTATTCTTTTCCGGCCGCAGCAAATTTCTTTTCCTGGAAAAGTTGATCGGCCTTATCGAAATGGGCCCGCTCCGGATCAACAGGTGGAGGCGCAGGGGGTGCTGCTGGCTGCTGAACTACTGGCGGCGATGAAGGTGGAAGTCCACCGCCACCCAGTGGACTGATGGACACAAAGGCTTCCTGGTTGTCTGGTGACGGCCGTGCTCCCGTCACTGACTGCTCCCCGGCATCCCTGGACGCTGCTGCCATTCGGCCAATCCTGTGCTCCAGCTCTTCGAGGCGCCCGTTCATGGCCCCCAGCCTCACCTGCATCTCATCGAGACGCGCATACAGCTCTGCGGCATTGATCTGCCGGCTTTGAGTTTCACCCATTGAATCCACACGTTTTTCAAGGTTGACCACACGGTCATGAAGCATGGCCAAACTGTGACGCATGGAAGCCGTCTCCTGCGTGCTGACACAACCCACGCTGATCATGGCAAAGATCAGCACGGGCAAACGATACTTTAAAGCATTCAAACTCATAGGAGCCACCTTCATTGATCGTCGCAGCGCAGGGCACCCGTCCCTGAGCTGCGACATTCATGGAATGGCAAAAACGGGAAAACAGGAATCAGTAATTCAGGACAAAATGAGCTCTGCGATTCTTGGCGTGAGAGGCCTCATCATCCCCGAAGGCAACGGGGCGCTCTTCCCCGTAACTGATGGTCGTCAGATTTTGCCCATTGATGCCCGAATTGACCAGGTACTGCATGGCCGAATTGGCTCTTCTTTCCCCCAGGGCCAGGTTGTACTCGGCCGTGCCCCGTGTGTCACAGTGTCCTTCGATCGTCACCCTCACTCTCGGGTACTGACGAAGGAAAACAGCCTTTTCATCCAGGATTCTTTTGGCCGGATCACTCAACATGTAGGAATCAAAATCAAAGTAGACGTTTCGATTCTCAAAAGCTTCGGCCTTGGCCAAAAACTCCCGTTTTTCCGACTCACTGGTGATTCCAAGTTCCCTCCAGCGGACATCCTCCATGCCCGCATAAGCACCGGCACCAATGCCCTCACCCACTCCCGTGTAGGCAGGATCTCCAAATCCGGGCGCAGTAGGAACCCCCTTCTTGGCACAAGCACCGACGCTCATGACCACCAGGGCCAACAACGCAAACACAGCCAACCCTCTCAAACTTCTTGACATTCCTTTCCTCCTCAAGGTGATTCGTTCAGGGATCCTACGGGTTTGCCAAACTTCACTTTTCCAGCACCAATCTGACTGCAGCACAATTTTTGACGGGAACGGACCGGAGCCTATCCCGGGCCAATCCCGCCATCAATTGCTCCTGAAACGAGGAGACCAATGGGGCATCTCCTGCACTCCTTCCCCCGTGAGACGCCTCAACCCTGTGCCGTTGGTCAGGAGCACCCAGATGGAGGAATCTCCCTGTCGCGTGGAACTGAATGCGATCATGCGTCCGTCGGGCGACCAGGTGGGTGATTCATTGTTTCCTTCTCCGTGAGTCAGCTGGCGCAGGTCACTTCCGTCGGGGCGCACAATAAAGATGTTGTGCCGTCCGTCTTTGGATCCGCTGAAGGCTATCCAGTCGCCCTTGGGGGACCAGGCGGGGGAAGTGTTGTATCTGCCGCTGAAGGTGATGCGGCGTTTTTCGCCTGTGGAAACGTCCAAAACATAGATCTGGGGACTCCCCGTCTCGTTGGAAACGTAGGCCAACCGCTTCCCATCGGGTGACCAGGAAGGAGACACATTGATGGCCCAGCTGTGCACCAGTTTTTGATAAGAACCATCTGCGGGAGAAAGGAGGTAGATGTCGGGGCTTCCAGAGATGGAAAGGGTTGCCGCCAGTTGGGAGGTCCCCGGCCTCCACGCCGGTGCGATGTTCAGTCCTTTATGGCCCGACAGCAGCCTTTCACTTCCGGTAAAAACATTGACGCTGTAAATCTTCGCTGCCCCCTCCTTGTAACTCACAAAGGCCAGCTCCGATCCGTTGGGATGCCATGATGGAGACAGGTTCAGGCTGCCGTTGCTGGTCACCTGCTGCGGATTGCCCCCGTCAAAATCACAGATGAAGATTTCCTTGGCATTGCCCTTCACCTGGACATAGGCCAGCTTAGTGTCAAAAACCCCACGTTCACCGGTGATGGCATAAAGAATCTCGTCCGCAAGGCGATGGACCATGGACTGCCAGTTTCTCGATTCTCCTTCGTAAACCCTGCCCACCACCATGCGGCCGCTGAGCACATCAAAAAGGCGCGCCTCCAGCCGAAGCTCCTCTCCACGGACCTCATAGGAGGATCTGACCAGGTAATCCGCACCAAGCCTTCTCCAATCATGAAAGCGGATTTCGCCGGCCGTCATGCCCATGGATTGGGGATCTTCAAGAAAGCCTCGAGGATCCATAGGCCGAAAAACGCCCGAATACTCCAGGCTCTGGCCGAGGGTCTGGGCCATTTGCCGCGCCAGCTGCGGTGACTGGGCGGAGAGAAACTTAAAATCGGGAATAGCGATGGAAATCTGTTGAAAGCTGGGCTGAGTGATGTCGATATGGATTCTTTGACTCCAGGCCGTTCCAGCGCAGAACAGGCCGAAGACAACAGAGATCAGCAACACTCTGGCAATGTGGACTGCCCGTCGCTGAGAAAATCTTTTCATGACTTTCCAATTTCCTTTCTTGCAACCAGTTTGTTCTAACTGATTCCCTGGGGACGAAAGCTGATCCCAAATTCGAGTTGGTTCACTTGAATGGCATCGGGGAAGGGGTCCAGAGGTTCTGCCCTTCTGACCGCACGAAGGGCCGCCTCGTCAAAAAGGGCGTTTCCCGATCTCTTTTCCACCTGAAGGTTCAAGACCTTTCCATTCCTGTCAACCACCACGGCCACCACTGTTTCAAGACCTGAAATCCTCTGGGCATCGGGCAGCTGCCAATGACGTTGGATGGACTGCTTGACCCTGCTTGCATAAACATTGAGCACCGCCGCTGAAACCTGAGTGCCCTGCGGACTTCCCGATCCGCTCCTCTCCCTCTCGGCGGAGCCGCCCGTGCCAGACCCATCGGGTACGGCACGGGCCTGTGCACCGACATTTCCCGATGCTGCGGCAGTTGTTCGTGGTTCCTGAACGATGGGCGTGGGCCGCGGCTCCGGCTTTGCCCTGGGTATCAACTGATCGAGGTTCTTTTCAACGGCAGGAGCCCTTCTGAGGCCATCAGCCGCCCTCGGAACCTCGGGAGCTTCCAGTTTGGCCATTTCCCTGGGTGTGGTGGCCCTGGGTTCTTCCACCTGAAGCCTTTTTATGGGGACAAGGGGACCTGACGGTGAAGTGTCGGGCTTGGGCTGTGGAGGAACTGAAGGCTCGGGATTGGTTTGAGGGGGAATTTCAGCCGTGGAAACCCCGCTGGAAAGGGGCGAGGAAATGGCCCCCAGATCTTCAAGGGAAACGAGGCTGACCATGGAAAAGGGCATCTCGACCGTCTGTCTTTTGCCTCCCCACTGAGAGACGAGGGTCATGGAAAAGACAAGCACATGAACAAGAATTGACACCCCCATGGCGGTCAGAAAATTTTCTCTCGGCAGCCTTTTGTGAAAATAGTTCAAAGATTCCATGCTGACGAATCCTTTGCCCAAAGAGAAGACTGGCGTGGCAGCGCCCACGATGAAACATCCTGATCGATGGTGTCCGGCAGATCGGGTGCTGTGGAGAAAAGCTCTGGAGCAGTGGCCATTGCCCCGCGTTCATTGCCTCGAGGTGGGGAGGGTTCCCGAAAGGGGCTCAGTGACCATGCCGATCTGGTCGATCCCCGCCTGGCGAATGAGCCCCATCACTTCCATCACATAACCGTAAGCAAGGGATTCGTCCGCACGCAGGAAAATTCCCCGCTGCACGGGCTGGTTTTGATGCAGCGCTGCCAGCTTGAGCCCCACTTCGGAAATGTCCACTGCATGTTCGTTGATGTACACCTGCCGATCCGCGGCCACCGTCACCACGAGCCTCTCCTCATCGGAAGCCATGGCGGGAGCCGCCGATTGGGGGACCCTGACGTCGATTCCTTGTGTCATCATGGGGGCTGCAACCATGAAGATGATGAGCAGGACCAGCATGACATCCACAAAGGGGATCACGTTTATTTCCGACATGTAACTTCCACCACGTCCTCTGTCATCAACCTTAATGCCCATGTCGTCTCGACTCTCCAGGGTGGTTTCACACTCACAGCGGGAAAAAGGCTGTTCTCACTGCGCAATGTTGTGCGGGGAGCAGGAGATCACATCTCCGCTGCCAGCCGAACGGGCTCGGAAGGGGCCCCCTCGCTTTTGGCTTTTTTCACGAGATCTCTTTTAATGATATCCAGAAAATCCTCGGCAAAGTAGATCATTTCATTTTCCATGATGCGAATGGCGTTGGAAAAATGATTGTAGGCGATGACCGCTGGAATGGCCACGCCCAGCCCAATGGCCGTGGCCACCAGAGCCTCGGAAATTCCGGGAGCAACAACGGCAAGGTTGGCAGCGCCCATGATGCCGATGGCCTGAAAACTGGTCATGATGCCCCACACCGTCCCAAAAAGGCCGATGAAGGGAGCCGTGCTTGCGGTGGTGGCCAAAAGGGGCAGGAACCGTTCAAAGCGCTGCCTCTCGGCCCTGATGCCCTTTTGCATGGCCTTGTCCACATTTTCCACAATGACGTCCCGATTGGACTTTAAACCCTGAAGTCCTTTGGATTCGGCAAACCTGCTCAATCGATTGAGCTCCATGTAGCCCTGGCGAAAGACTTCACCCAGATGGCTGTCCTGAAGCAGCTGGCTCTCTTTGTAAAGGGCGGCATAGCTCTTGCGCTGCCTGAAAAAAGTGATGAAGGATTGTGATTCCTTTTTGGCCTTTCTCGTTGCCCTGAATTTCATAAAGATCACGCACCAGGAAGACACGGACAGGAGAAGTAAAACCAGCAGTACAAATTTGACCATCGGCCCCGCCTGGAGCATCATGTGCAGGGCACCGGATCCTGTCGCGGGCGCTGCTCCCGGCAGAGCCTCTGTGGCCGCGTATACCGTATTGGTGAGGCTTTCCATTATCATTGCAGTCACCTGTGCATGGTCGTTTCAAGTCACATTGGAATTCAATTGGGCAAGGATTGCGGGCAGCATGACAGCAGCGCTTTCCGCAATGTGCATGTCCGAGTAATTCTCCGTGAGCTGGGTTTTTGTGAGGTTGACTTCCAAGAGAAAAGCACCGTTGTCCTTGGCGGCTCTGGGCAGAAAGGATGCAGGAGCCACCGTGGCCGAAGTGCCCACGACAAACATGAAGTCACAGCGCCGGGTCGCCGCCATCGCCTGCCGATACGCCTCCATGGGAATGTCCTCTCCGAAAAAGACGATTTCCGGACGGAGGGAAGAACCGCAAGAGCACAAGGGCGGCAATCGCTCCAAAGACACTGCCATCCTGTCAAACTTTTTGCGGCACCTGTCGCAGCGCAGTGTGCGGCCATGGCCATGAAACTCAATGACGTTGACGCTTCCCGCCCTCTGATGAAGGCTGTCGATGTTCTGAGTGACCACAGCCTTCAAAATGCCCATGCTTTCCAGTTCTGCCAGGGCGTAGTGCGCCGCATTGGGTTTGGCGTTCCCCACCAGCACGTCCATCTCGAAAAGCATTTTCCAAATCTTTTGAGGATCAGCCCTGAAAGAGTCAATGTGTGCAAACTCCATGGGATCAAAGCGCGACCACAAGCCATTCTTGCTTCTAAAGTCGGGAATGCCGCTTTCCACGGAAATGCCGGCTCCCGTCAGAGCAATGGCATACCTGCTTTGACGCAGTCTTTCTGCAAGTCTCTCCAAATCATACATAAATCACCAGAATTGTGGAGTATAATGATTTTGTACTCAAAAATCGCGTAATCGTAAAGCTCCCTCAGCACGAAGTCAAGTCCCACGGGATAATACAGCCGCCGGGAATGCTCCGGTCCCGCGATCGATCCCATAAGGCCCCAATTCAAAAAGGCCGTCCGCAAGGCGGGCAAGAGGCGACCCTCAGGACTGAGGTATCTTGTGAATGACGAGTGTCTGGCCCACCACAATCACGTCACCCTGAAGATCATTCCAGGAGCGAATGTCCCCCACTCTCACGCCGTACCTGGCGGCGATGCCGCTGAGGGTCTCCCCTCTGGATACACGATGTTCGATCCGGAGGGGCTTGAAATCGTTTTTGATGGAATCTATCGTTTCCACAAAAAGCTTGCCTCTTCCCAGGTGCAGGCGCACTTGATGGCTTCCCCGGGGAACCACGGTGGAGATGAAAGAGGGGTTCATCCCTTTGAACTGGCGGTAGGTCATTCCGGCCACCTCCGCAACCACCTGCACAGGCAGGTCGTGCGGAAGGCTGATGAAGACCGTTTCCGTTTCGGGCAAGGGGGTGTAGCCACTTCCGCGGGGCAGAGAGTAGCCGTATTTTTCCGGGTGCGTCAGGACTTCCTTGATGGCAAGTATTCTGAAAATATACCGTTCTGTCTCCAGGGGCAACCGGAGGGAGTAATAGTCGCTCACTCTCTGGCGGGCCAATTCCGCACGCACTCTGTTTTCCCCGCAATTATACGCTGCCATGGCGAGAATCCAGTCATCGAACATGGCATGAAGGTCTTTGAGGTAAGAAAAAGCGCTCTCCGTAGCCTGGTAAAAATCATACCTCTGATCGATCCCTCGGGACTGCTCCAAACCATACCGGGTGCCCGTGCCTGATATGAATTGCCAGGGGCCCACTGCGCCTGCGGGGGAAACGGCCCTGTGGAGCAAATCGCTTTCCGCCACGGCGAGGAATTTAAGATCCTGGGGAAGCCCATGCTTTTTGAGTTGATTTTCAATCCAGGGGAAGTAGCGCTCCATTCTTTTCAGCCACAGATAAACCTGTGCATGGCTGTAGACCACGATGGTGAACTCCCGGTCAAACCTTTCCATGACTTCGGGATCGTCCAGGGGAACCCTTGTCCCGCACAGTGTCATCTCCTGGGGAGGGGGGTGATAGGGAATGGGATAAAAGGGGCCCGAGCGCTGAATTGCGGGTTCTCCCGCCTCTCCCCTCTTCCCGGGAATGGCGTGTGAAAAAAGAGCCAGGGCGACGATCACCCCAAAAAACAACCATGTTTTATGACGGGAATACATTCCAACCCCCTTGCATCAATGAATGTGTGGCGGGGCAATGGCCTCGGGATCATGAAAAAACTGGCCAAAAAGAGTGGCGCTCCCATCAATCGGAAAGCGCCACCTTGAAACAAATTCCAGCCAGTGCCTCATGGCAGATGACTGAACACCTATCACCGAGTATCAACAGATCTCCAGCGAATTGAAAAAGAAAGCGATTTCCATTTTGGCCGTTTCAGGAGCATCGGAGCCATGCACCACATTCTTTTCAATGTCTGTGGCAAAATCATGGCGAATGGTGCCTGGAGCGGCCTCTTTATAATTGGTGGCACCCATGATGTCACGATTTTTCTGGATGACATCGTCCCCCTCAAGCACCATGGCCACTATGGGTCCCGACGACATGAAGTCCGTGAGGCTCTCGTAGAAGGGTCGTTCCCGGTGAACGGCATAAAAGAGTTTGGCCTGTTCACTGGTGAGATGGACCATCTTCATGGCGGCGACGCGAATGCCCGCGCCTTCAAAACGCTTGACCACTTCCCCTACGAGTTTCCTTTCCACTCCATCAGGTTTGATGATGGACAAAGTTTTCTCCATGGTGCACTCCTTACATGGTTTGTTGTCCTGTGCATGATTTCACTGCCGCATCTCAAGCAACCCCAATGCGGATGCCTTTCCCCCGTGAATGCGCCCATTGTCCAGGACAAGAAAAAGTTTTTGCCCCTGGCATTTGGCTCTTGAGCGTCCGCGGGAAAAGTGGTTTCAGCCCGGCGAGGGCCATGCCATCCCCGCCGCTGGTGATCCACACCGGCTGCGGTCTGCGGGCTCCTTCAAGAGTTCCCCGTCAGATATCCACAGGGATGCCCTTCCCCTCAGAAGGATATGGTGACGCCTGCCGCCAGTTTTTCTTGCAGCTTCCTTCAGAGGGAGCAAATTTCTCAAATATCGGGGTGGAAAAGCAAGAATTATTTTGGTGAAACGGGGCAGGAACAGGGAGGGCTGCCAATGGGCGGAATCCCCTGCTCTTCCATTTCCAGAGGTGAAAAAGGTCCTGGACGGAAATGGCCCTGGATATCCAAAGAAAATTGCGGGAAGAACGGGAAAACTGTCAGAGGAGATACTCAAGACTCCTTCTGGTATTCCTCGTAGTATTTCATGACTCTCTTGAGGAAATTTCTTGTTTCCTGGAAAGGGGGCACGCAGCCATATCTCAAAACATTGGTGTGACCGGCATTGTAGGCGGCCAGTGCCAGGGAGAGGTCATTGTCAAAGCGATCCAGGAGCATTCGCAGATAGCGGGTTCCCCCCTCGATGTTTTCTCTGGGGTCATAAGGATTGACAACCCCCATATCACTGGCCGTTCCGGGCATCAGCTGCATGAGTCCCATGGCTCCCCTGGGCGAGACAGCTTCATGGTCAAAGCGTGATTCCACTTTGATCACGGCCTTGATGAGATGAGGGTCCAATCCATAATTGTTGCTGGCGATCAGGATGTGAGAATCATAGGCGCTGGACTCTCCAACCATGTAAGTGAAATATTTGTTGAGTGTTTTTGGACCCTTCAGAACAAGGAAGGTGAAGGTGCACAAGACAAAGAACATGGATGTCAACAGGATGAATCTGCGGCGGTCGGTTTTCATTTTTCACTCCTTGCATTATACGACCATTTTTTTAATAATATATCAAGCATGAATCAAACCTCTCAGGTTCGATAAAAATAAATGTCATCATATGAGTGGAAATTGAAACCCATCTCTGTTAACATCTTTTTTTGCGCTTGTTGACCCGTTTCACCTCTCACCTTCGAGCCCGTCTCCTGTCGAAGTTCCGGTCTCTGATCCCCAAGTGGAATTCGAGTTGTGCCCCGCAAAGCATTGAGCGTGACATCGGGTCTTTTCATTCTCAAGGATTTTGTCTGTGAAGATCCCAGTGCACCTGATCCCCAAAAGTCTTCGCGCTCCGGCCACTTTTGCCAGCCGGACAGCAAGGAGGTGGAATCATGAGGATGACACGATTGGTTTGGCTTCATCTTTTGAACCGTTCATCGAGTGAACCGTTCATCCGGGGGGTGTGAATATGATCAGCAGTTACTGGCCTGATGAATACTTGGCCAAACAGCGCACCGCGACTCAAGCCATTCAGATGATTCGCCCGGGCCAGCGCATTTTCATCGGCACGTCCTGCGGTGAACCTCAGGCGCTGGTGAAGGAGCTGGCAGCGCAGTCGGACAGTTTCACCGATCTGGAAATTCTGCGTCTTCTCAGCCTGGAGACCATACCTCTCACCATGCTCGCCAATAAAGGCTCGCGGCACAGTTTCAATGTCCGTTCATTTTATTCGGGGTCGATCATTTCCCGGGAGCTGGCCAAGCAAAAGCGCTTTCTCATTCCGATCAACCTTTCCGCCATTCCACACCTTTTCAGAAGCCGCCAGATTCCCATTCACGTAGCTCTCATTCAGGTTTCTCCACCCGACGATTTCGGCTGGATGAGTCTTGGCATATCCGTTGACATCACCTTTGCAGCAGCTTTGTCCGCAGACATGATCATCGCGCAGGTGAACCCCAAAATGCCCCGTGTTCTGGGACGCAGCTTCATTCATGTGAACGATGTTCATGTGATTGTGGAAAAGGAAGAGGACCTCCTTTCCATCCAAGCCATTGAGGAACCGGAATCGGCCAGGCTCATTGCCCGCAATGTGGCCAGACTCGTCGATGACGGCGCAACGGTGCAGGTGGGCCTCGGGGCCACTCCCCAGGGCACTCTCATCGCACTGAGAGATAAAAATGACCTGGGAATCCACACGCAATCACTCACCCCCGGGGTCATGGAACTGGTGGCCATGGGAGTGATCAACAATCGCAAGAAAGGACTCAACGAAGGCAAGCTGGTGGCGAGCACCGCCATCGGGGACACAAATCTTTACGAGTTTCTTCACGACAATCCGGGCATTGAATTTCACCCCTCCGATTACGTCAATGACCCGGCGGTGATAGCTTCCCATAACCGCATGACCACACTCAACGTGGCCACCGTCATGGACCTCACGGGACAGGTCGCCATTGACGCCCCGGTGCACAACCACTTTTCCGGTGTCACGGGCGTTTTGGATTTTGTGAGAGGCGCAACGCA